>NZ_JADDRN010000040.1:0-40537 GCF_017355445.1 Delftia sp. SD018
TGCAGTCCTGCCGCAGGACAGGACTGCTTCGTCATCTGACTCGCCGTGATTGTCTGAACGGAGCGCGCAGCGCGAAGTGAGTTTCACGGCGAACCCCGCAGGCGGCCCGACGCAGGTTGCCCCGCAGCGCAGCGAAGGGGTCGCGGGCATTCGGGTCGCCTTTGCTTTGCCTACTTTCCTTTGGCGAAACAAAGGAAAGTAGGTCGGCCGCCGGGCCGAGACCCGGCCTCGAAAAAACACCACCCGGCAGGGTCAAAAAGCCAAACCCGCGTCACGCCAGACGAACAAGACAAGCCTCACGACAAGGTCCGCTCGTACATATACCGCCGCGACCAAGCCAACGAAGCAGCCCCCTGCCCCGCCCTCCGACAAACAACCTGAAAGATAGACACATCATCGTGTTCAAACGCATAAGCACACCCCGCCAGATACACCCTCCAAATCCGAAACCTCTCCTCCTCCACCAACGCCCGAATCTCCGGCACACAAGCCTCGAACCGCTCCAGCCACAACTGCAACGTGCGCACGTAATGCCGCCGCAACCCCTCCACATCCAGCACCTCCAGCCCCCCACGCTGCATGGCCTCCAGCGCCAGGCTCAGGTGCGGCAGTTCGCCATCAGGAAACACATACCGGTCGATGAACGCGCCGCCGCCCAGGGCCGTGGCGCCCACGTCCGCATCGGTGGAGGTGATGCCGTGGTTCAGCGCCAGGCCGTCATCGGCCAGCAGCTCGCGCATGTGCGCAAAGTACATGGGCAGGTTGCGGCGGCCCACATGCTCGAACATGCCGACGCTGGTGATGCGGTCGAAGCGCCCCTGCACGTCGCGGTAGTCCTGCAGGCGGATCTCGATGCGGTCGGCCAGGCCTGCGGCGCGCACGCGCTCGGTGGCCGCTTCGAACTGATTGCGCGACAGGGTCACGCCCACGCAGTGCGCGCCAAAGTGCTGGGCCGCGCGCAGCACCAGGGCGCCCCAGCCGCAGCCTATGTCCAGCAGGCGCTGGCCGGGCTGCAGGCGGATCTTGGTGAGGATGTGGTCCAGCTTCTTGCGCTGGGCAGTGGCCAGGTCCTCGTCGCCGTTCTCGAAGTAGGCGCAGGAGTAGACCATGCCCTCGTCCAGCCAGAGCCGGTAGAAGTCGTCGGACACGTCGTAGTGGTACTGGATGGATTCGCGGTCCGTGCTGCGGCTGTGCCGAAAGCGCCTGGCCGCGCGTGCCGCAAGCGCCAGCCGCCCCGGCCCCTTGCCCGCGCCCTGGGTCTTGGACATGCGGCGAGCCAGCGCATAGCCGAAGTCGATGATGTCGGGCAGGCGGCCGTCGATGTCGATCTGGCCCTTCACATAGGCCTGGCCCAGGTGGTCCAGGCTGGGGTCCAGCAGCAGCGGCAGGGCCGAGGCGCTGCGCACGGTGAGCGTGACGCGCGGCTGCTCGAAACGGCCGAAGTCGAACTGCTCGCCATTCCACAGCACCAGCCGCGCCGGCAGATCGGCCCGCGCACGCACGGCCTCGGCCCAGCGCCTGAGCTTCTTGTCCCAGAACATCGTGCATCTCCCCGGGGCTGCCTGCGCCCCCCTTTTGACATGACCCGCATGAACCGCATGAAAAGCAAATGACGAGTCTTGCCGGTTCATGTGACGGCAAGACGTCAGCGCGGCAGCCCGCGCCGGTAGCGGATCGATACAGACCCGATGGCGCCCACACCCCGCCAGCGGCCCGGCTTGGGGCACACTGGCCGGCGTTCCAACTGCCCCGGCGCGAAAGCGCCTGCGACAGACCCATGCAAGCCTTTGACCTGAGCATCGAACACTGCATCGAGCACCGCAACGAACAACGCAGCACCGGCGGCCACCGCCGGCCGGATTTCAGGAACCTGCCATCGAACTGGAGCCAGTGACGCCATGGCCATGACCCATACCCAGGCGCTGTCCAAGCTGGCAGCCGATACCCTGGTGCAGACCCTGGAGGAAGACGTGGCGCGCGTGATGGCGCGCACGTTTGCGCTGGGCCGGCACGATGCCGCTATCGCGGCCAACTACGGCGGCCATGCCCTGCCGCCCCTGCTGCGGCGCTGGAGCTGCGTGCTGCAGGCCGGTGATGCCAAGGCAACGGCGCTGTACCGGCACAAGACGGCGCTGGCCCTGGCCATCGTGCTGCACAGGAACGGCCTGGCCGACGCGGGCCTGAACGCGGCCGCGCGCACGGCCATCGATGTGCTCAATGCCGAGGTGGCGCTCAGCGATGACTTCTTTCGCAAGTCGGCGCAGATCCGCCAGGACTTCCTGGACACGCCGCCCGCGCCGCCCAAACGCTCGCCGGGCCTGCCCGACAGCCTGACCTTCTACCGCGCGGCCGATGTGGTGGCCATGGAGCTGGACAGGCGCTTCTACGCCCTGTACGTGCACGGCTGCGCCCGGACCAACCAGAGCCCCATCGTGGAGTTCTATGACGCGGTGTTCGACCACCTGCCGCAGATGGCGGAGCTGGCCGACGTGCGCGCCCGGGGCCGGCGCTACAACGATGGTGTGGGGCGGGTGGCGCGGTTTTCCATATCGGGCCTGAAGTTCCTGCCCGACCCTGCCGGCCAGTTCACCCTGGTCAAGGCCTGCGTGGAGACGCCGCCGGACCCCGGCCATCTGCAAAAGGGCGACTGGCTCTACACCGTGTCCGACATCTTCGAGCTGCAGTCCGAGGTGGACACCATGTTCGGCCCCGGCGGCAAGCCCTGAGCCTTGAGCCCTGGCAGCGGCCTGTTCTTGCCTGTTTTCAAGAGGAAATTCATGACGCATCACCGGCCTTCCACTCTGCCCTCCCGCATGGCCTTGCCGGCCGTGCTGGCACTGGCTGCCACCCTGGCCCTTGCGGGCTGCAACCAGCGGCACGACACAGCAGCCATGGAATCTGCGCCCGCCCCCGCGCCCATGGCGGGCGGCGCCGGCATGAAGCAAGGCCGCGCCGCCACTGTGCAGGCCGAGGATGCGGCAGCAGCCGCACCAGAGACATCGGCGCAGGACGAGATGGCCCAGCGCTTCCTGGCCGTGCGCCAGGAGCTGAACGTGGAAGTGCCGCAGGCGCAGTTGGCCGATGCCTGGGGCCAGGTGCGCGACCTGTGCGCCACGCTGCGCTGCGAGCTGCTGTCGGCATCTCTTCTGCGCGAGACGCCCCAGCAGCCCGGCAACGCCATGCTGGAGATGCGCGTGGCGCCGGCCGATGTGCAGCGGCTGCTGGGCACGCTGGCCGGCGTGGCCACCATCGTGTCGCAGAACACCATCAGCGAGGACAAGACGGCCGAGGTGATCGACGTGGAGGCGCGCATCAGGAACCGCACCGAGTTCCGCGACAGCCTGCGCCTGATGCTGCGCGACACCACGACCAAGCGCACCATGTCCGACCTGCTGGAGATACAGCGCACGCTGTCGGACACGCAGGCCGAGCTGGACGCCATGGCCGCCCAGCGCAAGGTGCTGGAGCAGCAGACCAGCAAGCAGCACATACAGATCCAGTTCACGCCCACCCGCGCCCTGGTGCAGGGCGGCACCAGCTACAGCCCCATAGGCCGCGCGCTGCGTGATGCCGGCCATGTGCTGGGCGAGAGCATGGCCGCGCTGATCACCTTCGTGGCGGCCGTGCTGCCCTGGCTGGTGCTGGTGGTGCTGCCGCTGGGCTGGGTACTGCGCGCGCTGTGGCGGCGCAGGCGTGCCAGGAAGGCCTGAGCGGCACGGCAGGATCAGGAAGTACGGCGGCACGGCCGTGCTCCAATCAATCCATGCCCACCGAACCGAGCCTTGACGACCTGCGCCGCCATGCCGTGGCGCGCACCCTGTTCACACCGACCACCCTGCCTGCGGCCATACAGCGCCTGGGCTTTGTGCAGGCAGACCCGATTCGCGCGCCGGCCCGGGCACAGGACCTGACGCTGCGCCACCGCGTCAAGGACTACCGCGCCGGCGATCTGGAACGCCGCTACGCGCGCCTGCCGATCGACGAGGACTGCCTGGTCAACTACGGCTTTCTGCCCAGTGAGCACCTGGCGCTGATGCACCCGCGCCAGGCCCGCAAGGCCTGGGATGCCGAGACGCAGCGCAAGGCCGCCGAGGTGCTGGCCTTTGTGCGCGAACGCGGCGCCGCGCATCCGCGCGAGGTGGAGCAGCATTTCTCGCACGGAAGCGTGAAGAACTACTGGGGCGGCTCGGGCAGCGCCAGCACGCAGCTGCTCGACGGCATGCACTACCGCGGCCTGCTGCGCGTCAAGCGCCGCGACAGCGGCACGCGCGTCTACGAGGCCATCGCCCACCCGCCTGCCGACGACAGCCCCGCCGCCAGCGCCCGGCGCGCCGCCGCGCTGATCGACCTGGTGGTGCGCAAGTACGCACCGCTGCCGGCCCCCAGCCTGACCTACCTGGTGCGCCTGCTGGGCTATGGCGCGCCCCACCTGGCGCAGCAGACCCAGGCGGCGCTGCGGCTGGCGCGCGAGCAGTTGGCCAGTTGCCGCATCGACGGAACCACCTGGTACTGGCCCGCCGACGAGAACCCACGCTCGCGCCGCCATGCCTTCGACGAGCGGCTGCGCCTGCTCGCGCCCTTCGACCCCGTGGTCTGGGACCGGCGCCGCTTCACGCTGCTCTGGGGCTGGACCTACAAGTTCGAGGCCTATACGCCACCGGCCCGGCGCCAACTCGGCTACTACGCCCTGCCCATGCTCTGGCAGGGCCATGTGATCGGCTGGGCCAACCTGCAGGCGCGCGAGGGCCGGCTGGAGCCGTCATTCGGCTATGTGGCCGGCGCGGCGCCCGGCGATGCCGCCTTCCGCAGCGCGCTGGATGAGGAGCTGCAGCGCATGGAGCTGTTCCTGGCGCCGCGCTGAGGCGCAGGCACTCGCCCCCTGCGCGTGGTTGCCGCCCCACAGGGGCAGTCCACTCAGAAGGTTCCGCGCAGCGTGAGCGTGGCATTGCGCGGCATGCCGTAGTAGGTGCCGTTGCGCGCGCCGCCCACGGCAGCCCAGTAGACCTTGTCGGTCACGTTGCCGATGTTGAGCGCGGCCGTCCAGTTGCGGTTGATGCGGTAGGAGGCACGCAGGTCCAGCACAGCGTGGCCGGGGTTTTGCACCGTGTCCACGCGGGCATGGCTTTGCGCGCTGAGGTTGGCGCCCACCTTCCAGGCCGACCATTCGCCGGGCAGCGCGTAGCTGGTGGACACGCGCAGCAAGCTGCGCGGGGTGTCGGTGCTCAGCGAGCTGCCTTCGTCGTCGCGCGTGTTCAGCCAGGTGTAGCCGCCAGAGACCTGCCAGCCGCGTGCAAGCTCGCCGCCGATCTCGGCATCGAAGCCCTTGCTGCGCAGCACGCTGGAGTTGCGGTAGCAGTCATTGGTGGTCACGCCGGGGCACAGGCCTTCGTTGCCGGTGTCGAACACGGCCACGTCGCGCTTCTTGATGTTGAACACCGAGAAGGCCACGTTGAGCTTGCGCTCGAACAGTTCGCCCTTGATGCCGGCCTCGTAGTTGGCGCCCACGGCCGGCTTGAGACGGTTGCCCTGCACGGTGGCGTACTGCGACTGGGGCTGGAAGGTGCTGGTGTAGCTGGCATAGACCGACCAGAGTTTGTCCAGGTCGTAGACCAGGCCCGCATACGGCGTGAAGCGGCCGTTTTCGCGGTAGTCGTTGGTCAGCGCGCCGGTGAAGGTGTCGTTGGAGCGGAACTTGAACCAGTTCAGGCGCCCGCCCAGGTGCAGGTGCAGGCGTTCGGCCAGCTGCAGGCGCCCGCTGCCGTAGATGCCCAGCAGTTGCTTGCGCTCCCTGAGACCGAAGTCATAAGGAGGAGCCACGGGATCGGGGATGCGCGAATGGTCGAAACGGAAGACGTCCAGGGGCATGGCCTCGCCAGAGGAGGCCGACTGGGTCAGCACCTTCTGCTGGGTCCAGCTGGTGCCGAACATGACCTTGTGCGTGCCGCCCAGCGCCTGAAAGCTGCCGGTGACGTTGGCATCCAGCCCCGTGGCATCGATGTCGCGCGCAATGAAATCGTTGCCCACGTAGCGCAGGCCCTGCAGGGTAACGGGATCGATGGCGCCGCGCGCCGACCCCAGCTTCTGGTCGATGCTGGTCTTGCCGTGGTTGAGCGTGAGCTTGGCCACCCAGTCGCCTCCCATGCGGTGCTCGACCTCGCCGAACACGTCATCGACCTGGGCCTCGTGGCGGTTCCAGCGCTGGCCCAGCGAAGTGGAGCGCGGCAGGCCCAGCGAGGCGCCGTTGGAGTAGCTGGGCAGGCCGAAGATGCTGTAGCCGTCGATGTCGGTCTGCTCATGGCGGTAGCCCGCCGTGACCTTGGTGCCGGCGCCCAGGTCGGCGTCGATCACGCCGTAGAGCATGGGCGAGCGCGAATGCACCAGGTCGATGAAGCTGTGGCGGTCGGTATAGGCGGCCACCACGCGGCCGCGCACCGTGCCGGCCTCGTTGAGCGCGCCGCCTCCATCGATCTCGGTGCGGAAGTTGTTCCAGGAGCCGATGCTCTGGGCAAACTCGAAGTGCTTTTCCGCACGCGGGCGCTTGCGCACCATGTTGACCACGCCGCTGGGGTCGCCCGCGCCCACCACCAGGGCGCCTGCGCCGCGCAGCACTTCCACGCGGTCGAGGATGGCCGTGTCCATGGGCACCCAGCCCGTGGGGCTGTAGGTGCCGCCGGCCACGCCGTCGAGCAGGTAGTTGGAGTCAGGGATCTCGTAGCCGCGCATCATGTAGACGTGGGCCCCGAAGTTGCGCTGCGACTTGGTGGCGCCCGTGGTCTGCAGGATGACGTCCTCGACGGAAGACAGGTTCTGGTCATCCATCTGCTGGCGCGTGACCACGGTCACGGACTGCGGTGTCTCGCGAATGGACTGCTCCATCTTGCCGATGCTCAGAGCGCGCGTGGTGTAGGAGCCGGTCTGCTCGGTGGTGGGGCTGGTGATGGCCTGGGCCGTGACACGCACCTCGGCCATGGCCTGGGCCGTGCCTGCGGTGCGTGCAGCGGCAGCTGCGGAGGCTGGAGCGGGCGCTGCGGTTCGCAGGCCCCAGTTGCCCGAGCCCGTGCGCACCAGCTCCAGCCCGCTGCCCTGCAGCGCCGCGCGCGCGGCCTGCTCGGGCGTGTAGCTGCCGCGCACGGCGGGCGCGGTCAGGCCGCGCACCAGCTCGGCGTCAATGCCGATCTGCTGGCCGCTTTCGGCGCCTATGCGCGCCAGCGCGCTGCCCAGCGGCTGGGATGGCAGGTCGTAGCTGCGCACGGACGAGGCGGCTGGCGCAGCGGGCGCGGAAGGGGAAGTCTGGGCGTGGGCGCTCAGCGCGCAGGCCAGGGCGGCAGCGGCCAAGGTGCGCAAGGGCAAGGGGCAGGAGAGCAGCATGCGGGTTCTCGACAAGGAGGTTGGTAGGGCCTGAAAAGCAGGTTTCCAAGGCTTGTCGAGCGCGCCGCAAAAAGTGTTCATTTTTTTGCGCGCAGGCACCGACCTCACCCGATAGTCACTCGACAGTCACTCGATGGTTACCAGCCAGCCACGCTGGTAGACGTTCACGGCAATGGGCAGGGTCTCGGCCAGCGCCGCCAGGGCGCGGTCGGTGTCGTCCAGCGAAAACGTGCCGTAGACATGCAGGGCCGCCGCACGCGGCGCCACGCGGATGAAGCCCGCGCGGTAGGCGCGCAGGGCCTGCACCACCTCGCCCAGCGGCTGGTCATGCGCCTCCAGCATGCCGAGCTGCCAGGCCGAGGCGGTGCCGGGCTCAGTCGCATCCTCGGCAATGCCCGCCGGCCCGAAGCGTGCACTGCGGCCTTGGGCCAGCACCTGGCTTGCACCCTGGGGCGTGGTGATCTCCACGCTGTGCTCAAGCATGCTCACCAGGCTGCTGCAGGCCTCCTGGCGCACCACGAAGCGCGTGCCCAGCGCGCGCACCTGGCCGTGGGCCGTGCGCACGGTGAAGGCGGCGCCCCCTTGCCCTGCCTCCCAGGCCTGTGGCGCCGCATGCGCCAGCAGCGTGCCCTGGCGCAGGATGACGGTGCGGCGGCCACCACTGAAGTCCAGGTCAGCCGCCGAGCGCGCATCCAGCGTGATGGTGCTGCCATCGGGCAACGCAAAATCACGCCGCTCGCCCGTGCCGGTGCGCAGGTCGGCAGCCCATTGGCTGATGGGTGCGTGGCGGTGGGCCACGAAGGCGGTGCCCACCGCCATGCCGCCCAATCCCAGCGCGCCGCGCAGCAGGCTGCGGCGACGGCGGATGCGCGATTCGGCACGCTGCAGCGCCTGGCCCATCAGGCTGCCCGAGGCCGCAGGCGCACCGGTGCGCAGCGGCGACAGCATCTGTTGCAGCGGTGCCTGCAGCCGCTCCCAGGCCAGGCGGTGGCCGGCATCGGCCCGCAGCCATTGCTCGAAGCCCTGGCGCTCGCCATCGCTGACGGAGCCCGAGTTCAGCGTGACCAGCCAGCCCACAGCCGCCTCGGTGGCGGCATCCAGACTGCTGCCGTCCTGCGAAAGAGAGGCCGCCATGTCAGCCGCCGCGCGCTACGGCAATGCCGGCCTGCTGGCGGGCCAGCGCGATGGCGATGCGCCGGAAGGCCTCGGCCATGTGGCGGCGCACCGTGCTCAGGGAAATGTCCAGCTGGTCGGCAATGGCCTGGTAGGTCAGGCCGTCGATCTGGCTCAGCAAAAAGGCCTGGCGCGCCTTGAGCGGCAAGCCGTCCAGCGCCTGGGCGATGTGCTCCAGCGTCTCCAGCAGCACGGCGCGCTCTTCGGGAGAAGGCGCCAGCTCCTCGGGCTGCAGGGCCAGGGTCTCCACATAGGCCCGCTCCAGCTCACGCCGGCGCCACAGCGTGAACAGCAGGCGCTTGGCAATGGTGGTCAGAAAGGCGCGCGGCTCCTGCACCACGGCAGCGGGGCGCCCGGCCACCACGCGCACAAAGGTCTCGGACGCCACATCCTGCGCCTCGGCCGTGTCGCGCAGCCGGGCCTTCAGACGCGACAGCAGCCAGGCATGGTGGCCCACATACAGCTGCTGGACCTGGAGCATGGATTCTGGAGGCGTGTGCGGCACGGACATGGGGCGGTATTTTAGCCGCCCGCAATAAGAATGGTTTGCATTCCACCATTCCCCCAGGGCAGCCGGACCGCCCTCAGTTCATGCGCGGCAGATTCGCCGCCTTGATGGCCGCGCCCATGGACTCATGGCCCTGGACCAGCTTCCTGCGGTATTCGGCGCCGGTGAGCGGCGCCGGGTCCACGCCGGCTGACTCGAAGATGCGCGCCACCTGGGGCCCCTCGGCGGCTGCCATGGCGACGCGCTCCAGCCTGTCGCGCAGGGCCGGGGGCACGCCCTTGGGATAGGCCAGGCCGATCCAGGAGTCGATCTCCACGTCGTAGCCCTGCTCCCTGAGCGTGGGCACCTCGGGCAACTCCTTCCAGCGCATGGGGCTGGCGCTGGCGAGCAGGCGCATTTTTCCGGCCTTGACGTGCTGGACGATGTCCGAAGGGTTCTGCACGATGACGTCCACCTGCCCGCCGATCAGGCCGGCCACGGTCTCGGCGCCGGACTTGTAGTTGATCTCTTCGAACCTGCCGCCCGTCTTGCGCCCCAGCTCGTACATGGCCAGGTTGTTGGGCGCGGACGGCGCGCCAAAGAAGATGCCCTTACCCTGGCGGGACGCGGCCACCAGGTCGGCCATGGTCTTGTAGGGCGAGTCCGCGCGCACGGCCACGCCATAGCGGTAGCGGGCCACGCCTGCGATGAAGTCGAAGTCATCGACCTTGTAGTCCACCTTCATGAGGTGGGGCGTGATGGCGATGGTCGAAAACGTCACCACGCCCAGCGTATAGCCGTCAGGCTTTTGCCGGGCCAGAGACGAGACGCCCAGCGTGCCCTGCGCTCCCGCGCGGTTGTTGGGCACCACGGGCTTTTTGAGCAGGCCCTCCATGGCATTGCCGATGGCGCGCGAGGCCACGTCAGTATTGCCGCCTGCGCCGTAGTTGATGATCAGGGTCAGTTCCCGCTCGGGAAACGCGTCCGTGCCCTGGGCCAGCGCCGGGGCGCCGGCTGCGGCCGCCAGCGCTGCCGCGCAGAAGGCCGAAAGCAGGCATCGGCGAGATGCGGGGGATGGATATGCATGCATGGTTGTCTCTCGTTGCGATCTTGGGTTCTGTCGTCTTTGGAAGTCGTGCTTTCACGGTGCTGCGTACTACCCACTGACCGGGAAACAGGCACGCCCTGGAAGTGGGGGCACCGAGGAAGGGCCGCCCCGCACCGAGGGTGCCGTCCCCCCGCGAAGCGAGAGGGGGAAGCGGCGCAGCCGCTCAGGGGGGCGTCCTTCCTCAATTCATGAAGAAGCCGCCGTTGACGTCGATCACCGCGCCATTGGTGAAGCCTGCGGACTCGCTGCACAGGTAGCGGATGGCGGCACCGACCTCGGCCGCCTCGCCCAGGCGCCGCACCGGGATCTGCTCCGCATAGCGGCGGTTGACCTCGTCGCCGGCCTGCTGCGCCATCGGCGTCAGGATGCGGCCCGGCGCCACGCAGTTGGTGGTGATGCCGTACTGGCCCATCTCCGAGGCGATGGAGCGGCTCAGGCCCAGCACGGCTGACTTGCTCAGCATGTAGGCGGGGCCGGCCACGATGGACTTGCCGCGCCCGGCCAGCGAGGACACGTTGACGATGCGCCCCCAGAGCCGCTGCTTCATGCCCGGCAGCGCCAGCTGGCACAGGCGCAGCATGGACAGCAGGTTGACGTCCAGGATCTGTTGCACCTCGCCCAGCCCCACTTCGAGGATGCCGTTGGACTGTCCGCTGGCGTTCTTGAGGCTGATGCCGGCGTTGTTGACCAGGATGTCCACGCCGCCGTGGCGCTGCACCATGTCCGCGACCACGCGCTGGCGGGCTGCCTCGTCGCAGACATCGAGCACCACGGCGCTGGCCCGGGCACGCAGTTCCTGCGGAACCAGATCCAGGTCGGGCGCGGCCAGGTCAGCCAGCACCACGCGGCGGCCGTCGCGCAGCAGTTCGATGGCGGTGGCCAGGCCGATGCCGCGCGCGGCGCCGGTCACCAGGGCCGTGCGGAGGGGGAAGTTCTCAGGCGCGCTCATCAGTGGCTCTCCGGCGTGTAGAAGGTGATGGGGGGAAAGGCGTCTTCGGTGCACATGACCTCGATCAGCGTGGCCTCTTCGGCGGCCATGGCGGCGAGCAGCACGGGGGCGATGGCATCGGCCGATTCCACGCGCACGCCGTGGATGCCGCAGGCCCGTGCGATGGCCGCATGGTCCACGCCGCTGAAGTTCACGGCCGAGGTGTGCTCGCCGAACTTCACATGCTCGGCATGCTTCTGGTAGCCCAGGATGCCGTTGTTGATGAGGACGGTGATGACCTTGATGCCCATGCGCCTGCAGGTCTCCATCTCCGACCACACATGGCCGAAGCCGCCGTCGCCCACCAGGCAGAACACCTGGCCGCCGTCCTGCGCCAGGCGCGCGCCCATGGCCATGGGCATGCCCCAGCCCAGGCCCGCCAGGCCGCGCGGCGTGAGGAAGCGCTGGCCGGCCCGGCGCGCGGTCAGGTAGTTGGTGACCCACAGCGTGGAGTAGCTGGCATCGGCCACCACGGTGTCCTCGGCGGTCAGCAGGGCGTCGAGCTCATGCATGATGCGTTCGGGCCGTATGGGTGCGGCGTTGGACAGGCGTACTTCGGCTGATTCCTGCCGGTGCCTTTCCCTGCCCTTGGCAATGCGTGCGGCCAGTGCAGCGCGCTGGCCGGTACGGGCCGACAGATCCAGCGGCCCGGCGATGTCCAGCATGGCTTGCAGCGCCAGCCGCGCATCGCCCACCAGGCGCATGGCGTCGTAGTTGCGCCCTATCTCCTGGCCGTCGATATCGAGGTGGATGAATTGCGCATCGCGCGGGTACAGCGTCCAACTGTCCGTGCCGTTCTGGTTGGTGCGGTTGCCGATCAGAAACACCACGTCGGGCCCGGCCACGAAATCCTTCAGGTAGCGGCCCGAGCCATTGGGCCCCAGGCAGTTGGCGACCACGCCCAGCGACAGCTCATGCGTCTCGGCCACGGCACCCTTGCCCATGTTGGTGGTGGCCACGGGCAGGCTCAGCGCATCGGCAAAGGCGCTCAGTGCCTCGCTGGCACCCGAGATGTGCACGCCGCCACCGGCAACGATGACCGGCGCGCGGGCCTGGAGCAGCGCACCCACGGCCTGTTCCAGCAATTGCCGTTCGGGCACGGCGCGGTCCAGCGGAAAGCGGGCCAGTGCAGCGGGCCGGGGCACGCCGGACGGCTGGGCAGGCTCGGTGAGCAGGTCAGCCGGCAGCATCAGCGCCACGGGGCCAGGCCGGCCGCTGCAGGCCGCGATGATGGCCTGCTCCACATAGTCCTCCACGCGCGATGCCTGGTCCACGCGGCGCACCCACTTGGTCACGGGCTTGAACAGGCCCATGTGGTCCAGGTCCTGGAAGGCGTTCCTGTCGGTCTGGTCGCGCGCCACGTCCTGCACCAGCGCAATGATGGGGATGGAGACCTTCAGCGCCTCGGCCAGCGGCGCCACCAGCAGCGCTGCGGCCGGCCCGTTCTGCGCGGTGATCACGGCCGGCCGGCCACTCATGCGGGCATGGGCATCGGCCATGTAGCCGCCCGCGTTCTCGGTGCGGTAGGCGATCTGGCGCAGGCCCAGTTCCTCGGCAGCCAGCACGAACATGCTGGGCAGGCTCTGCCCGAAGAACTGCGTGATGCCGTGCCGCTTCAGGACCCGTGCCACCAAGTGGCCTACGGTGTCCTGCTTGTTCAATCCAGGGTTGCTCAGGGGTTTCGACATGGGTTGCGGTTTCCGTTCAACAAAAAAAGGCGTAGCGGCTCCCTCGCCATGGCAATCGCCAGCGATACGGAAAGGGAAGCCAGGGGGAACTTATCTATTCAGGAAATTCAAAGGCAATCCAGGACACGGCCAGTCCAGCGCCACCAGCCGCCCCGTGGAAGACAGGGTGACAAAAGCCGTCTTCAGGTCCTTACCGCCAAAGCAGATGTTGGTCGTCATGGGGTCGGGCAACTCGACCCTGTGCAGCACCTGCCCGGCCGGCGAGACCACGGTGATGCCGCCCTCGCCCAGCGTGGCAAGGCAGATGTTCCCTTCGGCATCCACAGCCAGGGAGTCGATGTTCTGCATGCCCGGCAGGCGGCAGACCAGCCGTCCGCCATTGGGCGAATCGGGCCAGGGCCGGGCCAGGATGTGCCCGGGCTCGCCGATGTCGAAGGCCCACAGCCGCCCCGTGAAGGTCTCCGCCACATAGAGCGTCTTCTCATCGGGAGAAAGACCGATTCCGTTGGGCGACCACAGCGGGAAGACGGCCTCGCGGATGGCGCTGCCATCGGCCAGCGCGTAGCAGACGCCGCCCCGGTCCACCTCGCGCGGGCGCACCTTGCCGTGGTCGGTGAACCAGAACCCGCCATGCCGGTCGAAGACCAGGTCGTTGGGCCCCTTCAAGGGTCCGCTGCCGCTTTGCGTGTACAGGCATTCGACCTGACCCGAGGCCAGGTCCACGGCCTCTATGCGCCCGCCTGAATAGTCGTTGGCCTGGCCTATGGGCCGCAGTCCATGCTCCGCACTGCGGTGCCACTGGAAGCCACCGTTGTTGCAGATGAACAGCTTGCCGCCGGGGCCTATGGCGGCGCCGTTCGGGCCTGCGCCCAGGTGGACGAGCTGCCGCCTTGTGCCATCGGCCGTCACCCGGGTCAGCCAGCCGTTGGCGATCTCCACCAGCACGACCGATCCATCGGGCATGGCCACCGGGCCTTCGGGAAACTCCAGGCCGTCGGCCAGTGCCCGGAGCGAGGGTTCTGTTTTTTGCAGCGTGTATGTCATGTGCGCCTCACTGCATCAATCGATGCTCAGGTTCAGGCGCCTGATCACGGCACCGTATTTTTCGGAATCGTCCCTGACCATGGCCTGCAATTGCTGCGGGGTGGACGGCGAAACCTCCAGCGCCATTTCCGAGAAATTCTTCTGCAACCGGGGATCCGCCAGGGCCTTGTGCAGCACGACGTTGAGCTGCTCCACCACGGCGGGCGGCGTGCCGCCAGCGACGAAGGCGCTGAAATGGTTGGCGATCTCCACCCCGCGCGCGCCCGCCTCGGCGAAGGTCGGCACATCGGGCAGATGCGGCGAGCGCCGGTCTCCCGTGACGGCGATAACCCGGACCTTGCCCGACCGGGCATAGGGCACGACGGTGGGCAGGTCGGACATGAAGACCGGCACCTGCCCCGCCAACAGGGCCTGCATGGCCGGCGCACTACCCTTGTAGGGCACGTGCACCATCTGGATGGCGCTGCCGGCCAGGAACATCTCCATGGCGAGGTTGGTGCCGTTGCCATTGCCGGTGGAGGCATAGCTCAGGTCGCCATGCGACCTGGCATGGGCCACCAGCTCCCGGACACTGCCTGCGGGAAACGAAGGCAAGGCCACCAGCGCGATCGGATTGCGCGCCAACACGGTGACCGGCACCAGTGCGAGCTCCGGGTCATAGGCCAGCTTCCTGAAGAGGAACGGGTTCATCGACGCCACCGAGGGATCGAAGACCGCGAAGGTATGGCCATCGGCGGGTGCGGCCTGCAGGGCCTGCACGGCGATCACGCCCGAGCCGCCGGGCCGGTTGTCCACCACTACGGCCTGTCCGGTCTGCCCCGTGATGGCCGCCGCAATCTGGCGCGCGATGTTGTCCGAGGCCCCGCCTGCGGCATAGGGCACCAGGATTCGCAGCGGCTTGGATGGATAGGTGGTGGATGCAGCGGACGCCGCGCAAGAAAGGCTGATAAGGGCCGTGCCCATGGCAAGCCATTGACGGCGGTTCGATGGTGATACGGGCATGTCTCCTCCCTGGATTTTGATGCATGATACTTGATGCATCAAACACCAAACATGGGGTTAGCCCGTGGACCAGGCACGCTCGGATGTGACGGTCACCCCACCATCCCCCGGGAGGTACCATTGCGCCCAAGCAGTTGCGGAGGCCCGATGTCCAGCGTTTTTTCACAGATCCGAACCAATCAGACCCTTGCCGAAAAAACCTATCTGCAGATCCGTGACGCCATCGTGAGAGGCCAGCTGCAACCCGCGCAGCGCCTCGTCTACCGCAGCCTGGCCGAAGAGTTCGGCATCAGCCCCACGCCCGTGCGCGATGCCATACAGCGCCTGGCCTCCGAAGGCGCCCTGGACCTGGACGACCGCGGCGTGGCCACAGTGCCCGTGCTCAGCGTGGAGCAGTACGTGGAAATCATCGCCCTGCGCATCGAACTGGAAGGCCGCGCCGCCGCAGCCGCCGCCAGCCGCCATCCGGGCCAGGGCTTCATCGACACCCTCACCCGGCTGCACCAGGACCTGGAAAAATCCATTGCCGTGGACGACGACGCCACGCTGATCGCCAACGAGCGCTTCCACTTCTCCATCATCGAAGCGGCGCAGCAGCCCGTGCTGGCCAGCCTCATCGGCCTGCTGTGGCTCAAGTGCGGCCCGTCCGTGCGCTACCTCTACCGGGGCACCTACGCCCGCGCGACCGAACATCCCCACATCCGGCTGATCCATGCGCTGGAGCAAAGGGATGGCCCCGCCGCCCGGCAGGCCGTGGTGCAGGACCTGCAAAGCGCCTGCCTGCATATCCTCAGGAAGATTGCCAAGGATGATGGGATGGAGTTTCCGCAGGAGTGGGTGGTGGCGGGGCTGCGGACTTAGGGAACACGGAGACTTGCCCGTCAGGCAGGCGGGCCATTCCTATGCAAGCCCATGAGGACTATTGAGTCCTTTTTCATCAAGGAGTCCTGTGCCCATCACAGCACATGGATGTGCTCGCGGATGCGGGCCAGAAGAAGGTCGAAATCCGGCTGTCCTTGGTAATACAAGGCCCGTGTCTTGCGGTACTCCTGCGCAAAACGGTCGCATTGAGCAGCATCGGCCAGCACAAATGCCGGGTTGAGGGAGATGGCCAGCTCATCTCCGGAACGGAACCGCTCGATCTTGCGTTGCTGATAGGCCGGTGTTCCGATGAAGCACTGCACTTCCTCCATGCCCAGGAGGCAATACACATCGTAGTAATGCCGCAGGAAGTTGGCAGGAAATGCCCGGCTTGCATCCAGCCTGCGGTACTTGGTGGAGATGGTCTGCAATTTTTCGACGAAAGTGTGCGTCGGTGCATAGCAAGGCACATTCACCGCACGGTTGTCCCGCAGCGGGATATCGCGCTCCATGGCAGCCTCCAAGGCCCACGAAGAGATGGTCACTGCGCGATTGGGTGCCGTGTCATCGAATCCCAATTCCAACAGGATGCCGTCCTTGATCCCCGCAAGCGCCGCCGTTCTTGGCGTGTAGATCAACCGGATCCCGGCGCTGCGCATCTTGTCATCGTCAAACAGGCGATCCCGCTGAACTTCGACCACCCCGGGAATGCAGATGGTTTGCGCAAGCGCGTCGTAATAGGCTCGCCGTGATTCGACGTGAGCGGGCTTGTCGTGATTGCGGCCTGTCTTGACGTCCATTCCTTGCGGCGGGTCGATGCGGATATCGATGTCTTCGGAAAAACGATGGATGACACCGAAGCCCTTGGACAGCGATGTGCCGCCCTTCAGCTCGAACCGCAGCCCCTGGGCCTGAAGACCCCAGAGGCAATGCATGATCCAGTAGTCTTTTTCCACCAGCACAGGAGCTAGGCCACGTTCGTCGGCCACCAACGAGAGGAGTTGGTCGAAATCCCTGCGCTCGTGAAGAAAATCAGCCACCGCTCCACTCCCTCAAGATTTTTCGGGTAGCCGCGTTGGCATAGCGCTCAATCGCCTGACGCAGGCGCTCGGCATCAAAGGACGGCATCTTTTTGCGCGCCTGCCCAAGAACCAGTTCCCCATCTTCAGCCAGCTCATCCAGGTTGTTGAGCAAGTCCACGAACAGGAACTCGGGGCTGAGTTTCTTCGGAAAACGGGGCTTTACCCGAAAGTCGAAATCACGATTGCCCAACCGAAAGATGCCGTGCCGCTTGCGGTTGTAAACCCAGGTGCTGTTGTACAGCTGCGTGGTACCGACACCCACCGCATTGAAGGCGGAAGGCGAAAACAACAGGAAATCGCTGTCCCGCAGAAAGCTCTGGACCACTTGATCGTCAGCAGGTGGCAGCGGCCCGAAATCGGACTGCTTGGGTGCGTGATACAGCCCTTGCGCCAACTTCTTCAATCTTCCGCCAGCCACCAGCTCACTCAGATGCCGGTCTACCGCCGTGGAAAGCGGTGCCAGGTCTTCGCGTCGGTACACGCCACCAGGGCGCAGCTCTTCCGCCAGGAGTGCAGCACCTCCCCGCAAGGGTTCAGCAGAAGTACGGACGACACCCATGATGGCTGGATTCTTCATTGAAATTTCATGCATCCTAGCATCTGCAGGAGATGGGAAACATTCCCAGTTCCACGCGTTGCTCTGGAGCAGCGCCGCCACGAACACCATCCTCAAACTTTACCCAATAACCGCCAGCGAATCGACGCTTGCAGGCGACCGCAAGGAGGCGGCCTGCTCATTTGGCCGCCGCGACTTCCTCTCCACTGGCCGGAACCGGCTCAGCATCGAAGACGCCTTCCAAGTATTTGGCGTAATGCTCCTGCAGATGCTTGAGGGAGGCGCCCTTGTCGGCTTGGTATTCGAGCCGCTCTTGGAAGAATTTCATGCGGCTCCGGTTCTCCGCCAAGACCTGGCCCCAAGTCTTCACGTAGATGCAGACGTTGTCCTTCTTGTGGATCAGCCCGGACTCGTCGGTCATGCGGAATTTCGCGTGCGGGCCGACATCGTCGCTGATGACCCAGAACACCCATGACACCTTGACGTTGCGGAACCGCTGGTCATCCATGACCGATGCGGCGTAGCCCTCGATCTGCGATATCTCATCGGTGTTGACCTTGACCTTGGGCGCCTTGAGCTCGACCACCAAGTGGGTGATCGAGTCCGAGTTGTGCCGCCGCGTGGATCGGGACAGCATCAAATCCACGATGCCACGCTCCTGCGAGACATGCTTGACCGGGGCGTCGATGACGATATCCTCCCCGAGGATTTTCTTGTGCGACCGTAGGACTTCCGTCAGCGACTGGTCATCGACAGACAGCATGAAGTCCTCGCCGAACATCCAGCAGTTTTGGGCGACGATGCGGTGCAATTGGGTTCGCTCGCGCAGCCTCTTCTTAGGCGCGGTATCGAACAGCACCGCCTCGATGCCGGTCAGGAACTTCAAACGATCCGCCACAATCTTGGCGGAACTGATGATCGAAGACAGCGACACGTCGCGCAGCAGCTCGGCGAGCTCCTCCTGCTGGCGCTTGGGCAGCCGCAGGACTTCGTTCAAGATGACCTGCAGCTCCTCGGGGCTTTTTTCGATCGCCTGCCTGAGCATGCGAAGCTGGAAAGACTTGTTTTGCTGGGCGGAGCTGGCGAACTCGGGCAGGTTCTTGGCGACGCTGACGGCCACGATCTCGAACACTTGCCGCTCGACCTCCTCCACGCGCGTGGCCGGATCGCCATCGAAGGGATACACCTTCTCGGTCTTCCATTCCTCGACGTAGCTGCGGGCCTCTATCGCGGAGCGCTGCCGGAAGTAGTCCTTGATCGTCTTCTGGGCCTCGTCGATCGCAGCCACGACCGGCGTCTGCATCTCCGCGAGGTCCACGGTCCCATCTTTCTGCGCCACCGTCAGATACGTGGATTCAAGATACGCGGTGAATTGGAAGTCGCCAATGTGGAATCGGCGATCGACCTGCACGAGAGGAAAGCGTTTCTCGTTGCAGAGGAACAGAGCCCGGTTGGACAGCCCCTTCCATTCGACGATCTCAAGCCGGACGGGATGCGCCTTGCCGCCTGATTCGATGTCGGCGAGGTTGAAGGCCTTCCTGCTGGCGATCATCAGGGCCGGGTCGATGCGCCTGCCGCCGATGGTCACGTTGACATCGGGATAGTCGGCCAGATAGAGGGCGAAGACTTCGGCCAAGACATGGATGCCCGAGTCGCTCACAAAGGAGCGGAAGTCCTTGTGCGGATCGGAGATCGTCAGCGTGACGCCGGCATCGGTCGGCTTGGCGACTTCGATCTCGTCGGAGATGTTCACATGGCGGATGTCGTTGGCCGACATCGTGATCGAATACTTCCAGAGCTTCCCGTCGCGCTTGTATGCGACGGCCCATTCGGCTCGGGTCCCAATGGCGAACGCCTTGAAGCGGCCCCTGCCCTCTTGGCCGTGCAAGAACCTTCCGGTCTCGGTGGAGCCTCCCGGCTTCTTCCATGAGCCGCCGAGGCGTCGAAAAAACTCAGGAGCGCTCGCCCTCGGAATGCCATTGCCATCGTCGCGAATGATGACTTCCGACAAGGTGCCCATCTCGTTGTGCTCAAACGAGACGGAAACTCGGCCGGCATCGGCGTCCAAGCCATTCCAAATGAGTTCCGCCAAAGCCTGCACCGGCTTCGCGCGAGTGATCTTCTCCAAGAAATCCGATTGAACTTCGACCGGATACTGTTGCTGGGCCATGGAAAATCTCCCTTTTGTAATAGCGCCTGCGAAGCAGGGTGGCCGCCTCGTTGAGGATGGCTGACTGCACGGTCCCCCCGTATTGAGGCAAACCGTCCATCTCCTGTTGGATGTCAGGCTCACCTAAGCGGCACAGCTACCTAACTTCTGCCTGCAAACTCCGGCCAGCGGGCTCCCCCTCAGGATCTGGTGTTGCGCTTCACCCGCTTTACGCCAGACCCGTCCACCATAGGCTCGCCCTGCTCCCGCGAACCCACCCGATGACGCGCAATCGCGCTCGCCATGCGGCTGATGGGTTCCTCATCCTCCATGCGGACATAGTGACCCAGAGCATCTTCGATCTCCTTCGCAGAGCTCTGGCTGATCGCCTGTGCCACATCCCGTACTGCCTTGTTGACGGGCTTACCTTGTTCCTCCACGGGCAGGAGTTCGAAGAACT
Source organism: Delftia sp. SD018 (assembly GCF_017355445.1). NCBI lineage: Bacteria > Pseudomonadati > Pseudomonadota > Betaproteobacteria > Burkholderiales > Comamonadaceae > Delftia > Delftia sp. SD018. Next base: position 19,967 of record NZ_JADDRN010000040.1, read on the forward strand.
CCTTCAAATGAATCGCAAGCATGGCTTGGAGGCCCATGAGGCCGGCTTCAGCTGCCAAGCGCTGGGCGGCCAAGCGCTCGTCATCGAAGGTCCTCTGCAGGCGCTCGTTGATTTCGGCATTGAAGCTCTTGCTGGTCCTGTCCGCCGCCTCGTGTAGGGCCTGGTGCAGCTCAGGTGGCACGCGCAGTGCGGTGCGGATGTAGTCGTCTTGTGCCATGGCACAAATTCTATGGGTCGGCTTCAAAATAGCATTGACACCAAAATGAAGTCAAAATACATTCAAAATTGACTTCATTTTGAAGCCAAACATCAAGCAGTGAGCAGGTATAGGGCTTCGCGCAATCCGTGCAGCCCCCTTCACACAGCACCCGGCAATGGAGGAGAACCATGGCAAGGAATGACCCATCAGCCTCTGCAGGCAAGCCCACCCCAGCCAGAAACAACATGGCCCGAAATTCTCTTGTCGATGTCCACCAAGCAGTCCTGTGCGCTGCGGGAGTGCTCAAGCACACGGTGAAAAGCATCCTGTACGACGGAGCACAGGAGCGCTACTCCTGCTCGCACCTCAGCCGGGCATTTGCAGCGCTCAACCAGCTTCCTGCTCCCGGTTGCTGCCCGGCAACCAGTCCAAATGAGCCGGTGAGGGTGGATCTGCTTTCACTGCTCGCCCTCATCAGCTCGGAACTGGAGTTCGCTCGCGACACATTCCGAGAGAACCGGCTCAGTGCAGCAGGTGAAGCTGCCTTTGTTCATGGACTGCTGGAACACGCCTTTGAATTCGCAGACAGGCTGTTCGGGGCCTACAACGAGCTTCCCCACTCCTTGGACGACCTACGCTTCCTGGCCAGCTTTGCTGCAGCCAAGGCGACTGGCAACGGTATCAATACATTCGGCAGCCAGGCAGATACAGCATCACCAGTCACAGCGGCATCGCCGTTGCTTGGAAGCGGCCACCGGGCCAGTGAGTTGCTCATTCTTTGCTCGTTCGACATCGAGGCAGCAGCCCACGCCGTGACAGCGCTGGGAGATCAGATCACGGAACCGGAGCAGATTCAGATCGCCTCGCTGATTCGCTGCTATGGCGCACGCATCGCGAAACTCAACAGTGTTCTGATGAGCCATCTCACCGGGGACGAAGTGATCACCCTGGCGGATGCGCAGTACGCCCTGTACCAAGGAGCCAAGCAGTTGCCAGAAGGAGCCCTGTGACGACGCATGGCGGAAATGGTCCCTTGGATTGAGCGCTGCGCATTTGTGTGCCGCGATCTTCGCCCCCTTGGCGCGGCGTCCAACCTCGGGTAGTCAATAATGTGACCTTTGTCCGCCACCACGCCCCACACGATGGATACGGCCCAAGGCGGGCAGCACGACACAAGAACATTTGCGCCTTCCTGCGGCCCCGCGCCTCCCAGGCAGGCCTTGCCCGGCGCCTTCGCGCCGCCGCAACCTGTTGATTCCCAAGCCAATGAGCGACCTCTCGCAAAGCACACAGCCCTCTCCGGCCCCTGATCTGTCGGCGCACACGCCCATGATGCAGCAGTACCTGGGCATCAAGATCAACTACCCCGACACGCTGGTTTTCTACCGCATGGGGGATTTCTACGAGCTGTTCTTCGGGGATGCGGAGAAGGTGGCGCGGCTGCTGGATATCACGCTGACCACGCGCGGGCAGACGGCGGGGCAGCCGATTCCTATGGCTGGCGTGCCCTTCCATGCGCTGGAGAACTACCTGGGCCGGCTGATCAAGCTGGGCGAGTCGGTGGCGATCTGCGAGCAGGTGGGCGAGGTGGGCGCCGCCAAGGGCCCGGTGGAGCGCAAGGTGGTGCGCGTGGTGACGCCGGGCACGCTGACCGACAGTGAGCTGCTGTCGGACAAGAGCGAGGCGATCTTGCTGTCCCTGCACACGGCCGGGCGCCAGCGCTGCGGCCTGGCCTGGATGGCGGTGACGCAGGGGCGCATCCACCTGGCCGAATGCTCCCACGACGAGCTGGGCGCCTGGATTTCACGCATTGCGCCCAGCGAGCTGATCTACAGCGCAGGCGTGACCGAGCGTTTCGAGCAGAGCCTGTTCGCGCTGCGCCATGGCGGCTCCATTGCCTGCCCGCTGTCGCCCCGGCCCGACTGGCAGTTCGACGGCGGCCTGGGCGAGCGCAAGCTGCTGGAGCTGCTGGGCGCGGCCAGCCTCAAGGCCTGGGAGGCCGAGGATCTGCCGCTGGCCCATGGCGCCAGCGCCGCCCTGCTGTCGTATGCCGAGCACACGCAGGGCCGCAGCCTGTCGCACATCCACGCTCTGCAGGTGCAGCGCGACGATGAGCTGATTGCGCTGCCGCTGGCCACGCGCCGCAACCTGGAGCTGGTCAAGACGCTGCGCGGCGAGGATTCGCCCACATTGTTCTCTCTGCTGGACACCTGCATGACGGGCATGGGCAGCCGCCTGCTCAAGGCCTGGCTGCTGGAGCCGCGCCGCGACCGCACGCAGGCCATGGCGCGGCTGGAGGCCACGCGGGCGCTGCAGGGCGCCAGCGCAGGCGGCATGGCCGCGCCCTGGCAGCAGTTGCGCGAGCAGCTCAAGGGCGTGAGCGATGTGGAGCGCATCACCGCGCGCACCGCGCTGCGCCAGGTGCGCCCGCGCGAGCTGGTGGGACTGGGCCGCACGCTGCACAAGGCCGCCGTGCTGGCCCAGGCCGGGCAGACGCCTTCGGCCCACCTGACCCAGCTGTTTGCCGACCTGCAGCCGCCCGAGGGCTGCGCCGAGCTGCTGGTGCGCGCCATCATGGAAGAGCCGGCCGCCCTGGTGCGCGACGGCGGCGTGTTCGCCACGGGCTACGACGCCGAACTGGACGAGCTGCGCGCCATCCAGAACAACTGCGATGACTTCCTGCTGGAGCTGGAGGCCAAGGAAAAGCTGCTGACCGGCATTCCCAACCTGCGCGTGCAGTTCAACAAGGTGCACGGCTTCTATATAGAGATCACCAACAGCTACAAGGACGCGGTGCCCGAGCGCTACCGCCGCCGCCAGACGCTGAAGAACGCCGAGCGCTACATCACGCCCGAGCTCAAGGCCTTCGAGGACAAGGCCCTGTCCGCGCAGGAGCGCGCGCTGCAGCGCGAGAAATTCCTCTACGAGCAGCTGCTGGACCAGCTGCAGCCCCATGTGCCGGCGCTCACGCGCGTGGCCGGCGCCATTGCGGCCATCGACGTGCTGTGCACGCTGGCCGAGCGCTCGCTGACGCTGAACTGGTGCGCGCCCGAGTTCGTGAACCATCCCTGCATCGAGATCGAGGCCGGCCGCCACCCCGTGGTGGAGGCCCGCATGGCCGAGACCTCCAGCGGCAGCTTCATCGCCAACCACACGCGCATGAACGCCAACACGCGCATGCAGGTCATCACCGGCCCCAACATGGGCGGCAAGTCGACCTATATGCGCCAGGTGGCGCTGATCGTGCTGCTGGCCAGCATGGGCTCGCATGTGCCGGCGTCCAGCTGCCGGCTGGGGCCCATCGACGCCATCCACACGCGCATCGGCGCGGCCGACGACCTGGCCAATGCCCAGTCCACCTTCATGATGGAGATGACCGAGGCCGCGCAGATCCTGCACTCGGCCACGCCGCACAGCCTGGTGCTGATGGACGAGATCGGCCGGGGCACCAGCACCTTCGACGGCCTGGCGCTGGCCAGCGGCATCGCCACCCAGCTGCACGACAGGACGCGCGCCTTCACGCTGTTTGCCACGCACTACTTCGAGCTGACCGAGCTGCCGGCCAAGGCACGCGCAGCCGTGAACATGCATGTGAGCGCGGCGGAGTCGGGCCAGGACATCGTCTTCCTGCACGAGATCCAGCCCGGCCCGGCCAGCCGCAGCTACGGTATCCAGGTGGCCAAGCTGGCCGGCATGCCGGCCGGCGTGCTGCACCACGCGCGCCATGCGCTGGAGGCACTGGAGGCCCATGCCGACGAGGGCCGCCTGCAGGTGGACCTGTTCGATGCGCCCGACATGCCCGAGCCCGAAAGCCGCCACGACCCGCTGGCCCAGGCCCTGGCCGCCATCAACCCCGACGCGCTGAGCCCGCGCGAGGCGCTGGAAGCCCTTTACCAGCTCAAGAAGATCGCCGCCTGAACGCGGTCAATCGCCTCGCACTAAACTTGTCGATCCCGCAGTTTCGGATGTTCCCATGACTTATTGCGTTGCCATCAAGCTCAACGCCGGCCTGGTTTTCCTGGCCGACTCGCGCACCAATGCCGGCCTGGACCAGATCAGCTCGTTCCGCAAGCTCATGGTCTACGAGAACCCCGGCGACCGCTTCATGGTGCTGCTGTCGGCCGGCAACCTGTCCATCACCCAATCGGTGCGCGAGCTGCTGGAGAGCCAGCAGCTGCGCGACGAGGCCACGGGCGACATGCTGACCATCTGGAACGTGCGCAGCATGTTCGACGCAGCCCGCGTGCTGGGCGCGGCCGTGCGCCATGTGTTCGAGCGCGACGGCGTGGCGCTGTCCCGGTCGGGCGTGGACTTCAATATCTCGCTGGTGCTGGGCGGCCAGATCCAGGGCGAGAACATGCGGCTGTTCCAGGTCTACTCGGCAGGCAACTTCATCGAGGCCACGAGCGAGACGCCCTACTTCCAGATCGGCGAGTCCAAGTACGGCAAGCCCGTGCTGGACCGCGTGATCACGCCGCGCACGCCGCTGGACGAGGCCGCCAAGTGCGCCCTGGTGTCCATGGACAGCACGCTCAAGTCCAACCTCTCGGTGGGCCTGCCGCTGGACCTGATCGTGTACGAGAAGGACCGCTTTGCCTCCGACAAGATCGTCAGCATCGACGAGAGCAATCCGTATTTCCGCATGCTGCACGACAGCTGGGGCGAGCGCCTGCGCCATGTCTTCGACAGCATCGAGGACCCGGCCTGGGATGGCGGCGATTCCGCAGTGCCCATTCGCGTGCACAGCCGCCAGGCCCAGCCGCTGACCAAGGTCACCGCGCCGGCCGGCGCCCTGCGCGCCAACGCGCGCACCATGGGCCGGCTGCCGCCTGCGGCGCTGCGCCAGCCCTATCACAGCGGCACGGGTGCAGGCCTGGGCACCTCCACGGCCGACGGGCTGGCCACCTCGCCCATGACGCCCCTGCAGCCAGGCCCGGCATCGCCCATGCGGCCGGACGCCGGGCAACCCTCCGGCCACCAGCAAGGCATGCCGGATGCTCCGGACCGAACCGGCCAGGAGCCCCAGCCGTGAACGCGGCCCGGCCCGCGCTGCGGGCCGACAGCGATGCGGGCACGGGGTCGGCACCGCTGCCCGTGGTCTTCTCGCATGCCAACAGCTTTGCGCTGCCCACCTACCGGCTGCTGTTCTCGCTGCTGGCCGAGCGCGGCATCGCGGCGCAGGGCGTGGAGCGCTTCGGCCATGACCCGCGCTTTCCCGTCACCAACAACTGGCCGCATCTGGTCGAGCAACTGGCCGAGTTCACGCGCGCCGAGGTGGAGCGCGTGGGCGGTCCGGTCTTTCTGGTCGGGCATTCGCTGGGCGGTTTCCTGAGCGTGATGACGGCTGCACGCCACCCCGAACTGGCGCGTGGCGTGCTGCTGATCGACTCGCCCCTGCTCAGCGGCTGGCGCGCCAATGCCGTGGGCGTGGCCAAGCGCACGCAGCTGGTGGGCTCGGTCTCGCCGGGCAAGATCAGCGCCCGCCGCCGCAATGCCTGGGACAGCGATGACGAGGCCATGACCTATTTCCGCGCCAAGAAGGTGTTTGCGCAATGGCACCCGCAGGTGCTCCAGGACTATGTGCAGGGCGGCCTGTCCGATGTGGACGGCCGGCGCACGCTGCACTTCACGCGCGAGGTGGAGACCGCCATCTACAACACCTTGCCGCACAACCTGGCCTCGCTGCTGCACCACCATCCGCTGCGCTGCCCGGCGGCCTTCATCGGCGGGCGTGCCTCGGTGGAGATGCGCCAGGTGGGCATGGACCTCACGCGCCGCATCACGCGCGGGCGCGTGATGATGCTGGACGGCAGCCACCTGTTTCCCATGGAGCGGCCCCACGCCACGGCCGCCGCCATCGAGGCATCTCTGCTGAACCTGCTCGGCCCCGAGGGCTGAACCGGGCGCCCCGAATGTGAAAAGGCCACCTTGCGGTGGCCTTCTGCGTTGGTGCCTGAGGAATGCCTGGGGTCCTTCGCCCAAGCCTGGGTCAAACCTCGCTCCAGCTCACGACCCCGGTGAAGGCCGTCACCAGCACGATGATGCCGAAGGCGATGCGGTACCAGGCAAACGGTACGAAGCTGTTGGTGGAGATGTAGCGCAGCAGCCAGCGCACGCACAGCCAGGCGCTGATGAAGGAGAACACCAGGCCCACGGCGAACATGGGGATGTCGGCCGCCGACAGCAGGGCGCGCTCCTTGTAGAGGCTGTAGACGCCGGCGCCGATCAGGGTGGGAATGGCCAGGAAGAACGAAAAGTCGGTCGCTGCCTTGCGCGACAGGCCCATCAGCATGCCGCCGATGATGGTGGCGCCGCTGCGGCTGGTGCCGGGAATCATGGCCAGGCACTGCACCAGACCGACCTTGAGGGCATCGAGCGGCGTCATCTCATCCACGGTCTGCACGCGCATGGCCGATGCCGGCCGGCGCTCGGCCCACAGGATGACAAAACCGCCCAGGATGAAGGTGGTGGCCACCACGGTGGGCGTGAACAGGTGCGCCTTGATGAACTTGCCGAAGATCAGCGCCAGCACCACGGCCGGCAGGAAGCCGATGATGACGTTCAACGTGAGCCTTTGCGCCTGGCGGCTGGTGGGCAGGTCGACCACGGTGGAGCGGATCTTCTGCCAGTACACCAGCACCACGGCGAAGATGGCGCCGGTCTGGATGGCGATGTCGAAGACCTTGGCCTTGGCATCGTCGAAGCCCAGCAGCGAGCCTGCAAGGATGAGGTGCCCGGTGGAAGAGATGGGAAGGAACTCCGTCAGCCCTTCCACGATGCCCATGATGGCGGCCTTGACCAGCAAAAGAATGTCCACGGCAAGCGTCCTGTCGCAATGCAAAAGTGGGCCATTATCTGCGCTGGCCATGGCCTGCCGGTGTCCGCCTGCCCGCCTGTCAGCGGCAATCGCAAACTTTTACAACGCGCGGCCCGCGACGTTGCTGCGCGCCCGGCACTGTGCTGCAATGTGGGTGCGCTGGACTTCAGCGCGCCTTCAAAACCATTCCATCATGAAAAAAATCGTTGTTCTGGCAGTTGTCTCCCTGGCCTGCAGCATGGGCATGGCCGCAGGGGACAAGGCTCCCACGGCCCAGCAAAAGCTGATGGGCACCTGCAACACCGAAGCCACCGGCAAGAAAGGCGATGAACGCAAGGAGTTCATGAAGTCCTGCCTGTCCGACGGCAAGAAGCGCCAGCAGGAACGCATGAAGACCTGCAACGTGGACGCCACGGGCAAGAAGGGTGATGAGCGCAAGGCGTTCATGAGCGAATGCTTGAAGAAGGATTGACCCCCTGAGCGGCTGCGCCGCTTCCCCCTTCTCGCTTCGCGGAGGGGGACGACACCCTCGGTGCGGGGCGGCCCTTCCTCGGTGTCCCTCGCTTTAGGGCGCGCCAGTCGGGATGGCCTTGAGCCCGTCAAGCATTGCAAAAAGCCACCGTTTTCGGTGGCTTTGCTGTTTAGGCGGATAGTTTTCTGATTTGGCTATCAATGGAGCCGTGCACTACCGACAGCCGTTCAAACTCGCAGGGCTCAAGCGCGGGCAGCCGAGCAAGGGCCGCCCCGCAGTGAGGGCTGCGTCCCCCTCCGCGAAGCGAGAAGGGGGAAGCGGCGCAGCCGCTCAGGGGGTCATCTTCCTAGCTCTTCGCTTGCGCCACCAGATGATGACGCCGGTCATCGACAGGACGGCGACGAGCACGCCGACGAAGGACATGAGCACGCGGCCGGGGGTGCCGAGGATGCGGCCGCTGTGCAGGGGCAGCTGCAGCTGGACGAAGACGTCGGCGGCGGTGCCGTGCCAGGGGCGGTAGGTGCCCAGGACTTCGCCGTTGTCCGAGCTGACGTAGATGTTGGACAGGCCCATGCCCATGGCGCCGGTTTCGTCGTGCGGGTCGAAGAAGGAGATGTTGTAGAACGGGAAGTCGCCGCCCCACCAGATGCCGCCTGCGGGCTGGGCGAAGCCCAGGCGCTTGGCTTCGCTCTGGGCGATGGAGATGGCCTGGGCGAACGAGACCTGGGGCACGAGGAGCGTGCCCTGGGGCGCGGGCTTGAGGGTTTCGTAGGGGCCGGGCGTGGTGGTGGAGACGGTGCTCATCACCGGGTAGAAGACTTCGCGGTACAGGTTCAGCGAGAACGAGGTGAAGGCCACGATGACGATGACGGCCCAGACCCACAGGCCGCCCGCGCGGTGCAGGTCGAAGTTGAGCTTGTAGGCGCCGCCGCCCCAGCGCACGCGCCATGAGGGCAGCCAGCGCCGCCACCACGATCCCACGGCCGCCGTCAGGCGCGGGGCGCTTTTCCTGAGCTTGACGGGAAAGGTCAGCAGCAGCGCGACAAAGCTGTCGGCCACCCACAGCAGGGCCAGGCTGCCCATGAACCAGTAGCCCCAGCGGTCCGTGCCCCAAAAGCGCGGGGCCAGCAGGCTTTCGTGCAGGTGGCGCAGCCAGGGCATGAGGTTGCGCTGGCTGAGCGCGAAGCTGCGCCCGTTGCGCTGGCCAGTGATGTGGCCGCTGACGGGATCGACGAAGACCGTGTCATAGCCCAGCGCAGGCGCCTGGCCCGTGGCCGGGTCGGGCCGGGGGCGCACCATGAACATGGCGGCTTCGCCCTCGACCAGGCCCAGGGTCATGTAGCTGATCTCGGCGCGCGGCTCGCTGGCCTGCACGGCGGCGGCCAGCTCCAGCGGGGTCTTCAGCGGGCCGCGTGCCGGGGTCTCCAGCATGTCGGCGTTGAGCCATTCATCGATTTCATGGTCCCAGGACAGCACGGCCCCGGTGAGGCCGGCCATGGTGAGGAAACCGGCCAGCACCAGGCCTATCCAGCGGTGCACCACCGTCCACAACGCGCGCATGCTTCAGATCGCTCCGGCTCAGAAGTCCACCGATGCGCTCAGCGAGAAGGTGCGCGGCATGGACTGCACCAGGTAGTTGGCGCCCGGGTAGCCGCCCACGGACGACCAGTAGCCCTTGTCGAACAGGTTGTCGATGCGCGCGCGCAGGGTCAGCAGGCGGTTGTTGCCGATGTCCATGAGATAACGCGCGCCGATGTCGGTGCGCGTCCAGGAGGCCACCTTCAGCGTGTTGGCGCCGTTGGCGTACTGGCTGGAGGTGTGCATCACGCGCGCATTGAGGGCCAGGCCCGAGACGCCGGGCACATCCCAGTCCACGCCCAGGTTGAGCAGGCGCTTGGGCACGCCGATGGCGTAGTTGCCGATGGTGGTGGCATCGGCGGCTTCGCGGATCTTGGCTTCGCTGAAGGTCACGCCGCCCAGCACGCGCAGGCCCTTGACGGGTTCGCCGAAGACCGTGGCCTCCAGGCCGCTGTTGCGCTGCTTGCCGTACTGGCCGAAGACCTGGTTGGCCACATAGGCCGAAGGCATGTCCGTGGTGTACAGCGCCACCGTGGCGCCCAGCTGCTGGCCCTGCCACTTGAAGCCGATTTCCTTCTGGCGCGACTTGTAGGGCGCGAACACCTGGCCGCCGTTGGACACGGGCAGGTCGTTGGCCGTCTGCGGCGCCACGGCGCCCTTGGTCAGGCCTTCGATGTAGTTGGCGTAGACCGAGGTGTTCTCGCTGGTCTTGAACACCAGGCCCAGCATGGGCGTGGTGGCCGACTTCTTGTAGTTGTCGGTCTGCGCGCCCGTGTTGTAGTCGTAGCTGCTTTGCTCGATGCTCTGGCGGCGCACGCCCACGGTCAGGCGCAGACGCTCGTCCAGCATCGTCAGCGTGTCGCCGATGGCAAAGCTGTTGAGTTGGGTTTCGCCGGCACGCGTGGGATCGGCCAGATTGCCGCCGAACAGCGTCATCGCCGGGCGTGCGCTGCTCCAGGGGTTGTAGATGTTGTTGACCACGCCAAAGCCCATGCCCCAGGCATTGCGCTCGGTGGCCGAGTAGGTGCTGGCCGTGGCCACCAGCTCATGGCCCACGCTGCCCGTGGCCAGGCGCGTGCGGATGCCGACCTCGCCCGTGCCCACGCTGTCCTTGCGCTTGTTGTCGAAGCGCGTGCCCGTGGTGTCGCCGGCCGCATTGCTCACGGTCACGCCGCTCAGGGAGTTGTCTTCCTTGCCGCGGCGCAGGCCGCCTGCTGCCCAGGCCGTGGTGGTGTCGTTGATGTCCCATTCGGCGCGCAGCGTGGCGAACAGGTCGCGCTCGGTGGAGTACGACCAGTTCTGGCCGTAGTTGGTCTTGTTGTCGGGCACGGCCGGGATGAAGTTGCCGGGCGTCACGCTGGGGCGGCCGCCGTTGTAGCTGTTGCGCTGGTAGCCCACGTCGCCCGACAGGCGCACGTTGCGGCTGCGCCAGTCCAGGCCCACGCCCAGGGCGGAGAGCGAGCGGTCTTCGCCATCCACGCCCGTGCCGCCGTCGCGGCGCACGGCGTTCAGGCGGATGCCGGTGCTCTGGTCAGGGCCGAAGCGGCGCGAGATGTCGGTGGAGACAAAGGCCTGGCCGCCCGTCTGTATGCCGGCGCCCACGCGCGTCAGCGCATCGTTGCCGGCGCGCTTGGGCAGCAGGCTGATGGTGCCGCCAATGCCGCTGCCGCCCGGTGCCGCGCCATTGAGGAAGGCATTGGCGCCGCGCAGCACCTCCACGCGCTCGAAGAACTCCGAGGCGATGTACTGGCGCGGCAGCAGGCCGTACAGGCCGTTGTAGGCGATGTCGTCCGAGTACACCGGGAAGCCGCGCAGCACATACAGCTCCTGGAAGTTGCCGAAGCCGCGCGCCTGGCGCACGCCCGGGTCGTTGAGCAGCACATCGCCCACGCTCTTGGACTGGGTGTCTTCGATCAGCTGCTGCGTGTAGCTGGTGGTGGAGAAGGAGGAATTCTTCCAGTCCAGCGTGCCCAGCACGCCGTTGCGCGCGCCCGTGGCCACCTGGCCGCCTGCGAAGGGCTTGGACAGGCCCTGGGCCGATGCGTCGGCACTGGCCTCCACCGTCACGGCCTCCAGCACGGGGTCGCCACCCCGGGTCTGGGCAATCAGGGCCTGCTGGCTGCACAGGCAGAGAACGGCCAGGGAAATCGGGCGGATGGAGGGCATGAGGATGATACTGAGAATGATTTACAGAATCCGTTAGCTTACCAACCACGTTAGGGCGCTGCTATGAATTTTCTCAATCTGTTGCATCGAAGCAATCCTCCAAGTGATTGAATTCAAAGGCCCTTCGCAATAGTTTGTGCGCACTCCCCATAGCCGCAATCTTCCAACGACCACGGAGATGCCTGCAGCTCGCGGCGCCCCGATGCATCTGGCACCCTGCCCGCGCCCGTCCGTCGCATGGCGCTGGCCCCGGCGGCGCCCGGCAGCGACAGTCCTGTCCCATACAGGCCCGCAGAACCGGGCCGCACGCCAGGACACCGCCATGCAAATGACACCGCTGATCGCCATCCACATGAGTGCCGCCCTCGCCGCCACGGCCACGGGTGCCATCGCCTTGCTGGCACGCCGCCAGGCCGCCGTCCATCCCCGCCTGCACCGCGCGGCCGGCTACGCCTTCGTCACGCTCATGGTCTGCGCGGCGGTGTCCGCCTGCTTCATCCGCGACTACCGCCTGCCCAACTGGGCCGGCTACACGCCCGTCCACCTGCTGGTGCCGCTGACCTTTGCCGGACTGGGCCGCTCGTTCTGGCACCTGTACCACGGCAACATCGCCGGCCACCGCAAGATCATGCGCAGCGTCTACATCGGCGCCTGCGTCGTGGCGGGCCTGTTCACCCTGCTGCCCGGCCGCTACCTGGGCGACCTGCTGTGGCAGCAGCTGGGCCTGGCCTGAAGCCGCTTTCCTTCCCCCTGACGGAGAACTTCCCATGCGCACCCTTGATCCCCTCGATCCCTCTGCCCGCCACGACGACGATGCCCTGGAGCGCATGGCGCGCCGCCGCGCAGGCGCCAAGATGGGCTGGATGATCCACGCCAGCGTCTATGTGCTGGTCAACCTCGGGCTGGCGGCGCTGTCGCTGTCCCAGGGCAGGCACTGGGCCATCTTCCCGGCCCTGGGCTGGGGCCTGGGGCTGGCCATCCACGGCGCCGTGGTCTGGCTGGCCCTGCCGGGCAACGGCTGGCACGGGCGCATGGTGGAGCGCGAGCGGCAGGCGCTGCAGTCACGCCAGGGCCGCGCCCGCTGAGCGACGCCATGGGACTACCATTGCTCTCCATGCCCGACCCCGCATCCAACGCCACACGCCAGCCGGCCGCCCCTGGCCACATCGTGGAACGGACCACGCTGCTGCGCCACGGCATCGCAACGACCTCGGCCTGCGCCCTGATTGCCGCCGCATTCAGCCTGAGCAACCATGGCCGCTGGGACGTGAACCTCATCTACTCGCTGTCGATCGGCCTGACCAGTTGGCTCACCATCGAACTGGGCCGCTGGCGCCTGACGCGGGGCCAGGACATTCCCTGGCCCGGCGGCTGGCGCGGCGCCGCGCTGGTGGTGGCCGGCATCGTGACGGGGTTCGTGATCGGATCGCTGATCGGCACGGCCTACAGGCAGTGGGCCGATCCCGACGCCAGCACGGCCCTGATGCACCGGCTGTGGATACCGCTGGCCGTCACCATCGTCGCCAGCACGGTGATGTCGCTGGCCTTCTTCCTGCTGGGCTACTCGCGCCACCTGCAGATGCAGGCCGAGCAGGCCCGCCGCCAGGCGGCCGAGGCCAAACTCACCCTGCTGCAGGCCCAGCTGGAGCCGCACATGCTGTTCAACACCCTGGCCAACCTGCGCGTGCTGGTGGCCAGCGACCCGCAGCGCGCCCAGGCCATGTTGGACCATCTGATCGCCTACCTGCGCGCCACGCTGGGCGGCTCGCGCAGCACCGAGCATGCGCTGGGCGAAGAGTTCGCACGCCTGCGCGACTACCTGGCGCTGATGTCCATCCGCATGGGCCCGCGCCTGCAGTACACGCTGGACCTGCCCGAGGACCTGGCCCAGGTGCCCGTGCCGCCGCTGCTGCTGCAGCCCCTGGTGGAAAACTGCATACGCCACGGACTGGAGCCCAAGCTGGAAGGCGGGCATATCGCCGTGCGCGCGCGCCGCACCGCCGGCGGCCAGCTGGAGCTGACCGTGGCCGACAACGGCATGGGCCTGGACACCGGAGCGCCCGCCCTGCCCGGCAGCCGCTTCGGCACGGCCCAGCTGCGCGAGCGCCTGGCCAGCCGCTATGGCGACGCCGCGCACTTCGAACTGGCCGCCCTGCCCGAAGGCGGCACGCTCGCCCGCATCACCCTCAAATGCACCCCCTGAGTCGCTTCGCGCCTTCCCCCTCTCGCTTCGCGGGGGGGACGACACCCTCGGTGCGGGGCGGCCCTTCCTCGGTGTCCCTGAGTTGGGCCGCGCCAGTTTCATACGCTGTCGGCAATGCGCAAGTGAAATAGAAGACTGAAATGACCTACTCCGCCCGCGCCCTGATCGCCGAAGACGAACCCCTGCTGGCCGAGGACCTGCGCCAGGCCCTGGCCCGCGCCTGGCCCGAGTTGCAGATCGCCGCCATGGTGGGCGACGGCCTGAGTGCCGCCCGGCAGGCGCTGGCGCTGCAGCCTGATGTGCTGTTCTTCGACATCCGCATGCCGGGCCAAAGCGGCCTGGAGGCCGCCGCCGAACTGGCCGACGCCTGGCCAGAGGCGCAGCCGTTTCCCATCCTGGTCTTCGTGACCGCCTATGACCAGTACGCCATGGACGCCTTCGAGGCCCAGGCCGTGGACTACCTGCTCAAGCCCGTGCAGCCCGAGCGGCTGGCGCGCAGCGTGCAGCGCCTGCGCGAGCTGCTGGCCCAGCGCACGGCGGCCCCGGCCGGCGCTGCGCTGGCGCAGGCGCTGGAGCAATTGCGGCATCTGGCCGGGGCCACGGCCCCCGCCGCCACCGCTACCGAGCCGCCGCTGCAGATGATCCAGGCCGGCGTGGGCACGCAGATCCAGATGGTGCCCGTGCACGACGTCGTCTACTTCGAGGCGGCCGACAAGTACGTGCGCGTGCTCACGGCCTCGCATGAATACCTGGTGCGCACGCCGCTCAAGGAACTGCTGCCCCGGCTGGACGCCGAGGAATTCTGGCAGGTGCACCGCGGCACGGTGGTGCGCGCAGCCGCCATTGCCAGTGCCCAGCGCGACGAGGCCGGCCGACTGTGGCTGCAGCTGCGCGAGCGAGCGGAAAAACTGGCCGTCAGCCGCCTCTACGCGCAGCGGTTCAAGGCGATGTAGGTGGCGATGTAGACGCCGGCTCCGGTCAGCGCAGCGGCGGCTGATCGGGCAGGTCCAGCACGTCGTCCCAGGCCACGCCCTGCATCTCGTCCCAGTGGGCGACGATCACGCAGCGGGGGCCATGCCCAGCCACGGGGGCCGATTGCTGGCCCGCATGGTTCAGCCCCGCCAGCGTGCGCTGCACATGGTCGATCGATCCCCGGTCCAGCGCGGCCAGTGGCTCGTCGATCAGCAGCAGCGGCACGCCGCTGGCCCAGCCCGCCGCCATCCACAGCTTGCGCAGGCTGCCCGTGGACAGGGCCAGCAGGGCCTTGTGCAGGTGGGGCTCCAGGCCCAGGCCGTCGGCATGGGCCTGCCATGCCGCCTCGCTCCAGGCCGGGTGCAACTGCCGCTGTGCCTGCACCCATTCCTGCGCGGGCCGGGCGCGCTCGGCATTGGACAGTTCGGCGCGCGGGTCGCGCCAGAACAGCGCGGGGCGCTGCGAGGGGTCCGGCTGCTGTGGATACACCAGGCGCCCGGCCTGCAAGGGCAACTGGCCGGCCAGCATTTGCAGCAGGCTGGTCTTGCCGCAGCCCTCGCCGCCGCGCACCAGGCACAGGCCCACGGGCCAGTCGTGCGAGGCGGCATCCCACAGCAGCAGGCCCGGCTGCCCGAAGCGCAGGGACTGCGCGCTCACCATCGGCGGCGCCATCGTTTGCTGTGCGGTGTCCATCTGAATGTCTTTCCGGTTCTGCGATGCGGGCGATTGTGCACGCGGCACAATGCCGGGCTTTCTCTTTTCCCATCACGCAGGCGGACCCACCATGACCCTCGACTACCTGGATTTCGACTACAGCGAAGACGACGAAGGCACGGGCTGCTGGGACGCCATGGCCAGCGTGCCCGCCACGCGCGTACCGGCGCTGGCGGCCGAGGTGGAGCAATTGCTGGCCTGGGCGCACCGCCGCTTCAAGGGCCGGCGCGGCCCCATCGAGGAAGGCGGCGACTGGGACTACGAGCTGCAGGCCCAGGACGACGGCAGCAAGCCGCTGGCCTGGCGCTTTGACGCAGCCACGGCGCGCCTGCAATCCGTGGCGGCCGGGGATGGCCGCACCACGGTGAACCTGTCGATCAGCGGCAGCGCGGCCTTCGGCGAAGCATTGCGCCAGGCCTTCGAGCTGCAGGACTGAACATCAGCGCGCGACAGCCTGCGGCCCCTGCGCGGACACCGGCCCCAGCGGCTCCCAGCGCCCGGCCACGTTCTTGAGCAAGGTGTTGACGGCGGCCAGCCGCCGGTTGCGCACATCGATCAGGCTGCGCCGCGCCGACAGCACCGTGGTCTGGGCGCTGAGCACATTCAGATAGGCCACCGTGCCCGCGCGGTACTGGTTGTTGACGACATCCAGCGCCTTCTGCGCCGCGGCCACGGCCTCGATCTGCACTTGCTGCTCGCGCGCCAGGGCGGATGCGGTGACCAGGTTGTCCTCCACTTCCTGCAGCGCCGTCAGCACGGTCTGGCGGTAGGTGGCAGCAGCCAGGTCCAGCGAGGCACGCGCCGACTCCACGGCCGCCGTGCGCGCGCCGCCGTCGAACAGCGCCAGCGCCAGCGACGGGCCCAGCGACCAGAACAGGTTGGGCGCACTCACCAGGTTGGACAGCGATGCACCCCGGTAGCCGGCCGTGGCCGACAGCGTGAGCGCCGGGAAGAAGGCCGCGCGCGCCACGCCTACCTGGGCGTTGGCGGCGGCCACGCGGCGCTCGGCCGCTGCAATGTCGGGGCGCTGCTCCAGCAGTTGGGACGAGAGCATGGCCGGCACCTCGGGCGGCGGCGGCAGTTCGGCGCCGGCCTCCAGGCTGAAGGCGGCCGGCGGCAGGCCCAGCAGCGCGGCCAGGGCGTGCTCCAGCTGGGCGCGGCTGGTCTGTGCCTCGATGAGCTGGGCCTGGGTGCTTTTGTACTGCGCCTCGGCCTGGGCCACGTCGGCCGACGAGGCCACGCCCGCGCGGTAGCGGTTGTTGGTGAGCTTCAGGCTTTGCTCGTAGCCCTGCAGCGTTTCCTGCAGCAGCCGCACGCTGGCATCGGCCGCGCGCAGCGAGAAATAGGTCTGCGTGATCGATGCCTGGGCCGACAGGCGCGCGGCGGCCAGATCGTCGCTGCTGGCCTGGGCGCTGGCCTGGCTGGCGCTGACCGTGCCCGAAACGCGGCCCCACAGGTCCAGTTCCCAGCTGGCGTTCAGGCCCAGCGAGTAGTTGGTCGAGATGTTGCCGCTACTGCCGCTACTGCCGGTGTTGCCGCCCGTGCCTGATGCACCGGAGGCCCCGCCGCTGCGCGAGCGCGTGGCGCCGGCCGTGCTGCCCAGCGTGGGGAACAGCCCGGCCTGGCTGCTGGCCACGGCCGCCTGCGCGGCACGCAGGCGCGCGGCGGCCTGGGCAATGCTCTGGTTGCCGGTGGCGGCCTGCTGCTGCAGGCGGTTGAGCTGCTCGTCGCCGAACAGCTCCCACCAGTTGTCGGGCAGCACTTGCGCGCGCGACGGATCTGCGGGCCGCCAGATGCCGGCCTCGGCCGCCTCGGGCGTGGCTTCCTTGAACTGGGCCGGCACCTCGAGTGCGGGGCGCTGGTAGGCGCTCTGCGTGGAGCAGCCGGCCAGCAGCGCGGCGGCCAGCCAGATCGCCGGGGTTTGGAGTGTCTTCAGCTGCATGGCCTTGGGCTTTCGGATTCGGTTCACTGGGGTGATGCGGCGGGCAAAGGGGTGCCACGGTCCTTGCCCTGCACGCGGCCACGCAGGCCCATGACACGCTGGCGCAGCCTGTCCAGCAGCACATAGACCACGGGCGTGGTGTAGAGCGTGAGCAGCTGGCTCAGCATCAGGCCGCCCACGATGGCAATGCCCAGCGGCTGGCGCAGCTCGGCGCCATCGCCCCGGCCCAGGGCCAGCGGCAGCGCGCCGCAGATGGCCGCCAGGCTGGTCATGAGGATGGGGCGCAGCCGCAGCTCGCAGGCACGGTAGATGGCCTGGGCGGCCGTGGCATGGCCGGCGCGCTGCCGCTCCAGCGCGAAGTCGATCATCATGATGGCGTTCTTCTTGACGATGCCGATCAGCAATATCACCCCGATCAGCGCGATCAGCGAGAACTCCGTCTTGAACAGCATCAGCGCCATCAGCGCGCCCACGCCGGCCGAGGGCAGCGTGGACAGGATGGTCAGCGGATGCACCAGGCTCTCATAGAGCACGCCCAGCACCAGGTAGATGGTGATGATGGCCGCCAGGATCAGCAGCGGCTGCCCGGACAGCGCCTGCTGGAAGGCCCCGGCCGTGCCGCTGAAGCTGCCGCGCACCGACACGGGCACGCCCAGATCGGCCACGGCCGCGCGGATGGCATCACTGGCGTCCGACAGCGCCACGCCCTCGGCCAGGCTGAAGCTGATGGTGCTGGCCGGCGTGCCCCGGTCGTGGTTCACGGCCAGCGGCGTGTTGGTGGTGGTGATGCGCGCAAACGAGGTCAGCGGCACCTGCACGCCCTGGTTGTTCACGAAGAAGAAGCCGCGCAGCGTCTCTGGGCTTTGCAGGTAGCGGGGCGCGGCCTCCATCACCACGCGGTATTGGTTGAGCGGGTTGTAGATCACGCCCACCTGGCGCTGGCCGAAGGCGTTGTTGAGCGTGCCGTCGATCTGCGACACCGTCAGCCCCAGCCGCGTGGCCGCGTCGCGGTCGATCACCAGCGAGGTCTGCAGGCCGAAGTCGGACACATCGCTGTTCACGTCCGTGAGCTGGGGCAGTTGCGAAAGCACCTGGCGGATGCGCGGCTCCCAGGTGCGCAGGTCCTGGATATCGTCGGCCTGCAGCGTGTAGTCATACGAGCCCGAGCTTTGCCGCCCGCCGATGCGGATATCGCTTTGCGTGACCATGAACAGCCTCGCGCCGGGCTCGTTCTTGAGCTTGTCGCGCAGGCGGTTGATCACCTCGTCGGAAGACACCTTGCGCTCGGCCAGCGGCTTGAGCGACATGAACATGTTGGCCGCATTGCGCTGGCCGCCGCCCGTGAAGCCCGTCACGTACTCCACGGCCGGGTCTTCCTGCACGATGGACAGGAAGCGCTTGAGCCGCTGCTCCATGGCCTGGTAGGAGGTGGACTGGTCGGCCCGGATGAAGCCCATCACGCGGCCCGTGTCCTGGCTGGGCATGAAACCCTTGTCGATGGCCATGTACAGGTGCACGTTCAGCGCCACCACGCCGGCCAGCACCAGCAGCACCAGCGGCTGGTGGCGCAGGCACCAGGCCAGGCTTGCGCGGTAGCCGGACATGGCCCGCCGCTCGGCCCGGCCCACCCAGGCGCCGAAGCGGTCCCAGGCGCGCTGCAGGCCGTTGCGCGGCCGGCCCGGCTGAGCGACACGCTGCGGGCGCAGCAGCGCCGCGCACATCATGGGCGTGGTGGTCAGCGACACCACCATCGAGATCAGAATCGCCGCCGACATCACCACCGCGAACTCGCGGAAAAACCGCCCCACGATGCCGCCCATGAACAGGATGGGCACGAACACCGCGATCAGCGACAGGCTCATGGACACCACGGTGAACCCGATCTCGCGCGCCCCGTCCAGCGCCGCGCGCAGCGCGGTCTTGCCGCGCTCCATGTGGCGCATCACGTTCTCCAGCACCACGATGGCATCGTCCACCACAAAGCCCGTGGCCACGGTCAGCGCCATCAGCGACAGGTTGTCCAGCGTATAGCCAGCCAGGTACATCACGCCGAACGTGCCTGCCAGCGACACCGGCACGGCCACGGCCGGAATCAGCGTGGCCCGGCCATTGCGCAGGAACAGGAACACCACCAGGATCACCAGCGCCACGGCGATCAACAGAGCCCGCTCCACCTCCACCACCGAGGCACGCAGCGTGGGCGTGCGGTCGGACACGATGGTCAGATCGATGGCCTCAGGGATGGACGCCTTGAGCTGCGGCAGCAAAGAGCGCACGCGCGCCACGGCCTCCAGGATGTTGGCGTCCGGCTGCTTGAAGATCTGCAGCAGGATGGCGGGCTTGCCATTGGCCACGCCGTAGTTGCGAACGTCCTGCACCGAATCCGTGACATCGGCCACGTCCTGCAGCCGGATCGCATTGCCATTGCTCCAGCGCAGCACCAGCGGCGCATAGTCGGCCGCCACGCGCGCCTGGTCATTGGCGGTCACCTGCCAGTAATGGTCCTCGCGCTCCACCGCGCCCAGCGGCCGGTTGGCATTCGTGGCCGAAATGGCGGTACGCACCTGGTCCAGCGACACGCCATTGGCCGCCAGCTTCACCGGGTCCAGCTCCACGCGCACGGCCGGCAGCGCCCCCCCGCTGATGGACGCCTGGCCCACGCCCTCCACCTGCGACAGCTTCTGCGCCAGCACGGTGGACGCCGCGTCATACATCTGCCCGCGCGTCAGCGCGCTGGACGTGAGCGCCAGGATCATGATCGGCGCATCGGCCGGATTCACCTTGCGATACGTAGGATTGCCCGGCATGCCCGAAGGCAGCAGCGTGCGCGCCGCATTGATGGCAGCCTGCACATCGCGCGCCGCGCTGTCCACCGTGCGCGACAGATCGAACTGCAGCGTGATGCGCGTACTGCCCAGGCTGGAGCTGGACGTGATCTCATTGACCCCCGCAATCGCCCCCAGCGCCCGCTCCAGCGGCGTCGCCACCGTCGCCGCCATCGTGTCGGGGCTTGCACCGGGCAGGCTGGCCGACACCGAAATCGTCGGATAGTCCACCTGCGGCAGCGGCGCCACCGGCAGCAGGAAATACGACACCGCCCCCGCCAGCGCCAGGCCGATAGTCATCAGCATGGTGGCAATGGGCCGGAAGATGAACGGCGCCGAGAGATTGGAAAGCTGGCTCATGATCCAGCCCCAAAAAACCCAGGCCGAGCGAAGCGATGGCCCGAGCAAACTTCCCTTGTGCCCCCGCAAACGCCACGACGCAGGTGGCCCCGCAGCGAAGCGAAGGGGTCGCGGGCAGTGGGGCGCGCTTCTTTGCCTACTTTCTTGTCGCGCGACAAGAAAGTAGGTCGGCCGCCGGGCCGAGCCCCGGCCAGCGGCGCCAGCCAAAAGCGCAGATCAAGCTCAAGCATGGGCCTGCTCCGAAGAAGCACCCCGACGATCCCGCCACCTCTGCGCCCACCCCTCAAACGTCAGATAAATCACAGGCGTAGTGAACAGAGTCA
>NZ_JADDRN010000041.1:0-38344 GCF_017355445.1 Delftia sp. SD018
TGCGCGCTGTGCCACGTCAGCGATGAGCCGCATTGCTGGCAAAAGCAGCGCGTGATGCCGGGCGATGAGACAAAGGAGCGCAATTGCTCCTGGCCCTGGGTGAAGACAAGGTCCTTTGCCGGCACGCTGCCGTAGGTGGCGAATGCGGCGCCGTGGGCCTTCTGGCAGATGCGGCAGTGGCAGTGCGACACGGCCTTGGGGCTGGACCGCAGTTCATAGGCGATGGCGCCGCACAGGCAACTGCCGGTCAGGGCAAGAGGGGGGCTATCCGGGGCGTTGCTCATGGTCAGTCGGGCGCAAAAAAGGCGCATGCAATTGTGCATGCGCCCCAATGCCGCGACAGGGACGCGCGGCAACCCCAGGAGTCATCCGTTTCGTCAGTCGCCGATGACCTGCAGCCCGCTGCCGTCCCCATGCGCCTGCAGGCACATTCTTCCGAGGTCGTTGAGAAAGCGCAGCACGGGCATCTCGCCCACGCAGGCGGGGATGGCGGCCATGATGTCGTTGTGCAGTTCCAGCAGCTGGTCGGAGGCCACGAACATGGCGGCGGATTCGCCGTAGTAGTGCCGCCAGAAGTCCTGCAGCAGGCCGTGGCGGGCCTTGCCTACGACCAGCGGATAGCCGTTTTCCCAGACCTGTGCGTCCATGGAAAGGCTGGCCAGGCCAGGGTCAACGGGCCGCGCGCTGGCGGGGATCAACAGTACACGTCGCATGTCCATGCTCATTTGCGTCTTCCAGGTGCGCCAGTGGACTCGGGCAACCCGGTCCGGGAGGAGGGTGAGAGGGTTCGCACCGCAGGCGGCAAGAACCGGTTCCCACTTTATTCACGTGTGCACAACAAGAAAATTACAGCTGATTACATGCGGCGAGCGATGCGCCGTGTGCCTGCCGTTCTCCGTTGCAGTTCGCCGTTCAGGCGCTGCGCGCCCCGCCTTCGATCTCGAACGGAAAGTCCCCGAAGCGCAGGCTGCCACGCCGCCGCTCCACCAGGGCGGGCGAGGCGGCGCATTCGGGCAGGGCGCTGAGGATCTGGTGCTTGGCGCGGAAGATCTGGATGTTCACGTACGAGGGCTCCACGCCCAGCATGCGTGAGAGCGCCTCCAGTTCTATCCAGCCCTGGCTTGCGGGGGCCAGGCCTTTTTCTGCGTCCTGCTGGCGCACGCGGGCCAGGGTGACAAGGGTGTAGTGGTGTATGCGTTCGCCCAGCGCAATGGGTTTGCCGTCGCTCATGACGGTCAGGCTGGCGTGCTCTTCGTTCTGGCTGACGGTGAAGCGAAAGGACACTTCCGGTGGCTTGGGCGCACGCGGGTCGAAGCTGCTTTCCCGCGTGGATTCCAGGTCGTCGCATTGCACGAATTCCCAGCTGCCTGCGGAGGTGTGGATCATGGCGCCATCGACCAGGGGCTCGGTGCCGTCGCCGGACTCCTGCAGCCAGCGGCCGTCCTCGAAGAAGACGTTGGCTTCGGGCTCCTGCGCGTCGGGCAGCAGGGTGCCGCGCGGGTTCAGGGCCAGGGGGCCGTCCTGAGGCAGGCCCGGGCCGGGGCTCAGGCAGGTGATGGGCGGTCCCAGGTCTTCCACGGTCCAGGCCGCTTCTGCGCCTTCGCCCATGCTGAGCTTGGCGCCCACCGCCAAAACGGTCCAGCGGCCGGCGACCAGGCGCACGCCGTTGAGCATGGTGCCGTTGCGGCTCTGGTCCACGATTTCCCAGGTCTGCCGGTTCCAGCGGAACAGTGCGTGGACCTGGGAGACGTCGGGCGCCTTCATGACGGTCTGGCAGACCGAGGGGTGGCGGCCGAAGGTATGCAGGGGCCGCAGCACGACGATGCGGCCGTCGAGTTGGTTACGAAAGAGGGCCATCGCCTCGAATTCTCCTTGGGGCTTGTGTGAACAGGGGGTGGGCTGGGGGCGCATTGGCCCGGAGCCGGCAGCCTGTTGCCAAGCTGAGAGAGTACATGCCCGCTGCGCTGTTCAGTTTGTCAAACGTACAGAGCCTGCGGATTCAGTTCGGATTCCTGCAGCGGCCGGCTGTGCCAGCCCAGGGCCACGGGTACGTTGCGCAGCCGTGGATTGCCCAGTTCCGGCCAGATATGGCACAGGCCGGGAATAACGACTTTGACGGTGTGCACAGGGATGTCGGGGCGTGAGTGGTCGTAGACGATGGTTTCCAGGCCCAGGCCGCGTGCGATGTCCACGCAGCGCGCAATGGCCTGGGCAATGTCTGGCGGCGTGGTGTCCGGCGTGTGCCCAGACAGTGGCGCAGGCTGTTGCGGCGGCGCATCGGCGCTGTCCGCAGGGTGCAGGAAGGCTTGCAGTGGCTCGGGCACGGCAAAGCTTTTGCCGGCCGCGATCAGCTGGCTGATTTCGGTGAGGGCGCGTTCGCAGGCCAGGGCGCGGTCCAGGCTGCAGCCAAAGCCCACGGCCCATTGGCCGGTGTCAGCGTGGCGGCCCACGGAGACGACCACCGGTATGCCGAAGTCATGCGTGATGTCCAGCAGCCAGTACGACCATTGCGGGCCGCAACTGCGGTCCAGGCGCTGGCGCGTGGCCTGGTCGATGCCTTGCAGCGCAATGGCGGGCCTGCGGATCTGGCCGTACCACCAGATGGCGGCGGCGTCGCGTTCCACCAGTTCCATGAAGCCTTGGAGGATGGCCTCTTCCCGCGTGTTGCCTGCGGCGCAGCCGTTGGAGGTCCAGCCCACGTGGTGCTGGCTTTGCGCGGGCGCATGGGCCAGGCAGAAGGCCAGCGGCAGGTAGCGGCGCGCATCGGCGGTCAGGGACCAGGCTGGCGCCCACCACAGGGGTTCGCCCTGGCCGGCGCTGGGGGCCACGGCATGCGGTGGCTTGTCGGTGGCAAAGCCGGCAGTCTGCCGGTCGCTGAAGCGTGCCAGTTCCGTGGGCGCGATGCAGGGCGCGTCCAACTCGGCGGCGGGGGCGATGACCACGGCTTCGTCGCCTTGGTGGAAGGCGGCGTAGCGCTCCACCGCTTCGCACATGGCGCTGGCGCGGGCCTGCACGGCCGACAGGCCCTTGCCCAGGCACAGCTGTGTTCCGGAGCCGGCCAGGCTGGTGCTGCCGGGGGCCGGTGTTCTGAAGATTTCGCTGCGGTAGACGGTGAGCGCTTCGTCGGTCTCGGCCGTCAGCGGCGTGACCCGGGCAATCACGCCGGTCAGCGGGCTGACGTGCTGCGACAGGCGCTGCACCGTGGTCTCGGCCGGAACGCTGCGCCAGCCGCCATCGGCGCGCGCGGCATGCGTGCCTGGAACTGGCGCAATGCGTTCGCGCTGGCGCAGGGCCATCAGCCCTGGCGTGCCGCAATGCGGGCATTGCGGGCGGGCGGCCACCGGGTGGGGCTGGTCAGGCTCCAGCGTCCACACGGTTTGCTCCGCATCGGTGTGCGCCAGCAGGCGCTGCACCGTGGGCAGCAGGGCCTGCAGCCGCGTGGCGATGAGGTCGGCGCCGGCGCGCACGGGCGGGCAGCGGTCGCTGTCCTGAGCCTGGCCTTGCTTGCCGACGCGTGCGGGATGGTTGCGTTGCCAGCGGTGTGCGAGGCAATGCCAGCAGGCCGCTGCCTGGGGTTTGAAAAGCGGTCCCGCCATGGCCTGCTCGCCTGTTGGCCGCACCAGCAGCCAGGGCCGGCCTGCGGCACGCTGGTTGGCGTCGATGGCGCCCAGGCGCGGGTCCAGATAGTCGTCGCAGAAAACGATGGTGAGCGGGGTGGGGGCGGGTGCCTGCGTGGCAACGGCCCCGGCAACGGCCGCAGCCCAGCGGCAGGCGGCTGTGCTGTCCAGCGCTGCAGTCAGCATGACGATGTCGATCTGCTCCGATGCCTGCAGGCGCACGGGCGGGGCCGAGAAATCCGGTTGCAGATAACCGTGGCCGTTCAAGTCGCTGTGCAGCACCGGCTGGACCAGGCCCTGGCGCAGCAGGGCGCCCAGGGCGTGCAGCATCTGTGCAAGCGGCGCATCGGGCGCTGCGGCGCAGTGCTGCATGAGGCTGGTGCCGGCCAGCAGCGGGGCGTTCAGCGCCAGCACGGCGGCGGAGCCCAGGGCCAGGGTGTCGCGTTCGCTGGCCAGCAAAAGGCGGTCGCCCTGCTGCACGGGCGGCAGGAATTTCTCGTGCCAGCGAAAGGCGTGGGCGAACAGGTCCGGGGCCGTGGGCTCAGGCAAGAGACGGTGCTCCGAGTTCAAGGCGGACGACGGCATAGGGGTGCTGGCCGGTGGTGGCGTGGAAGGCGGTCTCGAACAGCTGGTGCTGCTGCGAGAACCGGGCATACAGGTGCTCTTGCAGGCTGATGCGGATGGCGGGGTGGATGCGCTCTATCTGCGCGCCGTCCGCAAAGCCGGAGACGACGGGCAGTCGCATTCCGCCCACCTGCATGGGCAGCCGCGCAAGGGCCGGGTGCACATGGTCGAGCACGACGGTGCACGGCGGGCTGCCGGGCGCGGCAAAGCGCTGGGCCAGCTGCTGCAGCATGGCCTCCAGCGCAGCCTGGGGAAGATAGGGGCAGACGCCTTCCAGCAGCACCAGAACGGGCTGGTTGCCGGGCAGGGCGGCGGTGTCCAGCCAGGAGGTGTCGAGGATGGAGCAGGCGAGGTTGGTTTCAGGGCCTGCAATGTATTGCGCGCGCAGGGCGATGGCGTCGGGCAGGTCCACGTTCAGCCAGCGTGCGGTGCCGGCCTCGGGGGCCAGGCGGTTGCGCCGCGTGCACAGGCCTGCACCCAGCGCAATGCACAGGCCGGACGGATGGGCGGTCAGAAATTCGGTGGTGAGCCGGTCGAACAGCTGAGAGCGCAACACCACGCTGCGTACAAAGGCGGGGTCGGCCGCATGGGCCTCGCTGGCCTGGGGCAGGGCGGCGGCAATGCGGCGCGCCTCGGGGTCGGAAAAAGGCGGCAGGTCCGGCAGTTCCGAGGAAGCTGCCGGACCTGCTGCCCGGGCACGTGCCGCCAGCGTCAGCAGCAAGGTGGCCGTGGCCCCTTGCAGCTGCGCCGGTGCCGTATCAGCAGGTGAAGGGGTAGGCGTCACCGGTGTTGTTGTAGGAGGTCAGGGCGATGGCCCACAGGTCCTGCTCGGCGGGTGCCACCGGGTAGTTCAGCACGATGCCGTTCTTGATGGCCGTGCCGTCTGCGCGCTGCAGGTTCCATTCGCCGCGTGCCGCATCCCAGGTGAAGGCCTGCTCGGTCTCGAAACGCACCTGGAAGTTGAACGGGTTGTTGTAGCCCAGCCATTGGCTCAGCACGGGGGCCTTGTCCTTGCCGTCGTCACGCGTCAGCTCTGCGTGGAACTCGGGCGACTGCCAGGCCAGGGCGATGGCGCGCAGCACCACGCCGCCAAAGGCCAGCAGCGAGTCCGGGCCGCCGCCGGGGATGCCCAGGCCCGTGGGCAGGGCGGCCCTGAGCGTGCCGTTGCTCGGTTCCTCGAACGAGGTGCTGACGCCCATGAAGTTGGGGAACAGCTGGTAGTAGGCGGCCAGGGCCTCGGAGGCATGGGTCTGGGGCGCCTGGGGCAGGACGATGACGAATTCATCGTCAGGGCCGATCCAGCCGGCCGTGAGCACGGGCTTCCATTCGGCGCGCTGGGTGGGGTCGTCGCTCAGGCGCAGCGACACATCGACCTGGGGCCACTGGGTCGGCAGGCTGAAGTCGCGGTGCAGCATGGGCTGGATGTCGCGCTGCCCCAGCAGGTCACGGCGGTAGGCGTCATCCTGCCAGGAGCGGGCGATGGCCCGCAGATAGGCAAGGCGGAATGCGAGCAACGGTTCAGTATTCTGCAGCTGGGTGGTCATGTGACTTCATCCTCGGTTCAAGAAAAATGCGCCTGGCCGGGCAGGGGCCCGGACAGGTGCACGGACAGTTCAGGCCGCAGCGCGGCCAGCTCACTCAGGCGCGCGGCCACGTCCGGCCTGGCGGGTGCCAGGGCCTGCGACAGGGCCAGCGCCTCGGTTTCGGTGCGGTACTTGCCGGCGGTGCGCGCAGTCCCTGCCGCCTGGGCCAGGCTGTCCTGCACGGCTGCGTGGTCGGCGCCCATGGCCAGCAGGAAGCGGGCCTTCTTCAGGTGCAGCTCGCTGCTGTGCAGCCGTTCGTCCAGTACGTCGGCCAGGCGCAGGCATTCGTCGATCTTGTCCAGGGCCTCGGCCCAGCGCCCGCTGGCCGCCAGCATTTCAGCGACGAAGGAGCGGTAGTAAGTCTGGCAGTAGCGGCAGCCCATGTCCCAGAGCAGCTGCGCCGTGCCGCTGGCGCGCTCAATGCCCTCGGCGCTGGCGCTGCCTGCGCCGTCACCCAGCGCCCAGCAGCGGATGATGTCCGCATAGCCCGAGAACGCGGGCAGGCCGTAGCGGGCCGTGATGTCCAGCAGCTCGCCCGTGGTGGCCAAGGCGCTTTCCTTGTCGCCACGCGCCTGGTGGACCAGGGCCTGGTAGAGCAGGGCCATGCTCAGGGAGGGGATGTGCGAGACCTCGTGCGCCAGGCGCACGGCGTCGTTCGCATCGGCCAGCGCGGCCTGGTCGAAGCCGGCGAACCAGCGCACCAAGGCGCGCCCGCAGGTGGCCCAGACGCGCGTGTCGAAGCCGAACTCGGCCGCATGGTGGGCATGGGCCACGGGGTCGTAGCGGGTGATGGCGTCGGTCAGCGCTTCTTCGGCCTGCTCGAATCGGCCGTCGGAGTAGTGGGCCAGGCCCAGGTAAGTCTGCGCGGCCACCAGCACGCCCGTGTCCTGCTGGCGCACGGCCTGCTCCAGCAGGCGGTGGCTGAGCTGGCGCACTTCCTCGCGGTTGCTGGCCACGTGGTGGTAGGTGATCAGCATCCACAGGTGCTGCACCTGCTTGTAGTCGGCCACCGCGTTGGCGCCGGGGCCGGCCAGCAGCTCCTGCGACAGCGCGATGCTTTCCACCACCTGGGCATGGGCCCAGCCGTGCTTGTTCATCAGCGCCTGGGTCACGTAGCTGTTGACGTCCAGCCGCGCCTCGCGCTGGGCCACGCCCTGGAGCTGGTGCAGCCAGTCGTCGATGTGGCGCGCGTAGGCAATGGTTTCATCGTTGAGCGAGCGCAGCTGCGTGATGCGCAACTGCCGCACCGCAAGCGCCACGGCCTGGGCATGGTCGCCCGCGTCTGCCCAGTGCTGGGCCACGCCTGCGGGTTCTGCGGCAACGCGCTGGGGCTGGTGCTGCATCAGGGCCAGGGCCACGTCGCGGTGCAGCAGCCGGCGCTGCGATGCCAGCATGCATTCGTAGGCCGTGTCCCGGATCAGCGCGTGGCGGAACATGAAGGCGCCGGCGCCCGCACGTTCATCGGCAATGACCAGGCCGGCCTGGCCCAGTTGCGCCAGCTCCTGCTCGACCTCGCCTTGCGGGCGTTCCACGCAGGCGCACAGCAGGCCGAAGTCGAAGTGCCGGCCCATGGTGGCGGCCAGTTGCAGCAGCGGCTTGAGCGGGCCGATGCGGTCAAAGCGGCTGACCAGCGAGTCGCGCAGGGTCAACGGAATGGCGGCCGGCAGCCCGGCATGGCGAAAGTCCCAGACGCCGTCCTGCTCCACCAGGTGGGCATCCAGCAGCATGCGCGCCATTTCCTGGATGAACAGCGGCACGCCGTCGGTGCGCTCCACCACGTGGCGGATCACGGCGGGGCTGAGCCTGCGCGGCGCCAGCGTCTGGCGGGCCAGCTCGGTGGCCTGCGCGTCTTCCAGGCGCCGCACGTCCACGCACTCGGCCTTCAGGCCTTCGGGCGGCTGCCATTGCGGCCGCGCCGTGAGCACCAGCAGCACGCGCCGCCCGGGCAGGCGCGCTACCAGTTGCTCCAGCAGTTCGATGCTGGTGGGGTCGGCCCAGTGCACGTCCTCGACGACCAGCAGCAAGGGCTCGGCTTCGGACATGTGCAGCAGCCATTGCGCGGTGGACTGCAGCAGCAGCGCCCTTTGCATGACGGCCGAGATGCGGCTGGGCTCGCAGTCGCCCAGGGGCAGCGAGAGCCAGGCGCACAGAATGGGCAGGGCGGCCTCGGCATCGCAGCCTGCGGCGCGCAGGGCTTCGCGCATCTGCTCGCGGTGGTCCTGCGGGGGATCGGCCGCCTCCAGCCGCTGCCGTATCAGGCCCAGGAAAGGGGTCAGCGCGGTGTTGCGGTGCTCGGGCTGGCATTGCAGCACCACGGTGTTCGCGCCCTGTGTCCTGGCGTGGACGAGCAGCATGTCGGCCAGGCAGGATTTGCCGATGCCCGGCTCGCCGCGAATCCACAGCGCATTGCCCCCGGCTTCGCGGGCCCGCGCCCATGCGTCGTTCAGGCGCTGCAGTTCGGGTTCGCGGCCTATGCACTGCAAGGCCGCGTCGGACACAGGCCCTGGCAGTGGCTCGGCGGGCTGCTCCAGCTCCAGGCGATAGGTCTGCATGCCCGTGGGCTGGCCGGGCAGGCGCAGGCTACCGGCTTTCTCGAAGCGCGCATGGCGGGCCAGCAGGCGATGGCTGCTTTCGCTGGCCAGCAGGGTGCCCGCATCGGCGATGGCCTCCAGCCGCATGGCCACGTTGACGGCATGGCCCGAGGGTGCTTCGCCGCCGACCACCACGGCCATGCCGGTGTGCAGGCCCATGCGGATTCCGAGGTGCAGTCCGTGGACCTGTTCGATGGCGGCCGCGCGGCTGCGGCTGAGCGTCAGCAGCTCCTGCGCCGTCATGCCGGCCTGGCGGGCATCGGTGTCGCTGGTGTGCGGGTAGCCGAAGAGCACCAGCATGCGGTCGCCCAGCGTGCCCGCCAGCATGCCTCCGCGCCGGGTGGCAACGTCGGAGAACAGCGTGAGTTCCTCGCGCTGCAGCAGTTCGATGTCTTCGATGTTCAGCCCCTGCGAGGGCTGGCCTGCAGTGCGTGCCGCGCTGTCCATGCCGTGGATGTCGCTGCCCGGCCACAGGGAGACGCTGCAGCACAGCACGGTGAGCTGGCGCACTTCGGAGAACACGCGTGTGGTGGCCACGGTGCGTGTCAGGTCCGCCTGCTGCACCTGGGCGGCGGCGGGCAACTGGCCCACCAGATCGTCCAGCCGCACGCGCATGAGGTCCCTGAGCAGGGCCGCCGCCGAGTCGCTGCGCTCCGCGGGCCGCTTCTTGAGCGCCTTGCGCAGCAAGGTGGCGATGGGGTGGGTGGAGATGGCCGGCGGCAGCTGCACTTCCTGCGGGCTGAGCTGGCGGTGCACGATCTCGGCCACCGAGGCGCCCTGCACGGCGGGCGTGCCCGTCAGGCATTCGAGGAACATCAGTCCCCAGGCATACAGGTCGGTGCGGGCGCTGGGCGGCTCGCCGCGCAGCTGCTCGGGCGCGCTGTAGGCCGGCGTGCCCAGGCATTCGTCGCCCATGGTGAGCTGCGAGACCTGCGGGCCGGCAAACTGCGGAATGACGGTGCCGATGCCGAAGTCCAGCACCATGGCGTGCCGCACGGCGCCCGTGGAGGTGACCATCACGTTGTCGGGCTTGAGGTCGCGGTGCACGATGCCGGCCGCGTGCGCGCAGTCCAGCGCATCGAGCACCTCGGCCATGAGGCGGCCGGCCTCGGCGGCAGTCAGCACGCCCTGGCGGCGGATCAGGCTTTTGAGGGTCTCGCCGGGCACATATTCGAAGACGCCGTAGACGCAGTCGCCTTGCTCGCCCTTGTCTAGCAACTGGACGATGTGCGGATGGTGCAGGGACGCGCACAGCATGGTCTCGCGGTGGAAGCGCTCCACCTGGCGGCCGCCTTCCTGCAGCCTGACGACCTTGATGGCCACCGATGCACCCGTGCGCCGGTGGCGCGCGCGGTAGACGGTGCCGTAGCCACCCGATCCCAAGGTTTCCAGCAGTTCGTAATCGGGTATTTCCAGGGGGGCTGGCGCCACCGGGGTCACCGCAGCTTGCGTGGGGTTGGTGATGGCATCGTGCATTTCAGCCTCGGTTGGGAGTCCTCCTGGAGGGTATCCAGTCGTCCATTTGTCATACGGCAGACCGTGCTTTTGATACCGTTCGTTACTATAGCGTACGTCCGAATGCAATTGACTGTTTTTGCCTACGTGCTTGCCTATGGTTGCCGTCGCCGTGGCGTCCGGCGCTCAGTCCAATTGCAGCAGTGCGCTGACGGCGGTCTGCAGCATGTCCACCAGTTCCGGGTCCATGTAGCGGTACTCGTCAGGGATATCGAGCACATGCACGCGCTTTTGCGCCAGCAGCCGGCCGAAATCGGCCTTGAGGCGGGACTGGTGCCTTTCCTCCATCACGAGAATCACGTCGGCCCAGGCCACATCGTCGGCCGACACGCGGTGGCGGGCGCCCGCACTGGTGCCGCCCGAGCGCACCTGCAAGGCAGGGTGCCTGCGCCAGACCTGCTCTGCCGTGGGACTGCGCCACTGGTTGCGGCTGCAGACGAAGAGGACCTTGAGGCGGTTGTCATTGCGGGGCATGTTGGAAAGAGGCGTTGGTCTTTGAATGCAAGTGCGCTCAGGCCCAGCTGGCCGCATTGCGCAGCCGTATGCCGCTGGCATGCAGCGAGCTGTCCCAGACGCCGCGCAGCGGCTGCAGCGAATCGACGATGCGCAGCTCGGTGCCGCATTCCGCTAGCGCTTGCGGCAGATCGACCAGCAGGTCCCGGCGCAGGGGCTGCACGGCCTGCCGGCTGACGTACATGCCGGCGTCCTCCAGACTTTCAAACGTATCGGCTGGCAGCTCGTACCGGTGTATCCGGGCCGCTTGCAGGCGCGCGGCCCAGGCGGTCTCCACATAGGCCACGGCCAGCGCTCCATCGGGCAGGGCGTTCAGCCATTGGGCCCTGTCTTCGCTGGTGCTGTGCTCGTGCGGCCATATGACGATGCGCGGGCATTCGCGCGGAAACAGGTACAGCCGCTGATGCGTCTGGGCGATGGCCCACACCAGGGGGCCGTTGAGCCACTCCTGCCCCTGGCGGCGGGGTGCCGCCTTCAGGACCGGGCGGGGCTGGAATTGCCGGATATCTCCGTCTTCGCTGAAGTGAAAAAGCTGCATGGCGCGCAGTGTAGGGCGCCGCGGTTTGCAGGTGCTGCGCCATCGCCTATGATGCGCGGCACCTGTGAATAATCACAGCTACTTGCAACCCACGGAAAGGTCCACGCACCATGAACGGTCATTGTCTTTGCGGCGCAGTCAGCTTTGTCTCTCCCCAGGCCCGGGAAATCGGCGCCTGTCACTGTGGATACTGCCGGCGCTGGGGCGGCGGCCCCATGCTGGCGGTGCATTGCGGGCCCGATGTGAAGTTCGAGGGCGGCGAGCACATAGGCACCTATGCCTCCTCCGAATGGGCCGAGCGCGCCTTCTGCAAGCAGTGCGGCACGCACCTGTACTACCGGCTGCACGCCACGGGCGAGTACTTCGTGCCGGCCGGCGCCTTCGAGTCGCAGGACTTCGAGCTGGCCACGCAGATCTACATCGACAAGAAGCCCGGCTACTACGACTTCGCCAACCAGACGCCGACCATGACCGAGGCCGAGGTCATCGCCCAATACGCGCCCCCGCAGGAATGAGGCACAGCCCCATGCCCCTGCACGATGACTCCAGCGGCCTGGCAATGGAGCCTGCCGCACGGCCCGGCGATCCGCTCGACCGGGTCGATACACCCAGCCTGGCGCTGGACCTGACGGTCTTCGACGCCAACCTGCGCACCATGCAGGACTGGGCCGACCGCCACGGCGTGGCGCTGCGCCCGCATGCCAAGGCGCACAAGTGCCCGCAGATCGCGCTGCGCCAGCTGGCGCTGGGCGCGCGCGGCATCTGCTGCCAGAAGGTGAGCGAGGCCGTGCCCTTTGTGGCGGCCGGCGTACGCGACATCCTGATCAGCAACGAGGTGGTGGGACCCGCCAAGCACGCGCTGCTGGCCCGGCTGGCGCGCAGTGCGCGCATGGCCGTGTGCGTGGACAACGCGGCCAACCTGGTGCAGTTGTCCGAGGCCATGTCGCAGGCGGGCGTGGAGATCGACGTGCTGGTGGAGGTGGACGTGGGCCAGGGCCGCTGCGGCGTCACGGGTGCCGAGGCCGTGCTGGCCCTGGCCCGGCAGGCGCACGACCTGCCGGGCGTGAATTTCGCGGGGCTGCAGGCCTACCACGGCGCGGTGCAGCACCGGCGCAGCCGCGAAGAGCGTGCGCAGGTCTGCCGGGAGGCGGCGCGCCAGGCGGCGGCATGCGCGCAACTGCTGCGCGACAACGGCATGGCCTGCCGCACCATCACGGGCGGCGGCACGGGCAGCGTGGAGTTCGACGCGGCCAGCGGCGTCTACACCGAGCTGCAGCCGGGCTCCTATGCCTTCATGGATGGCGACTACGGCGCCAACGAGTGGGACGGGGCGCTGGCCTTTCGCAGCAGCCTGTACCTGCTGTCCACGGTGATGAGCACGCCCGCGCCGGACCGCGTCATCCTGGACGTGGGCCTGAAGTCCACCTCGGCCGAATGCGGGCCGCCTGCCGTGTACGGCACGCCGGGCCTGCGCTGCGTGGCCATCAACGACGAGCACAGCGTGGTGCGCGTGGAGCCGGGCGCCCAGGCGCCGGCGCTGGGCAGCGTGCTGCAACTGCTGCCCTCCCACGTGGACCCGACATTCAACCTGCACGACGAGCTTGTGGTGCTGCAGGACGGTGTGGTGCATGCGCTGTGGCCGATTGCGGCGCGCGGGCTGTCGCGCTGACGGCGACATGAAGCAAAGCCGCCGGCCTTGCGGCGCGGCGGTTTTTTTGCGTCTGTGGCCTGCTGTGGCCTGTGGCTTACAGCTCGATCTTGGCGCGGCGGATCACGTCGCCAAAGCGCTTGTTCTCTTCGACGATGAAGGCCTTGAACTCTTCGGGCGTGGGGAAGTAGTTCTCGTAGCCGAAGGTCTGGAACTTGGGCTGGATGTCAGGCTCGCGCAGGACTTTCATGGTGTCCTGGCGGATCTTCTCGACCACGGCGGGCGGCGTGGACTTGGAGACGGCAAAGGCATTCCAGCCGGTGACCACGGCATCGGCCGGGCCGCCCGATTCGGCCACGGTGGGCACGTCTTCATAGCCCTTGAGGCGGTGGGGTGCCAGCACGGCCAGGAAGCGCAGCTTGCCCGAACGCATCAGCGGGCCGGCCGTGCCCGAGGAGCCCAGCGCAAAGGCCAGCTCGCCCGTGGCCACGCTGGTGTACAGCTGGCTGGTTTCCTTGTAGATGACGTGTTCCATCTTGGTGCCCGTCAGCGACTCCAGCAGGGCCGAGCCCAGGTGCACCGGGTTGCCCACGGACCACGAGCCGTAGTTCAGCTTGCCGGGGCGCGCCTTGGCGTCGGCAATCAGGTCGGCCACGGTCTTGTAGGGGCTGTTGACCGGCACGCAGACGAAGAAGAAGGTGCGAAACAGCGGCAGGACGACCTCGAAGTCCTTGTCGATGTTGTAGGGCAGCTTCTTGAACAGGTGGGGATAGGCGGCCAGGTGGACGTTGTCCAGCTGGATGATGTCCGTGCCGTCGGTGGCGCCGCGCTTGAAGGCCTCGATGGCGATGAAGCCGTTGCCGCCGGGGCGGTTTTCCACGATGACGGGCTGGTTCCACAGGCGCGCCAGCTTGTCGGCCACCAGGCGCGAGGTGCCGTCCGGCCCGCCGCCCACGGGGAACGGATTGATGATGCGCACCTGCTTGGTGGGCCAGTTGGCGGCGGCACCCGATT
Organism: Delftia sp. SD018; assembly: GCF_017355445.1. Lineage (NCBI taxonomy): Bacteria > Pseudomonadati > Pseudomonadota > Betaproteobacteria > Burkholderiales > Comamonadaceae > Delftia > Delftia sp. SD018. The sequence goes on from NZ_JADDRN010000041.1 coordinate 13,644, forward strand.
GGGCACGCGCAGGCGCCAGCGCGCCCAGGGCCAGGGCGCCAAGGGCGAGGCCCGCCTGGCGGCGATTGATGCTGAAGGCGCTGTCTTTCATGGTTTGTCTCCGAGTCGCTGTTGGGCTTGCTGGGTGGCTTGGCCCTATGCCGGGAATGCACGGGCCGCTCTTGTTTTTTACGCTCTCTTGCGGGAGCGGCTGGATCATCCAGTCGCCGCATTGTGTCAGTTCGCTGCAAAGCACCTAGCCATGGCTGCCGCTAGCAGCTATAGCAAAATGGCATAAGTGAGGAGACGATAGAACATGAATTTGCAGCAGATAGAGACCTTTGTGCATGTGGCCGAGACCGGCAGCTTCAGCAAGGCGGCCGTGCTGCTGGAGACGGCCCAGCCCGCACTGAGCCGCCAGGTGCGGGCGCTGGAGACCGAGCTGCGCGAAACCCTGCTGATCCGCACCGGCCGCGGCGTGACGCTGACCGACGCGGGCCGCCGCCTGCTGGAGCACGGCCACGCCATCATGCAGCGTGTGGCGCTGGCCAAGGAGGATCTGGGCAGCCAGCGCGACGAGCCCGTGGGCCGCATCGTGGTGGGCCTGCCGCCCAGCCTGGCGCGGCGCCTGACGCTGCCGCTGATCGACCTGTTCAGCAAGGACATGCCCAAGGCCCGCCTGGCCGTGGTCGAGGGCTTTTCCATGAACATTGCCGAATGGCTGACCTCGGGCCGCATGGACCTGGGCCTGGTCTACACGCCCGAGCCGCATCCGCACATCGAGGTCACGCCCGTGCTGGAAGAGCGCCTGTGCCTGATCGGCCCGGCGCGCACCCTGGGCGGGCGCAGCGGCGTGCGCTTTGACGAGCTGTCGCAGTTTCCGTTGATCATGCCGCAGCACGGCCAGATCTTCCGCAAGCTGATGGAAGCGCAGGCCACGCTGTCCCAGGTCAAGCTCAACGTGGTCTGGGAAGTGTCCAGCGTGCCGGCCATCCTGGACCTGGTGCGCGGCGGTTACGGCTACGCCGCGCTGACCGACAGCGCCATGCGCAGCCACCTGACCGATGCCGAGCTGGTGGGCATTCCCATCGAGTCGCCCCATGTGGTGAGCACGCTGTGCCTGGCGCAGTCGGCCAAGAAAAAGGCCACGCCGCTGATCCGAAAGACCTCGCTGGCCCTGCGCGAACTGAGCCAGCAGGTGTGCGCGCCGCTCTGAGCGGCTGCAGCGACGGAGGCAGGTCGCAGGTCAGCAGGCCTCAGAGCAGCGGCCGCAGCTCCCGCGCCGCCTCCTGCAGCAGCGGCAGCAGCTCGGCCGCCATGTCGGCGGGCGCCATGCGCTGGGGCGAGGTCACGATGTTGAGAGCGGCCACCGTGCGGCCCTCCATGTTGCGCAGCGGCACGGCCAGGGCCTGCACGGCCAGCTCATGCTCTTCCAGGGCCAGGCAGAAATCCTGGCGGCGCACTTCGTCCAGCACGCCTTCCAGCGCGGCGCTGTCCGTCACCGTGTGGGCGGTCAGGCGCCGCAGATCGTGCGATGCCAGCCATTGCCTGAGCTCGGCCGCAGGCAGGGCCGCCAGCAGCACGCGGCCCGTGGAGGTGGCGTGGGCGGGCAGGCGGCTGCCCAGGTGCAGGCCGTGGGCCATGAGGCGCTGGCCGCGCTCGTGCAGGGCGCTGCGCGCGACGATGACCACCTCGTGGCCATCGCGCACCACGCAGGAAAACGACAGCTGGGTCTGCGCCGCCAGCCGGTAGAGCACGGGCTGGACGATGCGCGGCAGCCGCGCCGAGGCCAGGTAGCTGCCCGACAGCCGCAGCACCTTGGGCGCCAGCCAGAAATGGCTGCCGTCCGTCTCCAGGTAGCCCAGGTGCGTCAAGGTCAGCAGATGGCGGCGCGCGGCCGTGCGCGTGATGCCCGAGCGCTCGGCCGCCATGGTGGCGTTCAGGCGCTGGCGCTCGGTGTCGAAGCTCTCCAGCACGGCCAGGCCCTTGGCCAGTCCGGCGATGAAGTCATCCGGGTCGATGGGAAAGGGCTGGTTCATGGGCGGGGAGGGCGGGCATGCAGGTAGTGCGCGATTGTCGCGCAGATTGCGCGATCACCGCGCAACGGGTGCTGCAGCCCCTCGTCTTTGCGCTGCCTCAAAACTAATCTTGGGCGCAGGCCATGGCATGAACCGGCCATGACATCGAACAACGCAACGGAGACAAATCAATGCGCACCCAAGTCGCCATCATCGGTGCAGGCCCTGCCGGCCTGCTTCTCGGCCAGCTGCTGTACCGCGCGGGCATAGACAACGTCATCATCGAGCAGCGCAGCGCCGACTACGTGCTGGGCCGCATCCGTGCCGGCGTGCTCGAACAGGTCACGGTGGACCTGCTGGAGCAGGCCGGTGCCGACGCCCGCATGCGCGCAGAAGGCCTGCCGCACGACGGCATCGAACTGCTGTTCGGCGGCCAGCGCCACCGCATCGACCTGCATGGCCTGACCGGCGGCAAGCGCGTCATGGTCTACGGCCAGACCGAGGTCACGCGCGACCTGATGGAAGTGCGCGCCGCCGAGGGCCTGACCACGGTCTACGAGGCCAGCAACGTGCAGCCCGTGGGCTTCGATGGCGACAGCCCCGTCGTGCGCTACGAAAAGGACGGCCAGGTCCATGAGCTGCAATGCGACTTCATCGCCGGCTGCGACGGCTTTCACGGCATCTGCCGCGCCAGCGTGCCGCAGGACAAGGTGCGCACCTTCGAGAAGGTCTACCCCTTCGGCTGGCTGGGCCTGCTGTCGGACACGCCGCCCGTCTCGCACGAACTGATCTACGCCCAGACCGAGCGCGGCTTTGCACTGTGCAGCCAGCGCAGCGCCACGCGCAGCCGCTACTACCTGCAGGTGCCGCTGACCGAAAAGGTCGAGGACTGGAGCGATGAAGCCTTCTGGAACGAACTGCGCCTGCGCCTGGATCCCGAGGCCCGCGAGCGCCTGGTGACCGGCCCCTCGCTGGAAAAGAGCATTGCCCCGCTGCGCAGCTTCGTGACCGAGCCCATGCGCTTCGGCCGGCTGTTCCTTGCCGGCGACGCGGCCCACATCGTGCCGCCCACGGGCGCCAAGGGCCTGAACCTGGCCGCCTCGGACGTGGGCTACCTGTCCAGCGCCTTCGCGCAGTACTACCGCGACAAGGCGCCCGAAGGCATCGACGGCTACTCCGAGCAATGCCTGCGCCGCGTCTGGAAGGCCGAGCGTTTTTCGTGGTGGATGACCTCGCTCATGCACCGCTTCCCCGACGCGGGCGGCTTCGACACCAAGGTGCAGGAGGCGGAACTGGACTACATCGTCAACTCCCGCGCAGGCTCGACCTCGCTGGCGGAGAACTATGTGGGGTTGCCGCTGGTGTGAGAGCCGGTGTGAGGCCCCGGGCGCCGCCGAGGCAGCGCCCGCATTGATGCGCGTCTGTCGCCACAGCATTGCGCAAATTTGCAGCCCGCCTCGCCCGGACGGGTGCGGGCGAGGAGTAAGCTTGTCGGGTTATGGCGCACATCACGTTTCCCCCTCCCTATATCGCCCCCCAGAATGCAGCGCAGTCGCTGCGCGACGCAGGCTATGCGGTGCTGCGCCCCGATGAATTCGCGGCCTGGGCAGGCGTGTCATTGACCGAGCTGCATGCGCTCGATGCCGACTGGGCCCAGCTGCCGCCCGATGCCTTTCTGAAGGACGGCGGGCGCTATCGGCGCCGCCGCCATTCCTGCTTCATCGCCGGGCAGGACGGGCTGCAGCAGGTGGAGCACCGCGCGCACTGGCAGCCGGTGGAATACAACGCCCTGCATGGCGGCATGCTGCGCATGTTCGATCCCATGCGCGACGCCACGGCGCAAAGCGCCACCTGGAGCCGGCTGCTGCTGGCGCTGGCCGGCCTGTCCGACCAGGTGTTCTGCGCCCAGGGCGATGATGTGCAGCACGAGCGCTGGTTCATCGAGTCCCACCAGTTCCGCATCGACACCACGGACGGCATTGGCCGGCCCACGCCCGAAGGCGCGCACCGCGACGGCGTGGACCTGGTGGCCGTGATCCTGGTCGGGCGCGAGGGCGTGAAGGGCGGCGAGACGCGCATCTTCGAGGCCACGGGCCCCAGCGGCCAGCGCTTCACGCTGACCGAGCCCTGGTCGGTGATGCTGCTGGACGATGCCCGCATGATCCACGAGACCACGCCCATCCAGCCCGAGCAGCCGGGCGGCGTGCGCGATACCCTGGTGCTGACCTATCGCCGCCAGGGTTTCCAGGGCTCGGAGCTGACGCGTCGCCGCAAGGATTGATGCAGCTCAAGACGCTGGCGCATGATGGGCGCACACTTTGGTTCATCGACCCGGCCGCCCCCGATTGTTGACGGCGGCCAAGCACAAAGGAGAAAACGCATGTTCAAGCACATCCTGGTTCCCGTGGACGGCTCCAACAGCTCGATGCTGGCGGTTCACAAGGGCGTGGAGCTGGCCAAGGCCTTTGGCAGCACGCTGACGGCGGTCTACGTGGTGGACCCCTATCCGTTCACGGGCGTGGGCGCCGACTTCGCCTACGGCCAGTCGCAGTACCTGAGCGCGGCCACGGCCGAGGCCAACACCACGCTGGACGCCGTCAAGAAGATCACCGACGAGGCCGGCATCACCGCCACCACCGTGGTGGGCGAAGGCCATGCGGTGCACGAAGGCATCGTGCGCGTGCTCGAGAGCACGGGCGCCGACCTGATCATCATGGGCTCGCAAGGCCGCCGTGGCCTGGAAAAGCTGATGCTGGGCAGCGTGACCCAGCGCGTGCTGGGCGCCGTGCGCGTGCCGGTGCTGGTGGTGCGCGAGTAATCACCGGTCCGCTCGGCCCTTCGCCGGGTGAAACGTCAACGGCTCCCTCGGGAGCCGTTTTTGTTGGTGCGCTGCAGGGGGAGAGGGCGATCAGCGATTGAGCAGCCGTGCCAGCCAGCCCTTTTTCTTGCGCTGCAGTTCCAGCTCCTGCAGCACTTCGTTCTTGAGCCTTTCCTTCTCGGCGGCAGGACTGGACTCGCGCGCCATGCGCAGATAGGCCTTGGCCGAGTCCACGTAGCCGGTGTCTTCGTTGCGGATGTGGTTGAACAGCCAGCGCGAGAGCATGCCGTGCAGCTCGGCGGCCACGTCCTCGCCGGCATCGAAGCGGGTCTGCATCTCGATCACGCGGCGCGTGAACAGCTCGTGCACCTTCTTGTGCGGGCCGGCGAACATGTAGCCGGCGCTCTCGATCAGGCTTTCCTCGAACACGAAGTGCGAGACGGTGTAGTCGATCATCTCGCCGATGACATCGCCCAGGGCCTCGCGGTCGGGCGACGAGCGCAGCTCGTAGAGCTTGTTGATGTAATCGACGATGCGGCGGTGCTGCCGGTCGATTTCTGCAATCCCGGTGTCCAGCTCGGGGACCCAGACCAGCAATGCCATGACGTTCTCCAGGAATTCGGTGATTTCCAGAGAAGTATTCACGGGACTGTCACATAGCTCCTTGATGCAGATCAGGCTGATCTGCATCAATGAAATGCGGCGTTGGCCATTGCAGGCGGTGCCGGGCATGCAGCCCTGGCACCACAGGCATGTCACTCGATCTTGGCGCCCGAGGACTCGACGATCTGCTTGGACTGCTTGAAGTCGGCCTGGAACATCTTGTCGAAGTCGGCCACGCTCATGGACTGGGGTTCGGCGCCCTGGGTCTGGATGGCGTCGCGCACTTCGGGCATGGCCAGCAGCTTGTTCACTTCGGCGTTGACCTTGGTCACGACGGCCGTGGGCGTGCCCTTGGGCATGAACAGGCCGTACCAGGTGCTCACGTCAAAGCCCTTGAGGCCCGATTCGGCCAGCGTGGGCGTGTCGGGCAGCGAGGACGAGCGCTTGGCCGAGGTCACAGCGATGGCGCGCAGCTTGCCGGCCTTGATCTGGCCGATGGCCGAGGGCACGGAGGACACCAGCAGGTCCACGTTGCCGGCCAGCGCGTCCATCAATGCCGGATTGGAGCCCTTGTAGGGCACGTGCACCAGCTGGATGCCTGCGGCCTTCTCCAGCAGCACGCCCGAGATGTGGATGCTGGTGCCATTGCCCGGCGAGCCGTAGGTCACCTTGCCCGGGTGCTGCTTGGCAGCGGCCACGATGTCGGCCAGGGTCTTGTAGGGCGAGTTCACGCTGGTGGCGATCACGATGGGCGTGTAGGCCACGTGGGCCACGGGCACCAGGTCCTTGACCGGGTTCCAGGGCAGGTTCTTGTAGAGGTAGGGGCCCAGGACCACGTTGTCCTTCTGGCCCATGACCATGTCGTAGCCCGTGGGCGCTGCCTTGGCGGCCTCGGTGATGCCGATGGTGCCGCCTGCGCCCGCGCGGTTGTCGGGCACCACGGTCCACTTGCTGACTTCGGTGAGCTTGTTGGACACCACGCGCGCGAGGATGTCGGTGCCGCCGCCGGGCGGGAAGGGCACGATCATGCGCACGGGCTTGTTCGGATAGTCGGCAGCCGCACCTTGGGCGGCTGCGGAAAAGCTCAGGCCCATGGCGGCGGCCACGGCGGTGCAGGTGATCAGTTGGCGGAACATGAAAGAAGAAACTCCAGGGTCTGATGGGGCGGTGCAACCTTCTCGCAGCGGACCGGCAGTGCCGGCCCGCCCATGCGGTGGGTTGTCGATGATCGGGGAGGGTGGTTCCGCCATCTTGCATTGGGAAACCCGCTATTTGGGCGGATTTCCGCAATCTGTGCCACAGGGGCTTCCACCAAGGAGCAGCTTGTGCCTGCTCCAGAGGGAAGCGGGCTATTTTATGCCGCCTTGGTGCCTGGCCGCCGCTGATGGCGCCTAGACCCGGTAGGACTCTCTCCACCAGCGCCGCGTCAGCAAGGCGGTCGGAAGCAGGGTGGCCACCAGCGCCGTGCCGCTGGAGCGCAGGGCTTCAACGGCAGGCTGCTGCAGCACGGCAAGCCAGGAGGCGGCATCGGCCTGCGCTGCCACCACCAGATCGGCAGCGCCCGACAGCAGCAGCTGTATCGAAAGAAAGCACAGCCCCACGGTGGACAGGCGATACAACCACTGCCAGCGCATGCGGCTGAGCACAGGGTTGAGGGCCAGCATGCCCAGAACCAGCACCCCGGCGCCGATCAGCGCGCCCAACGCCAGGTCAGCCGGTGCATGAACGCTGGAGGCCTGTTCGAGGAAAAGCCAGGTCTCCAGGCTCTCCCTAAAGCCTGCGAACGCGCAGAAGGCGGCCAGCATGGCCAGCGAAATGCGGCCCTTGGGCAGATCGTCCACCATGGTTTCCACATATTCGCGCACCGAATGACCGGAAAAGAGATTGGTCAGCGCCATCCACAGCGTGGCGCCGCCCAGAACCACGGCCAGCAGCGGACCCAGCTGCGGGGACAGGGTGCCACCGTGCAGCACGGCGGCGGCCAGGCCACCTGATGCAACACCTGCGGCCACGGCGGCCAGCACCAGCCGGCGAAAGCCCGGCAGCCGTCCGTCGTGCACGGAGCCGAGCACGGCCAGCGTGATCAGCAGCAGCTCGGAGAGTTCGCGCAGGACGACAAAGGCGGCATTGAACATGATGAGAACAAGATTTATTCGCGCTGCAGTATAGCCAGCGGCCTTTCCCCCGGCTGGCGCTGCAAGCGCTGCTGCCAGTGTGGGCGCGGTCGGGCGTGGATACGGTTATCGTCGGGGTTTTGGCAAGAAGAGGCGAACCCAGCGTGACGGATCAAGAAATCGTGGCCATCGTGGACAGGGCAGCAGACAGTTTCAACGGCAATCTGGATGACCTGGAGAGCGCCATCGGCATGCTCATGATCGGCCGCCACTATGGCTGGCGGGTGCTGTTGCTCATCCATAGCCCCGGCACCATCCGCAAGTACACCAAGATCCTGGGCATCAAGCACCTGCGCGATGTGCTGCCCGAGGTGGGCGTGCTGGCGCACCGCTCCACGGCCTGGCGCCTGGTCGAGGGCACGGAGAACTTCTGGAAGGTGGTGCGGGGCCAGATCAGCGGGATTCGCAGCACCAAGGCCGAGTCGCCCGGCGCGGGTGAGAATCAGTAGTACCTTCGGATACCACTGATGCAGGGGCTTTTACTCGTGTTGCTTTGAGGAAAATTTCGTGAAGTAGCACTTTACAGTACTACTCAACATCGTTACATTGCGGCCGGGAATCGCAAATGGTTCTCATTTGTTCTGCGATTCCTGATGGTGCGGCGCGCCGATTTCCGGCGCCCGCGCAGACCACTTCCTGCCGCATATGAACGCTCGCCACACTCGCCAAATCCCTTCGCCCTCCTTTGTCCTTCGCCATACGGCCACCGCAGCGCAATTGCTGGTGGCGGGCTGCCTGGCTGCCGCTGCGACAGCCGCGCATGCACAGGCGCAGGCTCCGGCCCAGCCGGCTTCGCCCAGCGTCAACCTGCCCACCGTCACGGTGACTTCCGAGCAGGACAAGGGCTATGCGGCCAGGCGCAGCACCTCGGCCACCAAGACCGATACGGCGCTGATCGACACGCCCCAGTCCATTTCCGTGGTCACGCAGGACCAGGTCCGCGACCAGGGTTCGCAGGGCCTGGCCGAAGCCCTGCGCTATGTGCCGGGCGTGGGCTTCGCCCAGGGCGAGGGCAACCGCGAGACGCCCATCTTCCGTGGCATCTCCACCACGGGCGACTTCTACGTGGACGGCATGCGTGACGATGTGCAGTACTACCGTGACCTCTACAACATCGAGCGCGTGGAAGTGCTGCGCGGTCCCAACGCCATGATCTTCGGCCGTGGCGCCACGGGCGGCCTGATCAACCGCGTCACCAAGATGCCCAACTGGACGGCAGGCTACGGTGGCTCGCTGACTCTGGGCTCCAACAGCAACCGCCGCGTGACGGCCGACATCAACCAGTCCCTCAATGACCAGGTGTCCATCCGCCTGAACGCGCTGTACGAGAAGTCGGACAGCTACCGCGATGGCGTGTGGCTGGAACGCAAGGGCATCAATCCCACGATTTCCTGGAAGCTGGCGCCCAAGACGCTGGCTTCCCTGAGCTACGAGCATTTCGAGGACGACCGCATTGCGGACCGTGGCATCAGCTCCTTCCAGGGCCGGCCGCTGCAGACCTCGCCGTCCACCTTCTTCGGCAATGCGGCGGCCAGCCCCACCTGGACCCGCCTGGATGCGGCCACGCTGACGCTGGAGCATGAGTTCGACTCCGGCGTGGCCGTGCGCAACCGCACGCGCTGGTCGGACCAGGACAAGTTCTATCAAAACGTCTTTCCCGGTGCGACCAACGCCACGGGCACGCAGGTGGCCATCAGCGCCTACAACAACATGACGCGCCGCAAGAGCGTCTTCAACCAGACCGATGTGACGTTCAACCTCGACGCAGGCGGCCTGCGCCACAGGTTCCTGGCCGGCGCCGAGTTCGGCGTGCAGGACACGGACAACCATCGCGAGACGGGCTACTTCCCGGGCGGCGCAACCTCGGTCAACGTGCCTGTGGCCAACCCGTTCACGTCGCTGCCGGTGAGCTTCCGCCCCTCGGCCACCGATGCGGACAACAGCGGCAAGGCCAAGGTGGCCGCCTTCTACCTGCAGGACCAAGTGGAGATCACCCGCAATCTGCAGGTGGTTGCCGGCGTGCGCTACGACCGTTTCAAGGTGGACTTCACCAACAACCGCAACGGCCAGGTGCTCAACCCCTCCGACGATCTGGTGTCGCCGCGCGTGGGCGTGATCTACAAGCCGGTGCAGGACCTGGCGCTGTACGCCAACTACAGCGTGGCCTACCAGCCGCGCGCCGGCGACCAGCTGTCCTCGCTGACGGCCACCAATGCGGCTTTCAAGCCCGAGAAGTTCAAGAACTACGAAATCGGCGCCAAGTGGGACATCAAGCGCAACCTGTCGGCCACGGCGGCCCTCTTCCGCCTGGACCGCAGCAACGTGGTGGTGCTGGACCCTTCGGACCCGACCAACACCCGCACCATGCTGAGCGACGGCCAGCGTACCGAGGGGCTGGAGCTGTCGGTGTCGGGCAACCTGACTCCGTCGTGGTCCGTGGCTGGCGGTTATGCATACACGGATGCCAAGTTCGTCGCCGATACCTCGGCCACCTTGCGCACGGGCGGTGCGGTGGGCCAAGTGCCCAAACACACCTTTGCGCTGTGGAACCGCTATGAAATAACGCAGTCCTGGGCGGCGGCGCTGGGCGTGATCCGCCGCACCAAGATGTTTGCGGCCAACGAGCAGATCGCCACGGGTGGCGTCTCGCCCAACGTGGTTCTGCCCGGCTATACGCGCTTCGATGCGGCGGTGTTCTACAAGATCGACGCCAAGACCAGTCTTCAGCTGAATGTGGAAAACCTGTTCGATAAGAAGTACTACATCAACGCCAACAGCAACACCAACATCACGCCGGGCTCTCCACGGGCCTTGCGCGTTTCCCTCAACAAGTCCTTCTGAAGGGGGCTGCGGCATCCGTCCCCTGGCGGGGCGGGTGCCTGCAGCCGCGCAGGGCACGGCCATTCATGCATATGAATTCAAGACACACGATCAGAGGCCGGGATGAGCTGGAGGCGCTGGTGGACCGCCTGCGCGCCTTCCGCATGAAGCCGACCTACCAGAGAGCCATGGTGCTGGCCGCGCTGCTGGATGCACAACATCACGGCGAGATCACCGCCATGGACCTGTACCGGCGCATCGAGGATCACCTGGGCGGCGGTGTTCCCGTCACCGCCTGCTACCGGATTCTGGCGGCCTTTGCCGATGCGCAGGTGGTGCAGCAGCGCTACCAGGTCGTCAACGCGCGGGCCACGGCCTTCTACCGGCTGGGCACCGATGGCAAGACACAGCGCAAGGCGGAGTTTGTGTGCGCCTGCTGTCATGAGCGGTTCGCCATCGGGGATGCGTCCATGCGCGACCAGCTTGCGCAACTGGCCCGGGGCCTGGGCGCGAGCCTGCCCGATTGCGTGGAGATTGCCGTGACCTGCGCCGCCTGCAGCGAACGGCGAAAGGGCCGTCCCGGCCAACTTGGCCGCCTCGGCCGCGCGACAGGGTCCGCACGCGCCGCACGTCCCGTACCGGCCCGCAGCCCGGGCCGGCCAGCCCTGTAAGTCAGCCCCCGTCCGCCAATTGCGCGTCCAGCACGCGCACTGTCTCGTACAGCACCCGGGTGCCGTCCAGCAGCTGGGCGGGTTCTATCCATTCCTCGGGCGCGTGGCTGCGGCCGTGGAGGCAGGGGATGAAGATCATGCCCATGGGGCCGGTGGGCGCCATGTAGACGGCGTCATGGCCGGCGCCACTGGGCATGCGCATGTGGGCGTAGCCCAGGTTTGCGCAGGCCTGCTCCACGCCCTGCATGACGGGCGCGGAGCAGTCCGTGGGCTGGGAGCGGCTCACGTCGGCCATCTCGGCACGCACGCGCAAGGCGGCCAGGCCGGGCAGGACTTCGGCCAGCAGTTCCTCGGGGAAGCGCTCCAGCACGCCGGCGTGGTCGCTGCGCACTTCCATCATCATCTCGACCAGGCCGGGCACGGCATTGGAGGCATTGGGCGTGAGCGATAGCCGGCCCACGGTGGCCACCACATAGTGAGGTTGGCCGCTGAGCGCGGCGGCCTTGCGGTTGGCCGCATCGATGATGCGCGCCGCGCCCACCAGCGCGTCCTGGCGTATGTCCATGGGCGTGGTGCCTGCGTGGTCGGCCTGGCCGCGCACGGTGAAGCTCACGCGGCGTATGCCCACGATGTTCGTCACCACGCCGATGGGCAGGCCGCGCTGCTCCAGCACCGGGCCCTGCTCTATGTGCAGTTCCACAAAGGCGGCCGTGCCGCCGGCGCTGCGCAGCGGGCGGTCCAGCGCCTCGGGCCGCGCGCCGATGCGGCGCATGCCTTCGGCCAGGGTTTCGCCCTCGGGGTTGCGGGCGGCCAGCATGGCGGCGTCCAGCTTGCCCGACAGCGCGCGGCTGCCTATGCAGGAGATGCCGTAGTCGCTGGGTTCTTCGGACAGGAAGTCGATCACCTCGAACGGGTGCTGCAGGGCGATGCCGTTTTCGTGCAGGCAGTGCGCGACCTCGATGCCGGCCAGCACGCCGATGATGCCGTCGAAGCGCCCGCCCATCATCACGGTGTCGCAGTGCGATCCGGTGGAGATGGGGGCGCGTTGCACCGGGCCTGGGGCAGCCGGCAGGCGGCCCACCAGGTTGCCGCCTTCATCCAGATGGACCTGCATGCCCGCAGCCTCGAACTGCCCGCGCAGCCAGGCGCGGGCCTGGTCGAATTCAGGGGAGAAGGCGCGGCGGGTCCACGGCACGTCGGGCAGGGTGAAGGTGGACAGGGTCTCCACGCGGCGCCACAGGCGCTCGGCGTTGATGGGAGGAAGGTTGGGGGCGGAGGAAGCGGGCAGGGCGGTCATCGGTCTCGGTGGCGTCTGGGGCAGCTGGAATCGGGCAGCCCGAATTCTCGCGCGAAAAAAGCAGCCCTCAGGGCAGGGGGCGCAGGCCCGCCAGCAGACGCTCGAGCGTGTCGAAGCTCACGGGTTTGACCAGGTGGTGGTCCATGCCGGCTTCCCGTGATCGTCTCAGGTCCTCCTCCTGGCCCCAGCCTGTGAGCGCGATCAGCACGACCTGGTCGCGGCCGTGCTCGGCACGGATGCGGCGGGCGACTTCCAGGCCGTCCATGCCGGGCAGGCCGATGTCCAGCAGCACCACTTCGGGCCTGAACGCCGCGTGCATGGCCAAGGCGCCGGGGCCGTCGCGGGCAATCTCGACTTCGGCGCCCAGCAGCCTGAGCAGCATGGCCAGGGTGTCGGCGGCGTCGATGTTGTCATCGACCACCAGGATGCGGCCGAAGGCCGTTGCATCCTCGGGCTGGGCATTCGGTGCCTGTCCCGCCAGGGGCTGCGCCTGGGTGGGCAGGGGCAGGTGCAGCCTGAATTCGCTGCCCTGGCCCTTGCCTTCGCTGAGCGCCTGCACGCTGCCGCCGTGCATCTCGACCAGGCTGCGCACCAGGGTCAGCCCGATGCCCAGGCCGCCCTGTCCACGGCGGCCGTTGCGGTCCACCTGCATGAACAGATCGAACACCTTGCCAAGCAGGGCGGGCGGGATGCCGATGCCGTTGTCGCGTACCGAGACCACGGCCTGCGCACCATCGGTCCAGGCGGACAGAACGATGTGGCCGCCGGAGTGCGAGTACTTTGCGGCATTGTTGAGCAGGTTGGAGACCATCTGCGCCAGCCGCATCGGGTCGGCCAGCAGCGACACGGGCGCGGCGGGCAGCTCCAGGCGCAACTGGTGGCTGCCTGCCTCCATGACCGCGCCGCTGGCCGCCACCACGCCTTGCAGCACATCGTTCAGGTCCACCAGTTCCTTGCGCAACTGGACCTTGCCGGTGGTGATGCGCGAGACCTCCAGCAAGTCGTCCACCATGCGGATCATGTGGTTGACCTGGCGCTCCAGCATCTCGTGGCTGTGGCGCACGCTGTCGTCGCCGCTGGCGGTGCGCTTCAGGATTTGCAGGCCGTGGCTGATGGGCGCCAGTGGATTGCGCAGCTCATGCGCCAGCGTGGCCAGGAATTCGTCCTTGCGTCGGTCGGCTTCCTTGAGGTGGTACTCGGCCTGTTTGAGTTCGGTGATGTCCTGGATGACGGAACAGGTGCCTATGAGCTGGCCGTCGTCATCGCGCAGCGGCGCGCAGCTGACGCGCATCCACCATTCGCGGCCATCGTCGTCGGTGTGCAGCATCTCCAGACCCGGCATGACCACTTCGCCGCGCAGCGCGCGCTTGCCGGGCCAGTTCTCGGGGGCAATGGGCTGGCCCTTGTCATCCCATCCCTTCCAGCGCGGCATGCGGTCCGCCAGGGTGGAAGGAATGGCGCGCGGCACGAAGCGGTCCATGAGCGCATTGCTCAATACCATGGTGCCGCGCATGTCGGAGACGCCCACGCCCGCAGGCATCTGGTCGATGATGGCGCGCAGCTTTTTCTCGTTGGCCTGCACGGCGACGTGGACCTGTTCGCGCACACGCACCAGCTGCAGCAGCGATGCGATGCGCGCCAGCAGCTCGCGTGCCGAAAAGGGCTTGACCAGGTAGTCGTCCGCGCCCGCGCGCAGGCCTTCGACCTGGGCCTCCTGGCCGGCCCGCGCGGACAGCATGATGACGGGAATGGCGCGCGTGGTCTCGTCACTGCGCAGCGCATGCAGCAGCTCGAAGCCGTCGAGCACGGGCATCATCACGTCGGCCAGCACCAGGTCGGGCCGCTGGCGGTGGATGCTGGCCAGCGCGGCGCGGCCATCGCCCACGATCTCCACTTCATACAGCGGCTCCAGCAACTGGCCGATGTAGCTGCGCATGTCGGCGTTGTCATCGGCGCAGACGATGCGGGCACGCGGGGGCAGGGCACCACCGTGCATGTCCCGCTGCATGTCCCGCTGCATGGGCCTGGCTTCGTCGCTGGCAGCCGGGGCGGGCTCGCCGGGCAGCCAGCGCAGGGCCTCATCCACCTGCGGGTGCGCGGCAGGCGGGCGCGCGGGCCGGTGCTCGGCCGGAAGATGCGCATGCCCCCTGGGCAGGCGCACGGTGAAGCGGCTGCCTTCGCCCTCCGTGCTGCTGACCGTGACGGTGCCGCCATGCAGCCGAGCCAGCTCCTGCACCATGGCCAGGCCGATGCCCGTGCCCTCGTGCGTGCGGGCCGGCTTGCCGGGAATGCGGTGAAAACGCTGGAAGAGATGGGGCAGGTGCTGGGGCGCAATGCCCGATCCGGTGTCGGTGACGGACAGCTCCACCGCACCATCGGCCCCGCCCGCGCCGTGCGCATCGTGCACATCGGGCACATCGCGCAGCGCCACTGCGATTTCGCCTTGCAGCGTGAACTTGAAGGCGTTGGACAGCAGGTTGAGCACGATTTTTTCGTACATGTCGCGGTCCACATGGACCGGTCCGTCCAGCGGCGGGCAATCCACGCGCAGCCGCAGGCCGGCTTGCTCCACGGCCGAGCGGAACATGCTGGCCAGCTCGGCCGTGGTGCGGGCCAGGTCCGTGGGCTCGTAGCTGGCCTGCATGCGCCCGGCCTCGATGCGCGAGAAGTCCAGCAGGGCGTTGACCAGTTTTTGCAGGCGCAGCGCGTTGCGGTGGATCATCTGCGTCTGCCCGGCCGGCACCTGGCCGCCGTGCTCGCGCAGGGCATCTTCCAGCGGGCCCAGGATCAGCGTCAGCGGGGTGCGCAGCTCGTGGCTGATGTTGGAGAAGAACACGGTTTTGGCGTGGTCCACCTCGGCCAGGGCCTTGGCGCGCCGCGCTTCCTGCTCGTAGGCCTGGGCGTGCGCGACCACGCTGCCCGTGTGGCTTGCCACCATGTCGAGGAAGGCGCAATAGTCCACATCCAGCGGGCGGCGCGGGCTGACGCCCAGCACCATCACGCCCGACACCTGGCCGTCGCCCGACCAGCGCACAGGCACGATGCGCGCCAGACGCGAGGCCTCGGGCCAGGGGCCGCCGGGCAGGAACAGGCCCAGGGGCGCCAGTTCCACATTGACGGGCTGGCCCGGCTGGGCTGCCTGATCCGCCTGATCCGCCTGGTCCGTTAGGTCCGCTCGGTCCGATGGATCGGATTGCACGGCCCGGTCCAGCGGCCAGCGCGCGGGGTCGGCCGCCAGGTCCATGTCCAGATCCATGCCCGTGGCGCAGAGCATCCTGAAGGCCGGGCCGCTGGCGCCTGCGCTGCCCGCGGCAGGGGTGTCCACGCATTCGTAGATGATGGCGAAGGGCACGTCGTAGGGGTTCTCGTCCAGCACGGCGCAGACTTTCTGGGCGGCGTCCCTGGCGTTGTGCATGTCCAGCGTGCGTATGCCCAGGCGGTGCAGCGTCTCCAGGCGCCTGCGGCTGACGATTTTTTCCGTGGTCTCGGTGCAGGGGCAGAACACGCCCTGCACGGTGACGCCGTCATCGGCCAGGATGGGGCCGTAGGTGAAGGTCACGAAGACCTCTTCCTGCGGCAGGTCGCGGTCGAAGAAGTAGCGGGCGTCGGTGGACCAGGTGGCCTCGCCGGTACGCATCACGCCTTCCAGCATGGGGCCGATATCGCTCCAGATCTCGCTCCAGCAGTGCGCGCCGGCCTGGCCCAGCGCCTGGGGGTGCTTGCTGGTTCCCAGGAAGGGGATATAGCCATCGTTGTAGATCAGGCGGAAGTCTTCGCCCCACCAGATGGTGATGGGAAAGCGCGAGCCCAGCGCCAGGCTCACGGCGTTGCGCAGGTTCTGCGGCCAGCCGTCCGGCGCTCCCAGGGGCGTGGCCGCCCAGTCGTGGGAACGCACGCGTGCCGGCATTTCGCCGCGCTGCGGCAGGAATCGAAAACTGTCTTCTGAGTTCACACTTTCTCCCACGGCAATTGCGGGTCTCGGGTCTCGGGCCTGGCCGCAGTCGCGGTTATTTTGACTTGGACTGGCCCGCCTGCCTGCCCCGGCCCGAGCCCGACAGCTTGCCGCCGCCGCTTTGCCTGTTCACGGTGGCCCAGGCGCGCTTTTCAGCTTCTTCGTGGCCCACGCCGCGCCTCACACCGTGCGTTTCGTAGCTGTCTTCGATATGCCGAGCCTGGCGCTTTTGCTTATCGGTATAGGCCGATTTGTCACCTTGTGGCATGTCACTCTCCCTTGCGCGTCTGTTCCTGCTCCGGGGACGGTGGCAGCTCGATGGGCGGCGCCGTGGTGGGCGGGTCGATGGGCTCGGGCCCGCGCGGGCGGCCGGGCTGGCGGTTGGGATCATCGGGGGCCACGGGGTCGTTGGGCGTGGTCGGCACCTGGGGAATATTGGGCGCGTGGGGCAGAGGGTGGTTCATGGTGCGTGTCCTTTTGGGGGGTGTGGTGATGAGGGGTGCATGCCCGCTCAGCGCGCAGGCGTCGAGGTGGGGGCAGGGGCCGTGGCCGTGGCCGGATCAGCCTGCTGCGGCGCGGCGGAAGGCGCGGGCGGCGACACGGGCTGTGTCGCGGGAGACGGTGAGGGCGAAGGTGAGGGCAACGTTGAGGGCGAAGGCGTTCCAGTCGCTCCAGTGGCGCTGGGCGCATCCAGCCGGCCCTTGGGGGCCATGAAGTTGAACATCAGCACCAGGATCAGTGCGACGGCGGCGGTGAGTGCGCCTATGCGCAAGGGCCAGCGTCCGTCACGGATGTGGTTGTTCTCGCTGCGCTGGCGTTCGAGGGGGGCATGCATTCGGCGGGGTGAGTTGTCCATGGCGGGCTCCTTCAGTCCATGAGCTTTCACCTTAGGCCGGGCGGCGGCCTGCAACTGTCGGACAAGGCATGCCGTGCGGGAGCGACAAGCCGCTGCACGGCGGTGGGGCTTGGCAGGACGGGCCGGACAGGCTTTTGGACAGGCACGCCGCTTGCCACCAAGCCAGGTTTCAGGCGTGGCGCCTGCGCCGGTCGGCCGGTTCTATGCGCAGCAGCTGGCGGTACTTGGTGACGGTGCGGCGCGCCACGACCAGGCCCTGGGCACCGAGCTGGCGTGCGATTTCAACATCCGACAGCGGCCGGGCATCGGACTCGGCCGCGATGATGTCGCCGATCAACTCGCGGATGGCCGTGGCCGAGCAGGCATTGCCGCTGGCGCTGAGCATGGGGCGCGAGAAGAAATGCTTGAGCTCGAACACGCCCGTGGGCGTGGCCATGTATTTGTTGTTGGTCACGCGCGAGACGGTGGACTCGTGCACGCCCACTTCCTCGGCAATCTCGCGCAGCACCAGCGGCTTCATGGCCATGGCACCGAACTCCAGGAACAGCTGCTGCTTGCGCACGATGGCCTGCGCCACGTCGAGGATGGTGGAAAAGCGCTGCTCCACGTTGCGCACCGTCCAGCGCGCATCCTGCAGGTGGTCGGCCAGTTGGTTCTGGCCGCTGCGGCGGTGGCGCTGAAACAGCTGCTCGTAGACGCGGTTCAGGCGCACGCGCGGCACGACCGCGGGGTTGAGGTGCACGTTCCAGCCGCTCTGGCCCCGGCGCACGATCACGTCGGGAACGATGTAGTCCACGTGGGAGGAGCCGAAGTTCCAGCCCGGCCTGGGGTTCAGCCGACGTATGCAGGCCAGCGCCTGCGTGATCTGCGCGGGCGGCACCTGCAGCGCCCGGGCCAGCCGGGGCACGTCGCGGGCGGCCAGTGCATCCATGTGGTCCTGCACCATGGCCTGGGCCAGCTGGCGCAGGTGGGCATCGCCGATCTGCGGGCATTGCAGCAACAGGCATTCGCCCACGCTGCGGGCGGCCACGCCGGCCGGGTCCAGCGATTGCACCAGGCGCAGGGCAATGAGCATTTCCTGCGCGTCAGGTGCGGGGCTGAGGGCCAGCAGGCCGGCCAGTTCCTGCAGGTCGGTGCGCAGATAGCCGTCGTCGTCCAGCGACTCCACGATGGCGCGGGCCATGCACAGGTCGCGCGGCGTCATCGCCATCACATTGAGCTGGCCGTGCAGGTGCATGGCCAGCGTGGTCTCGCAGGCGGCCAGATCCATGGCCGTGCCTTCTCCATCTGCCCCCTGGCGCGCGCCCGTATGCATGTCGGCCAGCCACAGGTCGCGGTCGTCGGCGGGTTCGGTGGCGGGGCCGGGCAGGTGGTCGGCCGGGTCGGGCGGGTGCTGCATGCCGGGGAGATCGCGGTCCATGTCCAGACCGATGCCCATGCCGAAGCCTTCATCCATGGCCGTGTCCGGGGACAGGCCTGCCTCCGGGGCCAGCCTGCCCATGCCGCCTTCCCGGTCCTCTTCACCCAGCTCCTTGCCGTCGAGCAGCCCCAGTTCGTACTCGCCGTCCTGCGCATCCTGCGGGTCTTCCAGGAACGGGTTGTCCTCCAGCTTGCTGCGCACCACGGCGGCAAAGTCCAGCGAGGACATCTGCAGCATCCGCACTGCAAGCTGCAGGCGGGGAGAAAGCGTCTGGGACTGGCGTATGTCCGCCCTGAGGTGCATGGAACCCATTTCATCTCCTTGGTGCGATGACCCGAAGACGCAAGCTCCATGCCGCCATGCGGGCGGCGAATCGTCTGGATACACTTTGGGCACGAAACCTGCTGTGGTCTCCCTGCGCAGGCGGCACGGGGCCCAGGGTTTTGCCGCCGCTGCGGGGGATCGGTTCTGGAACAGCGGGGCCGGTCATGGCGTCCACGGCAGAAATTGCCGTTTGGGCGCAAGGTTTTCTGCAAACTTTTCCATGTACCAGTCCACCAGCTTCCACACGGTCCCGCCCCCGGGGGCCCAGAATTCCGTTCCACGGGAGGCGCCGCGTCATGCCCTGCCCGAAGATCCCATGTCCATACGCCTGAGGTTGGTCCTGCTGCTGCTGGCCTTGCTGGTCTTTGTGCTGGCGGCCTCGTCCTGGCTGCTGTTGCGCGCCTACCAATCCGAGCATGCGGCGCAGGAGCAGGCCGCGCGCGTCAGCAGCATGGCCGTGGCCCGTCTGCTGGACAAGGAGCCGCGCACGGCCGGCGCCGACCAGGTGCTGGCGGCCTTGCGGCCTTTGCTGGACTCCGGCTGGCCCGGCTTTCTGGTGGACAGCACAGGCCGCGCCCTGCCGGCCGGGCCCGGTGCGGCAGCCGACCTGCCTGCCTTGCCCGCCGATTTCAGCGAACGGCTGGCGGCCAGCCTGGCGCAGGCTGCGCCCGGCGTGAAAAGTGCGGGGCAAGGCGCAGAGCAAAGCGCAGGGCAGGGCGCAGGGCAGGACGCTTCGCAGGGATGGCTGGATCTGCCAGATGCGCAGGGCGGGCCGCTGCGGGCCTTCTTCAGCAGGTCCGCCCAGGGCTGGACCTGGGTGAGCTGGGTCCCCTGTTCTGCGCTGGACCCCGCATGCTCCCGGCCCCTGAAGGGGGTGATCTGGGTGGCCATCGTTTTGTTTGCGGTGGCGGGCCTGGGACTGGCGCGGCTGGCGCTGCGGGGCAGCGCGGCCCTGGTGTTGCCGGCAATGGGGGGCAAGGCGCAAGACCATGGGCAGGGCCAGGGCGGCGGTGATGCCGGCCGGCCCGAAGGCGCTGCGGTGAACGCTGCCGGCCTCGAAGAGGCCGCTGCCCGTCTCCAGAGCGAACGTCTGCAGGTGGTGGGGCGGCTGGCAGGCCGGTTTTCCCATGAGTTCAACAACCAGCTGGGCATTCTGAGCAACAGCGCCTATCTGATAGAGCGGCGCTCCGAGGACCCGGGCCTGCGCCTGCCCGCCCAGGCCATGCTGCGCTCGGTGGACACGGCGAGCCGCCTCACGCAGCAACTGTTGCGTTTTGGGGCGCACCATTGCACGCATGCGCTGGTGGTGGACCTGTACCGCTGGCTGCCCGGCCTGCAGGGCACGCTGGCCGTGGTGCTGGGCAAGCGCATGGCGCTGGAGGTGGCGGAGCCTGCCGAGGCCAGTCAGCCCGGCCAGCCGGCGCCGCGATTGGGCGTGCATGTGGACCCGGATGAGCTGGAGCTGGCGCTGATCAGCATTTTTCTCGCCATCCGCGAAGCAATGACCGATGGCGCGCAGGTGCACATGGCCGCCCGGCCCCTGTCCGAGGACCTGACCCAGGCCCAGGCCGCAGATTCTCGCGGGAATGCGCTGGTGGAGATCCGCATCGAGGCCATGGCCCACGGGGCGGGCGCCGCCAGCACCGGCTCCGGTACTGGCGAGGCGGGCGCGCCACGGCTGGAACGTGTGGAAAGGCAGGAGCCGCCGCCTGTCTTCACTCCATTGAACGATGCCGATGCGGACGCCACCTGCGGCCTGAGCCTGGCGCGCCGCCTGTGCCTGGAGCGCGGTGGCGTGGTGCGGGCCGAGGGTGAGCATGGCCGCTGCCTGGCGGTCTCACTGGTGCTGCCGCGCGTGGCCATGGCGGCGCAGGACTGCCTGGCGCAAAGGCTGGACTGACAGGCCGCCTGGCTGGGTTTCAGCGCGGCACGCTCCGCTTGCATAGGTTGAAGATGGCCAGCAGCGCAACGGCGCAGGCCAGAGAGACGAAGATGGACATGGAGGTGGCCGGCGCCTCCGTCTGCGCATTCATGGCCGAAGGCCCCAGCATCGGCGCCAGCAGCCAGCCGCCCAGCAGTGCGCCTATGGCGCCTATGACCACGTTGAGCAAAATGCCTTGCTCGGCCTGGGTGTTCGTGACCATGCTGGTAATCCAGCCGATCAGGCCACCCACCATCAGCCAGATGAGGAAGTCCATGGCATCGCCCTTGAAAAAAAGTTACGGTTGGTGATCAAGGGCAATCGGCGTGCCCGGCTCCTGCAGGCCGTTCAGAGCCTAGGCTTGTCAGGGGCGGTGTCCTGGTCCGAGGCAGGGCGAATCTCTGCACGCTCCGCCTCATGGCCCGAAGGCGTCTGGGCATCCAGGCCCCGGTCGGGCGACTCGCTGACCTGGGGCAGGTCGGCGGCGTGCTCTATCAATTCCTCGATGATGAAGCGGCCATAGAGTTGGGCGCGCTCGGCGCCGGCGGCCTTCAGGGCATCGGCGGCCGTGCGTGCAGCCTCGTCGTTGTCCACGCGCACCACCAGCCAGTGGTAGCCGCGTTCGGCCAGGGCCTGGTGGGCCTTGACCAGGTTGAGCTCCTGGCCCACGGCAGCAATGGGGCTGGCCTGGCGCAGGTCTTCATCGATCTGGGCCAGCATTTCCCGGTCGGAATAGCGCTGGATGTCCTGGGCGGGCAGGTCCAGCGCCTGCAGCGCGGCCACGCCGTCATCGGCCTGCGCAGCTGTGGGAAACGAGACCACCATGTGGCCCACGGGCTTGAAGACACCGTAGGCGCGGGGAGGAGAGGAGTCCATGGGCTTGTCCTTGGTTGCACGAAGGTGCAAGCAAGGTGGCAAGCAGCGTGCCTGCAAGTTTGGGTGTCAGCCGTGCTCGGCGTCCGTTTCGCCCTTTTTGCCGCCCGCATAGTCCCTGAGCCGGTTGTACAGGGTCTTGAGGCTGATGCCGAGCACGGCCGCCGTGCGTTCCTTCTGGTACTTGCACTGCTTGAGCGTGGCCTGGATGAGCAGCCGCTCGGCCTGCGCCATGGTCATGCCGATGGGCAGCTGTATGGTGGCCGGCTCGGTGTCGGGCAGGTCGTAGGTGGCGGCTGCATGCGCGTGGTCGGCGGGCGCATGGGCTGTGATGGTGGGGATGATGGGCGTGGTCGATGGCGCTGTCAGTGGCGCGGTCAATGGCGCGCTCATTGGCATGGACCCCGCCTGCGGCATATGTGGCATTTGCGGCACTTGCGGCAGGTGCAGCGCGTGGGCGGCCGGATGCACCGGGGCCGGCTGCTGGACAATGGCCACGGGCGGCCGGGGCAGCCATTCCTGGCTCACCAGCGGGCCGGGCTCCATCACATAGGCGCGCTGCACGGCATTGCGCAATTCGCGCACATTGCCGGGCCAGCTGTATTGCGCAAGCTGCTTGAGGGCCGATGCCGTGAATTGCTTGGCCTGGCCCTCGCGCTGGGAGATGGCCTCCATGAAATGCTGCGCAAGCAGCGGAACGTCGGTCAGGCGCTCGCGCAGCGGCGGCAGCTCGATGGGGAAGACGTTCAGGCGGTACAGCAGGTCTTCGCGCAGCTTGCCGCTGGCCACGGCCTCGTAGGGGCAGCGGTTGGTGGCGGCGATCACGCGCACATCGGTCTGCAGCGTCTGGGTGGAGCCCACGCGCATGAAGCGCCCGGTCTCCAGCACGCGCAGCAGCTTGACCTGCAGCTCCATCGACATTTCCGTGATTTCGTCCAGAAACAGCGTGCCCGTGGCCGCGCGCTCGAAAAAGCCCTGGTGCTGGCGGTCGGCGCCGGTGAAGCTGCCCTTTTCGTGGCCAAAGATCTCGCTTTCGATCAGGTGCGGAGAAATGGCCCCGCAGTTGACCGCCAGGAAGGGCCGGCTGCGCCGCTGGCTCAGCTCATGCAGGGTCTGTGCCACGACTTCCTTGCCGGTGCCGCTTTCGCCCGTCAGAAAGACCGTGACCGAGGTGCCCGCCACGCGCTCCATCTGCTGGTACAGCCGCTGCATGGGGGCCGAGCCGCCCCACAGCCGGCCAAAGCGCCCTTCCTGCGTGCAGTAGCCGGCGCCTGGCCTGTCTTGCGGGGTGATCTGGTCGAAGGCCGCGCCCGTGAGGGTGCTGGTGCCCGTCTCCGGCAGGCCGGTCGTGGGGATCAGAAAGCGCGAAAGAATGTCCTCCAGCCGCCCGATGCCCACGGGCTTGACCAGATAGTCCATGGCGCCGCGGCGCAGGGCCTCGATGGAGGAGTCCAGGCTGGCGTGGCCGGTCACCAGCACGATCTGCGAGTCCTGCGGCACCTGCTGGTCGCCAAAAAGGTCCATGCCGTTGCCATCGGGCAGCTGCAGGTCCAGCAGCACCAGGCTGGGCGGCTGCATGGCCATCTGCCGGCGCGCGTCGCGCAGGGTGTGGGCCACGGCGACCGAGAAGCGGTCCACGCCCACGAGTTCGCGCATGGTCGCTGCGGAATCCGCATCGTCATCGACGATCAGCACGTGGTTCATCGCATGGCCTCCAGGGGTCCTCGCCGCAACGCGTTTTGACAAAATTTCATGATCTGCCAGTTTAAGGGCGAGCATGCGGGCGTCTTTGTCAGTCCACAGGCACAGTGTTTGCCGGGCGTGCGGGAGGCGGCGTCAGGGAGGCGGCTGGCGACTGGCGCGCCGGCCGCTGCGGGGCTGCAGCAGCCCCAGGAACAGGCATTCCTTGGCGCTCAGTCCGCGCGGGCGCCTGTCTGGTGCGGTGGGAATGTCCTGCCCAGGTTGCTCGCACAGGGCCAGCACCTGGGGATGGATGTAGAACTTGCGGCAAACCGCACAGGTATTGCCCAGGCGCCGGGCGACCTGCGTGACCAGAGCGTTCAGCGCCGCCGCACTGGTGCC
Source organism: Delftia sp. SD018 (assembly GCF_017355445.1). Lineage (NCBI taxonomy): Bacteria > Pseudomonadati > Pseudomonadota > Betaproteobacteria > Burkholderiales > Comamonadaceae > Delftia > Delftia sp. SD018. Next base: position 37,452 of record NZ_JADDRN010000041.1, read on the forward strand.
TGCGCCTTCTTGCGATGCTGCCTTGCCTGCAGTCAGCGCAAGTTCCAGCGCCAGTTCCAGCGCGTACACGCTGGCATGCCAGGTGCGGAAATCCTTGGCGCTGAAATCCGGGCCGTCTGAGGTATCTCCGGCATCTGCGGCATCGGCCCCATGGGCCGCAGCCTTGCCGCAAATCCTGCGGATGTAGTCGTTCACATGCTCGGATCGCACATGGTGGACTTCGCCTTCATCGTCGATGAACTGGAACAGCCGCTGGCCCGGCAGCTCCTGGCAGCGCTTGACGATGCGGGCCACGGCCCGGTCGGACACGCGGGCCTGCTGCAGCACGCCGCTCTTGCCCTTGAAGCTCAGCGTCAGCTCACCCGCGTGCACCTGGGCATGGCGGTTTCTGAGCGTGGTGAGGCCGTAGGAGCCATTGCTCTCCGAATACTCGTCATTGCCTATGCGCAGGGCCGTGCAGTCCAGCAGCCAGACGATGGCGGCCACCACGGTGTCCAGCTGCGGCCGGCCAGGCTTGAGGTCGCGCGCCACCGCCCGACGGATGGCGGGCAGGTGGCGGCCAAAGGCGCGCATGCGGTCGAACTTGACCTGCTTGCGCTGTTCTTGCCACTGTGGGTGGTAGCGGTACTGCTTGCGCCCCCGGGCATCGCGGCCCGTGGCCTGCAGGTGGCCCTGGGCATCGGGGCAGATCCAGACATCCACATAGGCCGGTGGAATGGCGAGTTTGCGGATGCGCGCCAGCGCCTGGGCATCGCGCACGGGCTTGCCGTCCTGCGCCACGTAGGAAAAGCCCTTGCCGCGCCGCACGCGGCGCCAGCCGGGCATGCGGTCGTTCACATAGGTCAGGGCAGGGCCGGGGCCGTCTGCGTTCGCTGCCCTGCCCCTGGCTGGCG
>NZ_JADDRN010000042.1:0-35190 GCF_017355445.1 Delftia sp. SD018
TGACGGCCTGGTCGGCGGTCTGCTGGGTGGCGACGGCGGCCTGCTGGGCGGCGTCCTTGGCGGCGATGGCGGCCTGCTGGGTGGCCTCACGGGCGGACTGACGGGCGGCTCCGGCCTGGTCGGCGGCCTGCTCGATACGGTGGTCGGCGACAACGGCATCGCTGGCGGACTGCTGGGCGGCGACGGCGGCCTGCTGGGCGGCCTCACTGGCGGTCTGACGAGCGGCTCCGGCCTGGTCGGCGGGCTGCTCGACACGGTGGTGGGCGACAACGGCATCGTTGGCGGACTGCTGGGCGGTGACGGCGGCCTGCTGGGTGGCCTCACGGGCGGCCTCACTGGCGGATCGGGCCTGGTCGGTGGCCTGCTGAACACCGTGACGGGCGACAACGGCATCGTCGGCGGGGTGCTCAACACCGTGGCCGGTGACAACGGCGTCGTCAGCGGCGTGCTGGACACGGTGGCAGGCAACAACGGCATCGTCAGCGGCGTGCTCGACACCGTGGCCGGTGGCAGCGGCATCGTCAGCGGCGTGGTCAACACCGTGGCGGGTGACAACGGTGTCGTCAGCGGGCTGGTCAACACGGTGGCTGGTGATCACGGCATCGTCAGCGGCGTGGTCAATACCGTGGCGGGCGACAACGGTGTCCTCAGCGGACTGGTCAACACCGTGGCCGGCGACAACGGAATCGTCAGCGGCGTGGTCAACACGGTCGCCGGCAACAACGGCATCGTCAGCGGCCTGCTGGGTGGCGGCAGCAGCGGCGGCGGCCTGCTGGGCGGGCTGCTGGGGGGATCGTCCGGCGGCGGGCTGCTCGGTGGCCTGCTGGGTGGCACATCGCACGCGGCAGCGGCCTCGGTCGCCGAGCTGGATCCGATTGCCACCTCCATCAGCAGCCATGCCAGCAGCACGGCCGATGCAGCAGCCAGCGTGCTGACGCAGCAACTGCACCACAACACCCTGCTCTGAGCGGCCGCGGCGCCTGCGGGCGCCGCATCCATCCCCTGCGCCGCCGCCCCACGGTGGCGGCGCACGTCCCAGGAGATCCTCCATGTCACACACTTTCAGGCTGTGCACCATCGTGCTGCTGGCCGCAGGGCTGGCCGCCTGCGGATCCACCGCCACCACCAGCACGCAGCGTTCCGAGCACCACTACGCCTTCGGCAAGGCCCCGGCCCCGGCGCCGGCAAGCTCCGGCGTCGCGCCCGTGGTGGCCACCACGCAGGCCGACCAGCGCGGGCCCGCCAACGTCGCCCACATCGTCTACTTCGACTTCGACGCCTACACCATCCGCAACAGCGACCGGGCCATCGTGGAAAGCCATGCGCAGTGGCTGCGCAGCAATCCCGGGCGCTCGGTGATGCTGCGCGGCCATACGGACAGGCGCGGCGGCATCGAATACAACCTGGCGCTCGGCCAAAAGCGTGCCGACGCGGTGCGCAACAGCCTGCAGCTGCTGGGCGTGAACCCGGCCCGCGTGGAGTCCGTCAGCTACGGCAAGGAGCGGCTGGCCGACGAAGGCACGAGCGAAGAAGCCCACCAGCGCAACCGGCGCGTGGAATTCGACTACCGCTGAGCCGCCGCGCTCCGCATCCGCCTGCCGCCGGGCCGCCATGAAGGAACAGATCCGCACGCGGTCGGTGCACCGCGGCCCGGCGTCCCGTCCCCACGGGAAGAGCAGCCTCCCAATGACCCTGACCGAGGCCGAGAGCATGTTGTCGCAGCAATTGGCAAATGGCCTGGAGTACCTGGCACGGCACATGGTGCTGCTGCCCGAACCCTACCCCGGCTGCATTCTTTTCTTCACGGTGTCGGCCGAGAACAAGGTTGCCTCCGTCTTCCACGTGCGCGCCACCACGCTGGAGGCTGCCTGGCGCGAGGGTGCGACACGCGTGCGCCAATGGGCCTGGGCCCGCAAGCGTGACGAGGTCGATCTGCGCATCGACTGGGCGCAGGACATCACGCCCCTGAAGGCGGACAGTCCGCTGCCGGACTGCAGCGCCTGGACCCAGGCGCCCATGCGCTCCCTGGCCCTGGCTGATGCCAGCCTGGAGCGTGCGCAGCTGCTGCAGCCCCTGCTGCCAGATCCGCACCCGCTGGGCAGTGAAACAGGCAGCGCCCAACGGCCCCTGCACCCGCCCTGCCTGCTGCTGCACCTGCGCGGCATCTATATCAGCGGGGAGCAGCCCGCCCTGGCCGTGCCGCGCACCGACCCGCCCGAGCAGCGCCTTTGGCCCCACCTCGTGCCCGTGCACTCTGCGCTGCAGCAACTGCTGGCGCAGCAGGGCAAGGACGGAAGCTGGCCCGGTTGCGAGGATGTCTGCGACCACCTGGGCGTGACCTACGCCCTGCTGCAGGCCCGGCGCCATGCGGGCAGCGCCGCGCTGGCGCAGGCCATTGCGCTGGCCGTGGACCATGTCGAGCAACGGCTGCAGCCATTGCCCGGCGACTGCCTGCCCAGCGCGCTGGCCATGCTGGTGCTGGCCCGCCACCTGCGCAACAGCTTTGTCCTGGGGCCGGGAGCCGACAGCCAGGCCCGCGCCCGCATTCCGGCGCTGATGGACCCGCTGGCGGAAAGCCTGCTGTCCATGGCTGCCGCTTCGGCCAGCACCACCAAGGCGGCCGCCGCTGCCACCAATGCCGCTGAAGCCGGCACACCCCGCTCCGGCCAGCCCATGCTGACCTGGGCCGAGCTGGCCATGCATGTCTATGCAAGCTCTCGCCCCCCCACCAGCGACAGCCCCACGCTGCGCGCGGCGCGCAGCGCACTGCCCGACACGGCGGCCCTGCCTGCCGCCTTCCTGCAGGCCGCGCTGCCGCAGCTGCTGGGCATGGATGGCGGCAATGACGGCAATGGCGACGATGGCGACGATGGCGAAAGTATCGAGAAGGCAGGCGCCCTTTGTGCACGCTGGATAGGCATTGCCCTGGTCGAGAGCCTGCAGCTCGACGCAGGCCTGGAGCCGCAGCCCACCGACCTGCTGCGCCAATGGCAGATCAGCCTGCAGCGCCATCTGCAAGGCATGGCCCAGCGCGCCATCTGGCCTGAGCAGGCGCTGTACCTGCCGCCCGCCCGGCGCCGCCATGCAGCCTTTGCCGATGGCAGCCTGCGCCAGGTCCTGCAGTCCCCGCGCGAAATCGCCTGGCTGCTGGCATCCAGCCTGGCAGGCCTGGAACTGCTGGACGCTCTGACCCAGGCACTGGGCTCGGCCACCAGCCATGCCGCGGCCGAATCCGGGGAAGACGCGCTGCCTGCGCAGGCAGGCCACGGCTTGAGCGCGGGTGACAGCCCTGCCAAAGCTTCCCCGCCCTCGCCATCACTCTCCCTCACGTCGCGGGCCGATGAGACTGCGGGCCAGCCGGCTTTTCCGCCCACAGCGGGCTCCATGTACCCGTCCATGTCCTGGGACAGAGCTTCCCTGGCCGAACTGATGAGCGGGCGCTGGCTGGATGCAACGACAGAGCCCGGCACAGATCCCAGTACCGATAGCCGCACAGATAGCGGTACCGGCTGCGCGGGATTGGATGCCAGCCGCCTGCACCACCAGCCCGGCGCCGCCGTGCTGGTGCGGCGTGCAGGCATGGCCCTGGGCGTGCAGGCTGCGGCCCTGCCCACGCTGCGCGCCTCGGCGCTGATCAGCAGCAGCCCGCAGGGGCTGCTGGACCATGGCGTGCCGGTGCTGCATGTGCCTGATATGGAAGAGGGCCTGCGCAATCTGGCGCAGGCGGCCCGCCGCCGCATCCAGTCGCCCGTGGTCGCCGTCAGCGGCTGCGTGGGCAAGACCTCCACCCTGGGCATGATGCGCCAGTGCCTGCAGGACGGGGGAGACGCGCGTGGCGATGCCCTGCTGTCCCAGGGCACGGCGCTGCAGATGATCAATTGGAGCGAGGCCTCGCCCTGCGCCCTGCTGGAGCTGCCATTGCAGGCACTGCGTGGCGACCTGCCGCTGATTGACCCAGATATTCTGGTTATTACTAATCTTTCAATAAATAACACCCCCCATTCAGGGGAGTCCGAGCCCTCCGGACAGGCCGGTCTGTCCGGTGAAAGAAAATACGAAGCATTGCAGGAAGTGCTTGAGGCCATGCAGCTCATGCACAAAGGCAGTGCGCTGGTCACCGATCAGGACATAGGTGAAAACCCCAGTGTTATTGAGCATGCCAAACGCATGGGACTGCGCCTGATCACGTTTGGCCCCCATTGCAATGCACAGGTCCGTGAAATGGGGTTTCACAATGGAAATCTGCAAATAGGCATGGGCAGCCTGCGCCTGGGCATTTCCCTGCAATCCGACGGCCACCACATGGCACTCAATGCGCAGGCGGCCCTGGCGGCCCTGCATGCATTGGGCTATGCGCCCGCACAGGTGCAGGCCTCCCTGGCCCATTGGCAGCCCATGATCGGAGCCGGGCAGCCGCAGCTCCTGCCCAGTGGAATCTGCCTGCTGGACCACAGCCTGAGCAACCACTTACTGTCCATGACGGCTGCATTTTCCCAGCTGCAGTCGGTCGCTCCTCATGTGAGCAGAAGGCTGATCGTGCTGGCGGGCATACAGCCCGGCCAGGCCAGCATCGACGCTGCGCAGCTGGCCCTGGAGCCGCTGGTGCGGGATGCCCAGGCCCGGCGCGTGCTGCTGTACGGGGAGCCGCTCAGGCCGCTGGCGGCAGCCTTGGGCGATCTTTTGCACGTCAATTGGTATGACGATCTGAATCAGCTGATTTGCTCGCTGCTGAGAACAACCCATAAAGGCGATACGGTTTTGTTGGCCGGCCGCGCCACGACCAATCTTGCCCTGGCGGCCGATGCCATACGGGATAGTTTCAGTGGCCACGGGGGCCATTTAATAGCGTCTATTCAGGCTCCCTGCTTTGATCCACATCAAAAACAAATGAACATGCATTCTTGATTGAATAAAACTTATAGAGGGCTGTATATAACTCGCTACAGTGTTTGTGAAACGAGTACCTTTACATTTTGTAAAGATGCTTACTAAGCCCATCAGAACATGATCCGATACCTTCTTCCCCGTCAGTTGGCCAAGGCCACGGCGATGCCGTCGGGAACGGAGACGGTGGGGGCTTTTGCATCTGCCATCGCCGAGTCCTTCGACCGGGCTGCGCACCAGCTGCGCCGGGCTGGCTGGCTGTCGCTGCCCATCAGTCTGCTGGGCCTGCTGCCGTCCATCTTCCTGCTGCAGGTCTACAACCGCGTCATTGCGCGTGGCGGCACCGCCACCCTCACGGCCATGGTGGCGGGCGTGCTGTTCTTCCTGGGCGTGGAATGGTGGCTGCGGCGCAGGCGCGCCCGCGCCCTGCGCGAAGCCGGCGCCATGATCGACCGCGACGTGTCCCAGGCGCTGATGCACTCCATGCTGCGCCACCCGCTGGCCGCGCTGGAGCAGCGCTCCTCCAGCCAGTGGCTGCAGCTGTTCCGCGACGTGAGCGCCATGCGCTCGGGCATGTCCGGGGGCCTGGCGACCTCGCTGCTGGACCTGCCCATGGCCCTGCTGGCCCTGGTGGTCATCGGCATCATTGCCTGGCCCGTGCTGCCGGTGATTCTGGTGGCCATGCTCATCATGGGCGTGCTGGCCTGGTGGTGGGCCGACGAGGTGCGCAGCGGCCGCGTGGAGGAAATCGCCCAGGCCCGCATGCTGGACCGGGGCACGGCCGAGATCTGCAATGCCCGCGCCACGCTCAAGGTGCTGGGCTACGACGCCGCCGCACGCCAGAACTGGCAAAGCGGCTATGACCGCTGGCTGGCCGAGAGCTTTGGCAAGAACGGCGAGATGGAAAACGCACGCGAGGCCAGCACCGTGCTGCTGACGCTGTTCTCCATTGCCGTGATCACCGTGGGCGCCATTGCCATCAATGCGCAGTGGATGAGCATCGGCAGCCTGATGGCCGTGAACCTGCTGTCGGGCAAGGCGCTGGGCCCCATCTCGCAACTGGCCAGCAACTGGCGCTCGCTGGCCCATGCCAACGAGGCCGCACGCCGCCTGCAGGCCGTGCTGGAGGAACCCGTCGAGGCCATGACCGACACCGTGGACCTGCCCCGGCCCCAGGGCCGGCTGCGCCTGGACCAGGCAAGCTTCCACTACCCGGGCGGCCATGTGGCGCTGGAGCAGGCATCGCTGGAGATCGGCCCCGGCGGGCTGCACGCCATCGTGGGGCGCAACGGCGCCGGCAAGTCCACCCTGGCCAAGCTGCTGGCCGGCCTCTACCAGCCCACGCAGGGGCGCATCTTCATCGATGAATACGACATGGCCCAGTTCCCGCGCGCCGAACTGGGCCGCTGGATAGGCTGCCTGGCCCAGCAGGTGTACTGGTTCAGCGGCCCCATCGTGGACGGGCTGCGCATGGTCAACCCCGATGCCGACGACCACAAGATCGTCACCGCCTGCCAGATCTCGGGCGCGCACGGCTTCATCAGCCGCCTGCCCCAGGGCTACCAGACCGTGCTGGGCGAAGGCGGCGCGGGCCTGTCGGCCGGCGAGCTGCGCAAGCTGGCCCTGGCCCAGCTGTTCCTGCGCAACCCCTCGGTGCTGATCCTGGACGAGCCCAGCAACGACCTGGACTTCGAGAGCGAAACCGCGCTGCTGCAGACGCTGCGGCAGATTGCGCTCAAGCACACGGTCATCGTCGTCACGCACTCGCTGCGCGTGGCCTCCATGGCCCAGCACCTCTACCATGTGCGCGGCGACGGCGGCATCGAGCATGGCTCGCCCCAGCTGCTGCTGCCCCAGCTGTTCGGCACGGCGCGCGAGCCTGCGGCTCCCGCAGCACCCGCAGCACCCGCAGCGTCCGCAGCGTCCGCAGCGTCCGCAGCGTCCGCAGCCCCCGCTACGCCGGCCGACCCGGCCCCGCATGCCGATCACCCCGCCGTGGCGCAGGAGCTTGCCTCATGAGGGCCGGGCGCTACGACGACCTCCCCCTGGTGCTGCGCCAGTCGAGCGAAGCGCAGGCAGCCGTGCACGGCCAGCCGCCTGCGGACGCGTCCGGCGCAACGCCCCCCACCCCTGGCCGCACCGCCCTGGCGCGGGGCAAGTGGCTGCTCGTCATCCCCGTCGCCGCCCTGGTGGTCACCGGCCTGTTCTATCCGGTGGAGAACGTGGTGGTCGCCAGCGGCCAGGTCATCCCTTCCGACCGCGTGCAGACCGTGCAGCATCTGGAAGGCGGCATCGTCACCGCCGTCCATGTGCGCGAAGGCCAGGCCGTGACCCAGGGCCAGCCGCTGCTGGAAATCGACCTGGGCAGCAACAGCCTCAACCTCGAACAGCTCACCGCCCGCATGGCCACGGCCCAGGCCGTCAAGGCGCGTCTGGGCGCGGAAAGCCAGGGCCGGCCGCTGCAGCGCACCGCCTTCCCCGCCGACCTGGACGCGCAGGTGGTCCAGGCCGAACTGGGCGCCTTCTCGGCACGCGCGCTGGAGCACCAGGGCAGCCTTGCCGCAGCCCAGGCACAGCTGCAGCAGGCGCGCGGCGACGTGGCCCAGGTGCAGGCGCGCATCGAGGGGCTGGAGACCAATCTGCGCCTGCACCAGCAGGAAGCCTCCATTGCCGGCCAGCTCGCCTCCGAGCAGCTGATAGGCCAGCTGGAAGTGCTGGACAAGCAGCGGGCGCTGGAGCAGGTCCGCGCCGAGCTGGCTGCCTCGCGCCAGACGCTTTTCAGCAACCGCGCCAAGATCGAGCAGGCCCAGGCCAAGCTGCAGGAGACCCAGGGCGCCTTCCGCCGCCGCGCCTCCGACGAGCTGGCCCAGACCGAACGCGAGCTGGCCAGCCTCAACGAAGACCTGGTCCGCGCCCGCACCCAGCGCACGCGCACGGCCGTGCTGGCGCCCACCAGCGGCTTCGTCAAGGGCCTGCGCAGCTCGGGCGCAGGCTGGGTGGTCAAGCCCGGCGAGCCCATCCTCGAAATCGTTCCGGACAAGGACGAAGTCATCGTCGAGGCGCGCCTGAGCCCCGCCGACCGTGGCTATGTGCACCCCGGCCAAGCCACCCGGGTGAAGATCTCGGCCTACGACTTCCTGCGCTACGGCTCGGTGCCCGGCCAGGTCACCCTGGTGGCGGCCGATGCCGACCGCGATCCCAACCTGGCCGACTCGCCCTCGTACTTCCGCATCCAGGCCAGCCTGGAGCAGCCCTGGGTGGGCCGCACCGACAACCGCATCACCACCGGCATGCAGGCCGAACTCGACCTGCTGCTGGGCCACGAACCCTTTATCTGGTATTTGCTGCGGCCCGTGCTGCGCATCCAGAGCGAAGCCTTCCGGGAGCCCTGATGCCAGGCCGCCCGACCTCCCCTTCCATGGGCTGGCACGTCCGCTGCCACACCCGGCTGCGCCAGCTGCTGGCCGCTGCCTGCTGCCTGTCCGCACTGCAGGCGCTGCAGGCCGCTGCCGCGCCCGTGGCTGCGGCGGACAGGGACCTTGATACGGACATCGGCATGGTTGCCGCAGCCGCACCCGCACCCGCATCCACATCCGCAAACACGGCCGCAGCCGCACCGGACCCCGTGGTCCTGCGCCTGGCCCAGCACCTCACGCCCGGCACGCTGGCCAGCGACGGCGGGCAGCGCCGCCTGCTCGATGCCCTCTACGCCCTGATCGACGAATACCCCGACGTGCGCAAGGCGCGCGCCGCGCTGGAATCGGCCGGGCATGACGTGAACACCGCGCGCGGCGCGCGCTGGCCCACCTTCAAGGTGGGCACTAACACGGGCGATGCCAAGCTGCGCCGGGGCCGCGAGTCCTACACCGCCGTCAACGCCGAAGTGCGCATGGCCCTGCTGGACGGCGGCGCCATCGGCGCGGGCATACGCTCGGCCGAATCGCAGGAGGCGGCCCAGGGCAGCGTGCTCTACGGCACGCGCCAGAACGTGCTGCTGGAGGCGCTGACCGCCCTGCTGGAGCTGCACCGCTTCGAGGACAAGGCCCGCGTGGCAGCCGAGTCGGCGCGCATCATCGGCCAGCTCGCGCGCATCGAGGAGCGCCGCGCCGAACTGGGCGCCGTAGGCCGCAACGACCTGCGCCAGGCCGCCTCGCGCCAGGCCGGCGCCCTGGCCCAGCAGCACGCGCTGGAGTCGCAGCGCATGGATGCGCAGGCCCGCTTCACGCGCTACTTCGGCTTCACGCCCCAGCCCGGCTGGCTGCCCCAGCTCAACGTGCCCGTGCAATGGATGCCGGCCAACGAGGACTCGGCCCTGCAGGCCTCCGAAACCGTCAGCCCCGAGCTGCAGGAGATGGAGCAGCAGATCGAGAAGGCCCGCGCCGAAGTGGACCGCAGCAAGTCCCAGCGCTTTCCCACGCTGGCCGCCGTGGTGGCCCACACGCGCGACCCCAGCGGCGTGCTCTATGCCGAGGGCACACGCTACGGCGTGGAGCTGAGCTGGAACTTCGGCAACGGCTTCGAGCTGCGCGACCGCATCCTCAAGGCCATCAACGAACTGCAGGCCCAGGAAGCGCAGCAGGAAACCGTGCGCCGCCAGGTGCGCGAAACCGCCTCCGCCGCCTGGGGACGCACCCAGTCCGGCCGCCAGCGCGAAAGCCAGCTGGCCGACGCCGTGCGCGAGGCGCGTGCCGCCTTCGAAGGGCGCCGCCGCCTGCTCGAAGTCGGGCGCGGCAGCCTGGCCCAGGTGCTGGACGCCCAGCTGGACATGCAGCGCCTGCTGCTGGACGAGGCCGACGCCATCTACGACCAGCGCATCAACGAACTGCGCCTGGCACGCACCACCGGCCGCCTCCTGCCCCAGGACCCGCCCGACCATTGGCTGAACGCGCTGTTCACCCCGCAAAAACCGATTCCGGCAGGTGGTGGTGCGCCAGGCACTGCCCCCATGGACGAGCCCGGGAACGCGCCCGGCCCTGCGCCCGACATCCAACCCGGCCCTGCGCCCTCGCGCATCCGCCCCGAACCCCAGGACGCTGCCGTGGCCACCCTGTCCGCCAGCGCCATGCCCCAACGAATACAGCTGCGCCTTGAGCAGCAGTTGCGCCCCGTTTCAGACGCTTTTCCAACCACCGCCTCGCGACAGCAGTGGTGAAGTGAGAAGCGGCAGGTGAGGTTTCCCGTGCAGCGGCCGGCTTCTGCCCATCGCCAGCCGCCGCCATCGACAACGATGGGCTTTTGCAACCGAAAGGACGATGCCATGACCGACATCATCAAGAACTTCTGGAAAGACGAAGAAGGCGCCACCGCCATCGAGTACGGCTTGATCGCCGGCCTCATCGCCGTGGGGATCGTGGTGGGCGCCACCGCGCTCGGCACCAATCTGAATGGGCTGTTCACCCGGATCGCCACCAAGCTCACCGGCTTCGTTCCCTGAGCGCCGGCTCCGGCGCGATCTGGCCGGGCTCGGGCGGGGCTTGCCTCCGCCCCCGGCGCCAAGGCATTTTGCAAACCGAAAGGACCATGCCATGACCGAAATGATCAAGAACTTCTGGAAAGACGAGGAAGGCGCCACCGCCATCGAATACGGGCTGATTGCCGGCCTGATTGCCGTGGGCATCGTCGTGGGCGCCACCGCGCTGGGTACCGATCTGAACGGACTGTTCAGCCGGCTTGCCACCAAGCTCAACGGACTTGCCCCCTGAAGATGGAGTGGGCCTCGCTATGGCTGTGCGTCTGCATCACATGGCTCGCAACGATTGCGGTCATGGATCTGCGCATCCGGCGCGTGCGCAACTGGATGGTGCTGCTCGGCCTGGCCACAGGCGCGGCGGCGCTGGCCAGTGGGGCGCAGCCGTTCCAGGTCTCGGCCTGGAACGCGCTGGCCGGACTGCTGGCGGGGTTTGTCGTGCTGCTTCCTTTCTATGCACTGCGCTGGATGGGAGCGGGCGACGTCAAGTTCGGCGCGGTCGCAGGGCTGTGGTTCGGGCTGAGCTTCGACCTGCTGCTGATCTGGACTGGCGGCAGCCTGCTGGCCGGCCTGCACGGCCTTCTGGTGCTGTCATTGCGCCACCTGAGCCACAGCCCCACCGGCCTGTGGCTGCAGGCCCGGCTGCCCCTGGCCTGGGCGGCCCGCCTGGCACCGCTGGGCGCTGCGTCTCAGCCCGCAGGCGCCACCGATGGACCGCGCCAGCCCCAGCGCTCCATTCCCTATGCCGGCTACATGGCCATTGCGGCCATCGCCCTGGCCTGGCGCCACAGCCAGCCGCTTGCCTGAACGGGAGATGCCCATGCAGATCGCTTTCCCCTCGCCACGCACCACACGGCCCGGCCCCGCCGCAAGCCGCCGCTGTGCGCTATCCGGACGCTTTCCTGCCCTGGCGGACCCTCTGCGCCATGGCAGGAAAGCGCCAGGGCAGCCCCCATGCCTGAACACCGTCGCCACCCACTTGCACCAGGAGCCCCAGCCATGAACCTCACCAAGATTCTTGCCGGACTGCTGGTTGGGTTGGCCATCGTGCTCGCAGGCCTTGCCTGGCTGCTGGGCAGCCAGCCCGCACGCCCCGTGGCCCAGCCCTCGCCGGCCGCCTCGGCGCAGCCGGCCCCCGAGCCCGTGCCGCAGCATGCCGTCGTGGTCGTGGCCCAGGCCATTGCCGCAGGCCAGCGCATCGGCAGCGAGGATGTGAAGCTGGCCCAGCTGCCCGCCCCCGTACCCGGCAGCTTTGCCGCGACCGACGACGTGCTGGGCCGCACCACGCTGATGGCGCTCACCCCGGGCACCCCGCTGTTCGAGCAGCAACTGCTCAGCGGCCTGGCGCTGCAGCTGGAGCCGGGACAGCGCGCCCTGGCGATTGCCATCCGGGAGCAGATGGCCGCGGGCCACCATGTGCGCCCCGGCGACTTCGTGGATGTCTACTTCACGCTGGACGGCAAGTCCGACCAGGCCCCCGTGGACGCGCAGACCCGGCTGCTGCTGGCGCGCAGCCGCGTGCTGGCCTACGGCTCCGGCAGCGTGGAACGCCCACCCATGCCGGCCGTCCAGCGCCAGGCGCAGCAGGACAAGGAATCGGCAGGCTCGTCGCTGCGCCGCGCCAGCGCTGCGGATCAGACCGGCCAGCGCCCTGAGAACGTGCAATCGGCCGTGCTGGCCGTGCCGCTGGACGATGTGGAGCGCCTCACGCTGGCCGAGAAATTCGGCCAGCTCACCCTGGCGCTGCGCAACCCGGACGACCTGTCCGTGCCCGATCCCAAGCTCTTCGCCGCCCTGCCCGGCGCACTGCAGCCGGTGCCGGGTCGCCTCCGGAAAGACCAGGCATTGGAGGGTGCAGACCGCGCCTTCGCCGGCCTGCGCATGCAGGACCTGGCCACCGGCGCCGACGCCAAAAACATCCGCAAGCCTGCCGCCCAGCCCATGACGGCCTTCGCACCCGCCGTGCGGCCGCCGCCGCAGCGGGCCCCGCGCGAACGCACCGTGGAGCTGCACAACGGAGCCGCGGTGCAGATGGTGAACTACTGAAAACACACAACAAGAGGGAGATGCCATGAAGTGCAAGAACATCTCGACGGCCGGAGCAACACCGCTGCAGCGCGCGGTCTGGACACTGTGCGGCAGCATGGCCTTGCTGGCATTGCCGCCAGCGGTGTCGGCGCCTGCGGACACCGCTGCCGTCCAAGGCATGCACGCCCCCGGCGCCGGGGACATGCCCTCTGGCGATTCCCTGCAGCTGGTGGCCGGACGCCAGCACCTGATGCCGCTGGCCAGTATCCCGGGCCGCATCGCCGTGGGCGACCCCAATGTGCTGGACGTGAAACTGCTGCGCGCCACGCCGGGCTCCGGAGCCAGTGCCGGCTCCGGCTCTGGCTCCGGCGGCACCGAGCTGCTGCTCACGCCCAAGGCCCAGGGCAGCACCACGTTGGTGGTGTGGCCCCAGAAAGGTGGCGCGCCCCAACGCTGGGAGGTCCAGGTCCGCGGCCAGCACCTGCTGCTGGAAAAGCGCCTGACCTCGGTTCCAGAACATGCCCAGGCCGTGGCCGAACTGCGCCAGTACGCGCCCGCCCAGACGCTGCTGGTGGACAACGCGCAGATCGACGTCAAGAGCAACACCGTCCAGGTGGACGTGCAGGTGGTGGAGTTCAAGAAATCCGCGATGAAGCGCATCGGCGTCAACATCTACAGCGGCGGGCGCAACAACCAGGGCTTCAGCTTCGGCAGCTTCAGCCCCGGCGTGGTGGGCAGCATCAGCACCAATACCAACGGCACGGGGACAGGGACGGGAACGGGCAATACCGGCTCGGGCGGCACGGGAGGCACGGGCTCGGGCGGCGTGTCCAACAACACCTCGTCGGCCATTGCCAGCGCCATGAGCCTGGTGATGACCTTCGGCAAGGCCTTCAGCGGCGCCGGCATCGTCACGCAACTGAGCATCCTCGAAGGCAACGGCATGGCGCGCGTGCTGGCCCGGCCGACCCTGCTGGCCCAGACCGGCCAGAACGCCAGCTTCCTGGCCGGCGGCGAGCTGCCGATCCCGGTGCCCGCGCGCGACGGCAACATCGCCATCCAGTACAAGGAATTCGGCATCAAGCTGCAGTTGACGCCCACCATCCTGTCTGACGATCGCATCGCCCTGAAGGTCTCGCCCGAGGCCAGCGACCTGGACTTCAACAGCGGCGTGACCATCAGCGGCGTCACCGTGCCCGCCATCCGCACGCGCCGCGCCGACACCTCGGTGGAGCTGGCCGATGGCGAGAGCTTCGTCATCGGCGGGCTGGTCAGCCGTGCCACCACCTCCAACGTCAGCAAGGTGCCGGTGCTGGGCGATCTGCCCATCCTGGGCACCTTCTTCAAGAACCTCAACTACACGCAGGAAGAGTCCGAGCTGGTGATCATCGTCACCCCGCGCCTGGTCCACCCGCTTCCCGCCAGCACCAATCTCGAAGCCCTGCTGCCCGGTGCGCAATCCGAGCAGCGCAACGCCGGCAAGGTCTGGCTGCCCTACCTCGCCGGCGGAATGAGCACCCAGACCGCCGTACCCGGCTTCTCGTACTGACGACATGACAAGCAAGCCCACCGCAACCGATTCGCCTGTGGACGCCACAGGCTCGCCGGCCATCGGCTCACCCACCTCGCTGGAGACCCTGCTGGGGCTGCGTTCCTCGGCCTCGCTGGCCGGCAAGCCGCAGCCCGGCACCGATGCGCTCGCGCAGGACAAGTCACCGCTGGACAGGATGCCCGCGCCCGCCGCTCCCCGCCCGACGCCGCAGCCGCTCGACAACGACCTGCAGGTGGAGCTGCTCTTCATCCACGCAGGCACCCCCGAAAGCTCGCTGGCCCAGGCCTGGCTGCAGCACATGCTGGACGGCGCACGGCTGCATGTGGCGCGGTTCCAGGACAACGTCACCGAGCAGGTGCAGCGCTACATGCCGCATGCCGTGCTCGTGCATTTCGACCCGCTGTCCACCGACGAGGCGGCCCACCTGGCCTCCCAGCTGCACATCTCCCACCCCCACCTGCCCTGCCTGGCCGTGGGCCGCACCAAGTACCCGCAGTGCATGCTGGCCGCGCTGCGCGCCGGGGTACAGGACTTCCTCGACGTGGACGGCCCCGTGCAGGCCGCGCACCAGACGGTGATCGATCTGATCAAGCGCGTGCCCCCGTCGGCCTCGGGCATGCCCAACGCGCCGCTGACCGCCATCATGTCGGCCCGCGCCGGCCTGGGCAGCAGCCTCATGGCATCGCACCTGGCCTGGTACCTGCAAAAGCGCCTGCATGGCACGACGGCCGTGCCGGGCAAGGACGCCACGCCCCGCGAGATCAGCAACGAGACGCTGGACGGACTGCTCATCGACCTGGGCTTTCCCAGCGGCGACTGCGGGCTGTACCTGGGCACGCTGGGCGACTTCGACTTCATCGAGGCCGTCAACAACCTGCGCCGCTTCGACCGGCGCCTGGCATCGACGGGACTGGCCCGCCATGAAAGCGGCCTGCGCCTGCTCACGCTGCCGCGCCAGCCCGCCCGACTGCGCGACGTCTCCTATGCCGATGCCGACGCGCTGCTGCTGCGCCTGCGCCAGTACTTCCGCCACATCGTGGCCGACCTGGGGGCCGTCGTGCCCACGCAGCTGGCCATGCGCGTGGCGCTGCGCGCCAGCCAGATCTGGGTGGTCTGCGACCAGAGCGTGGCCAGCGTGGTCTCCACCACCGAGCTGCTGCGCCAGCTCGACGAGCAAAAGGTCGATCGCGAGCGCGTGCAGCTCATCGTCAGCCGGCACGACAGCCAGCTGGAGCTGGAGGCCCCGCAGATCGCCAGGCAACTGCAGCTGCCGCTGCTGGCCACCATTCCCGAGCGCCGGCGCGAACTGGTCCAGGCCGTCAACCAGGGCCAGCTGCTGCCCAGCCGGCTGCAGCGCGAGCCCTATGTGCAGGCCGTGGACAAGCTCGCCACCTTGCTGATCACCACCCACCACCAGGCCCATGCGGGCGATCAGGCCGCGCCCGCCCGGGGCCTGAACCGTTTCTTCCACCGAACAAGAAGCTGAACGCACCATGACGACCACGGCTTATTCCCATCTGGCCGACGCCCAGGCCAGCGAGTTCGAGCGAAGCGCGCTGTTCCTCGACCTGAAGAACCGCACGCACGAGCACCTGCTCAGCCGCATCGAGGAGCTGGGTGCCGAGTTCGGCCGTTGGTCGCAGGCCGCCATCGCGCAGTTCGTGCTGATGGAGCTGGACAGCTTCATCCGCCTGCACTCCGTGCCCGTCAACGAGCAGGAGGCGCTGCAGGTGGCGCGCGCCCTCACGCGCGAGCTCACGGGACTGGGGCCGCTGCAGCCGCTGCTGGAAGACCCGCTGGTCGAGGACATCCTCATCAACGGCCACGGCAACATCTACGTCTCGCGCGGCGGCGTGCTGCAGCGCGAGACGCTGCACTTCAAGGACGACGAGCATGTGCTGCGCATCGTGCGCCGCATCCTGGCGCCGCTGGGCCGGCGCCTGGACGAGTCCAGCCCCATGGTCGATGCCCGCCTGCCCGATGGCGGGCGCATCAACGTCATCATCGAGCCGCTGTCCATCGACGGCCCCTCGGTCTCCATCCGCAAGTTCCGCAAGGACCCGCTGACACCGCCCGAACTGGTGCAGCTGGGCACCTTCAACCAGGACATCTGCCGCATCCTGGAGATGGCCGTGCAGGCGCGCTGCAACATCCTGGTCAGCGGCGGCACCAGCTCGGGCAAGACATCCCTGCTCAATGCGCTGGCCAGCTTCATCCCGGGCAGCGAGCGCATCGTCTCCATCGAGGACACGGCCGAGCTGGCCCTCAACCACAACCACGTGGTGCGGCTGGAAAGCCGCCCCGGCGGCTTTGACGGCTCGGGCCACGTCAGCATCCGCGACCTGCTGCGCAACAGCCTGCGCATGCGGCCCGACCGCATCATCGTCGGCGAGGTGCGCGGCGGCGAGGTGCTGGAGCTGCTGCAGGCCATGAACACCGGCCACGACGGCTCCATGGGCACCATCCACGCCAGCTCCCCGCGCGAATGCCTGTACCGCGCCGAAATGCTGGCCGGCTTCGCGGGCTTTCAGGGCAGCGAGGTCAGCCTGCGCCGCCAGATCGCCAATGCCGTGGACTTCATCGTGCAGATCGGCCGCCTGTCCAACGGCCGCCGCCGCCTGCTGTCGCTGACCGAGGTCACGGGCATGACGGACAACATGATCTCCATGCAGGAGCTGTACCGCTACGAGCCCCAGGTGGGCCCTGACGGGCAGGAGATCGACCAGTGGGTGTCGCTGGGCATCTCGCCGCACTCGCCCAAGCTGCTGAGCTGGTGGCGCATGCAGCAGCAGACCGGCCACGGAGGCGTGCGATGACAGGCCTGGCACCCGCCGTCCTCATCCTCGGCGCGCTGGCCTGCCTGCTGCTGGCCCTGGCGCTGTGGGTGATCATGCGCGGGCGCCGCAAGGAGCATGAGCAGTCGATCAACCTGCACATGAAGCGCAGCGTGGACGGCCACCGGGAGGTGATCTCGCCCTCCCCGCCCATGGCCGAGCCCGCCTTCCGCGCCCCCGCGGCGCAGTCCGCGCCCTCACCCGCTGCCGTGCAGTGGCTGGCCCAGCGGCTGGGCGTCCAGTCCTGGGGAATCTCGTCCAACACCCTGGCCCTGTTCGCCATCACCGGCCTGGTGCTGGCCTTGCTGGCGACCAGCCAGGCAGGCGCTGCCGCGGGGCTGGTGGTGGCCGTGCTGTATGCCGTGGTGCTGGCCTTCGGCATCTGGCGGCGGCAGGCCAAGCGCCGCGAAAGACTGCTGCAGCAACTGCCCGGCTTCCTGGACAACATGGTCCGCCTGATCTCCATCGGCAACTCGCCCCACGCGGCCTTCCAGATGGCGCTGAACAACGTCCCCGATCCGCTGGGCGACGCGCTGCAGCAGGCGGCGGCCATGCTCAGCGCATCGCCCGACCTGGGGCAGGCCATGGGCCAGCTGGAGCGCAACTGGCGCCTGCCCGAATTCGGCCTGCTGGCCGCCGTGTTCCGCATGAGCGTGCGCTATGGCGGCCGCGCCGACCTGGTGCTGGAGCGTGTCTCGGCCTACATCCGCGACCGCCAGTCCGCCGAGCGCGAGCTGCATGCGCTGTCCTCCGAGATCCGCATGTCGGCCTGGGTGCTGGCCCTGCTGCCCCTGGTGGTGGGGGCGCTGATCATGGTGATCAACCGCGGCTACTTCATGCGCATGTGGAACGACGACAGCGGCCAGACCATGGTCCTGGTCGCCGCCGCCCTGGAGGCCCTGGGCGCCTTTCTTCTCTACCGGCTGGCCAAGCTGAGGTGAACCCATGACAGCACAGGCACAGGCACAGGTACAGGCCCACCCATCCGTCTGCGCAAGGAGCCACGCATGACCCCGCAGCAACTGTGGATCGCCAGCATCAGCCTGGGCGCGCTGGGACTGGTGCTGTGGGCCTGCGCCCTGGTGTGGAAGCTGTGGCGCTCGGCCCGTGCCTCCAGCCAGGTCGCCAGGATATTGCAGGCGCGCGATACCGCATCGACCCCGAAGGCCGCCACGAAGAGCGCCCTGCAGGCCAACGACGCGCAGCTGCTCAACCCGCTGTCCATCAACGTGCGTTCCTCCGATTCGCCACAGGCGGTGGCCGCCAACCTCCCGCCCCCGGCCTGGCTGCAATGGGGCGTGGCCAAGGCCTTGCTGGCCGATGAGGACCGCAAGCTGCTGGACCAGGCCGGCGTGGGCACGCGCAACGGCAGCATGGCCTATGTGGCCAGCCGCATGGTGCTGTGCGTGCTCCTGCCCCTGCTGGCGCTGGGTGTGCTGCGCCCCGGCGAAAACGCGGCGCTGATCTACGGCTTTCTCGGGGTGAGCCTGGGGCTCATGCTTCCCAAATGGTTTCTGCGCTCGCGGGCCAAGGGCCGGCGCGAGCAGGTGGTCGAGGAACTGCCGCTGTTCGTGGACCTGCTGCGGCTGCTGCAGGGCGTGGGCCTGAGCGTGGACCAGAGCCTGCAGATCCTGGCCTCGGAATTCAAGAGCGTGCTGCGCGTCATCAGCGGCGAGCTGGCCCTGGCCAACCAGCTCTACAACACCGGGCGCACGCGCGAGCAATCCTTCCAGCGCATGGTCAACATGAGCGCCGACGACGACATGAGCGCCATCGTCAATCTGCTGGTGCAAGTGGACAAGCATGGCGGCGCCGTGCAGGAGCCGCTGCGGGAATTCAGCATCCGGCTGCGCGAAAAGCGCCAGGCCAGCTTCAAGGAAAAGATAGGTTCCATCACCGTCAAGATGACGGGCGTCATGGTCCTCACGCTGCTGCCCGCCCTGCTCGTCATCACGGCGGGCCCCGGCTTCCTGGCCGTGATCAGGGCATTGACCACCATGGGAGGACGCTAGGCATGCGACACCAGGAAAACACCCGCGCAGGGCGGACGCCAGCGCCGGCACCCCTTGCAACCCTGGCAGCCCTGGCAGCCCTGGCGACCCTGGCCTTGACCCTGGCCGGCTGCGCCAGCAAGGGACCGCAGGGCTACGGCGCCCCTTCCGCGCAGCAGGAAACCGCCGCCCAGGCCCAGCAGCAATTGCAGAACGCCCAGCAGGCCACCCAGGTGGACAACGCCCAGACCTATCTGGACCTGATCACGCAGATGCAGCAGGCGGGCCAGTGGTATGCCTCGCTGGCGCACACCGAAGCCTTCGAGCAGCAGTACGGCGTGAACCCGGAGTCGCGCCTGATGCGGGCCGACGCGCTGCGCAACACCGGCCAGGTCGAGCAGGCCCGGCAGGCCTACCTGGCGCTGCTGCAGGGCGCCACCACGGCGCGGGCGCGGCGCGGCCTGGGCCTGCTGTACGCAAGCCAGGGCCAGTATGGCCAGGCCGTGGAGCAGCTGGACAAGGCGCGCCAGCTCAACCCCATCGACGCCAACGTGCTCAGTGACCTGGCCTACGCCCACATGCTCGACGGCCGGCTGGCCGCCGCGCAGATGCCCATCATGCAGGCCTCGCAACTCGCCCCGGCCAACGCGCGGGTGCAGCTGAACATGGCGCTGTTCTGGCTGGCCAGCGGCAACCAGGCCCAGGCGTCGCAGCTGCTGCGCCAGCTGGCCCAGCCCCAGGCCAAGGGCGCCCTGCCCATGATCGACCAGACCTCGCTGCAGACCCTGCAGGCACAGCTGACCAGCGTGCGCGATGCCGTGCGCCTGCGCGGCGACAGCCTGCCTGCAGAGGTCGGTGCCGGTGCCGCTGTGTCCAGCGCCCCTGTGCTGCCCCCTGTGCCGACCCTGGGCACCCGCCCCGAAGCACGCGCCACCGAGGCCCTGCCCGAGACCCTGCCGGCCGGCATCACCCGGCGCATTCTTCTTTCCGAGCCGCCCGGAGCCGCAGGCGCAGCACCGGCCTCGCCACTTTGAGGAGCACGACATGCCAGACACATACCGCATGGACCCGCCGCGCCGCACTGCAGTCGCCAACGCTCTGGCCCCCTGGCTGCTGGCCGCCGGCCTGGCCCTGCTTCCCACGGCCGCGCTGCATGCCCAGGCCTTCGGCGAAGTGCAGAGCCCGCCCGAGCAGGTGGATGCACGGCCCCATGTGTTCGCCGAGCCCTCCACCGACTCCATCCTGGTCGGCTACACGCTCTACACCAACCCCGATGGAACCGTGATGTACCAGCCCCGGCGCGAGATCGACATCGGCGGGGGCACCCTGCGGCTGCTGGAAATGCAGCACAGCCAGCCGGGCCAGCGTGCGCGCCCCATCGCGGGCGAGCAGGCGCGGCGCAGCTATGCGCGCTACCTCAAGAGCTTCGAGACGGAAATCCCCGCCCTGTACAAGACCGGCGTCGAAGCCGGCGGCAAGAACTGAGGCCGGCCCCGGCCACGGCTTGCAGGAACGACCATGACCCGGCGCCAACCCCGCGCTCACCGCTCCCACCGATCTGCCAGCCTGCGGCAGCGGGGGGTGTATGCGCTGGAGTGGGCCATCATCTTCCCGGTGTTCTTTGCCCTGCTGTATGCCTGCATCAGCTACGGGCTGGCGTTCCTGGTGCGCGAATCCATGCAGGCCGCCGCCGAAGACGCCGCGCGGGCCACGCTGCGCTACCAGACCAGCCGCAGCGCCCGCCTGGACGCGGCCCGCAGCCTGGTGCAGCAGCGGCTCGACTGGCTGCCCGCCGACCTCCGGCCCACGGCTGGCAGCATCGACGTGCGCATCTGCAGGCTGCAGAACAGCGAACTGTGCTCGGCCACGCTGACCTGCGGCGTGCTGGTTGCCGAACGCTGCATGGTGCGCGTGGGCTTCACCATCCCTTATGGAACCAGCCCGATAGCGCCCGCCCTGCCGGGCTTCGGCCTGGTCATGCCCACCACGTTGACGGCCAGCGCCAACATCATGGTGGACAGGGGGGGGCTATGAAGCTCCGCCTGAGTCGCTTCGCGCCTTCCCCCTCTCTCGCTTCGCGGGAGGGGGGCATACGGGCCACCGGCGACACCCTCGGGGCGGGTCGGCCCTTCCTCGGTGTCCCTGGGTTGGGGCATGCCGTGCGTGGGGCACGCCCTGCTGCATCGGCCGAGTTCATGCAGGACACCGGCGATACCTTCGCGGCAGGGCTGCGCAGGCGGCAGCGTGGCGTGGCGGCGGTGGAGTTCGCGCTGATCGCCGGGGTGATGGTGATGCTGCTGATGGGCATGTTCGTGTACTGGCGCGTGCTGCAGGCACAGCAGTCGCTGGCGCGTGCCACGGGCGATGGCGCGCGCATGGTCCAGCATCTGGCCTTTGGCGGGATGGCGGGCTACAACCCGGCCAAGCCGGCCGAACGCGCCAACATCCTGCAGGCCACCAGCGATGTGGTGAACCAGAGCCTGGCGGCCAGCGGCATTCCAGCGGGCACGGCGCCCACCCAGATACAGATCGACTGGGGCACTTCCCAGGCCACGCTGAGCGTGGTGTACATGCTTCCCCCCGTGCTGGGCCAGGGCCTGCAGGTGGGCAGCCAGACCTTGGGCGAACCCACGCGCCTGGAGTCCCGCAGCCTGATCAGGCTTGCGCCCGGCAGCTAGACAGGAGGACCAGAGCATGCTCACCCACCTCCCCGCATCCGCACACCGCCCCCGAACGCGCCGGCAAGGGCGCCGACAAGGGCGCCGGCAAGGCGGCGGCCTGCTCGTGCAGTTCGCCCTGCTGGGCTCGGTGCTGTTCCTGTTGCTCGGCGTCGTGGACCTGGGCTACATGTACTACGCCAAGCGCGACCTGCAGCGCATTGCCGATCTGGCGGCCACCCAGGCGGCCCAGGCCATCAATGCCGAGCGCAGCAACCGCGCTGCCTGCGTGACGGCGGGCGAGGACAGCATCACGGCCAACTGGCCGGTTCCACTGACCCGCAACAGCACCCAGACCGTGGTCAGCTGCGGCAACTGGAACCCGGCGGACCCGGCGCGCCAATCGAGCGGCGGCCGCTTCTTCGACGCCAGCTCCGGCCCGCTCAACGCGGCGCGCGTGACGGTGGGCGGCACCTCGCCCACCATCTTTCCCGGGCCCTGGAGCCGTGCCGTGGTGGCCGAGGCCATTGCCATGCGCAACGACTCGGTGGCGTCCTTCCAGGTGGGCTCGCAGCTGCTGCGCTTCAACAAGGACACGCCGCTGGGCGGGCTGCTGGGCCTGGTGGGGCTGGACGTGGGCATGCTGACCTTGCTGGACTCCAAGGGCCTGGCCGATGCCAAGATCAGCCCGGCCGGCCTGCTCAAGGCCCTGGGCGTGAACCTGGGCATAGAGCAGCTGCGCGCGCTGTCGCCCGAGGGCCTGGCCAACATCGCCAGCGTCACCCTGCTGAACGTGATCGACGCCTCCATCAGCGCCATCACCGACAACGCGCTGGCCGTGCAGCTCAATGCGCTCAAGACCCAGATCATCAACGCGGGCCTGAGCACCATCAAGATCCCGCTGGGCAGCCTGGATGACCAGAAGGGCCTGTTCGCCTTCCTGGGCGCCGGCCGCACCGATCCGCTGAACGCGGCCATGGATGTGCAGCTGGGCATTGGCGACCTGTTGAAGACGGCCATTGCCATCGGCGCCAACGGCCACGCGCTGCAGGCCAACCAGCTGGATGTGGCCGGGCTCATCAAGGGCCAGCTGACCATCGTGCAGCCGCCCACCATTGCCGTGGGCCCCGTCGGCACGCAGGGCTACAGCGCGCAGATCCGCCTGAACCTGAACGTGGACACCGACCAGCTGCTGGGCGGCGCACTCAAATGGCTGGTCAAGGACATCCTTGGCACCCAGGTCAAGCTGCCCATTGCCGTGGACATCACCAACGCCACGGGCACGCTGACCGCGCTGCAGTGCAGCGCCAGCCCGCAGACCATGGACCTGTCGGTCAAGTCCTCCATCCTCAACGCCTGTGTGGGCAAGATGGACCCCAACAACAAGCAAAGCTGCGAGAAGGGCATGCAAAATGAGCAGCTCATCACCCTGCTGCACCTGCCCGTGCTGAACGGCAAGCTGTGGGTGCCGGCGCTGGAGTACACGGACTCCACCACGGGCCTGGGCATGGAGCCGGGCTACGAAGACCCGGCCGACCCCAACTGGTCCAAGACCAACCGCTCCACGCAGGTGAACCAGCTGGCGCTGGGCGACACGGTCAACAACATCGTCACGGGACTGCTCAACCTGCTCAGCGGCCTGCTGCAGCCACCGAACAGCACGCCCACCGACATCACCACGCGCCTGCTGGGCTCCTACCTGGACGCCTCCATGGTGAACGGGCTCTACAACGTGACCAGCCTCACCAACCTGCTGCTCAGCGGGCGCGGCGTGGCCGGCGACAAGGACTACATGCCGCCGCTGCTCACGTCCAACTTCACGTTCAACAACGCCATCGCCAAGTCCTGCCTGCTGGTGGCCTGCCCGTCCTCCACCTGGAACAGCGGCACGTTCTCGGCCGCCCTCAACTCCTACACCAGCGTGCCCGGCGGCCTGCTGGATGTGCTGGGCATCTCCACCTACGACAACGGCTACCAGAGCTGCGCGGGCCTGCTCAGCTCGCTGCTCAACTGGAATGGCTGCGTCAAGAACAACGTGACCAAGCTGCTGACCTCGCACCCGCAGTACCTGTACGCGATCAACCCCAACAGCCCCGAAATCCAGTCCCTGCTCAATCGCGACAACAACCTCACCTGCACCGGCGCCCTGTGCACTCTGCTCAAGCCGCTGGTCACCACCGTGCTCAAGCCCATCCTCAACGGCGTGGGCACGCTGCTGACCAGCGTGCTCAAGGACACGCTGGGGCTGGAGGTGGGCCGCACCGACATCAAGGCCCTGTCCATCGGCTGCGACACGGCGCAACTGGTTTTCTGAACGGCAGGCAAGGCCATCCAATCCATGAATCGACAACGAGGGAATGCAACGTGAATCTGGACGAGCTCGTCATCTATGTCTGGGAAGGCCAGGCCGATATCGCCGAGCGGGTGGAGCGCTGCGTGCTCAACCTGGGCGTGGACGTGGTGCGCGCCGACGGGCTGACCCTGCCCGCCGACACCAGCGAGCTGGGCAATGCGATTGCCGTGGTCAGCGTCTCGGTGCTGGAGGGCGCGCGCTTCACGCGCCAGGGCGTGGAGGGCACCTTCGGCATGCCCGTGCTGTGGGTCAGCGCCAAGCAGCGCGACGCCAACGCCGGCACCTATGCCATGGAGTACTCGCATGTGCTGCCCTTCGACTTCACGGGGGCCGAGCTGCGGGCCATGCTGGTGCGCATCCTGCGGCGCATGCAGAGCAACCAGCGCCAGGTGCAGCGCTCGGAGGACATCATCGCCGTGGCCGACTGCATGCAGCGCCTGCTGCGCGACGTGGACACCTTTGCCGACTGCGAGCACAGCGTGCTCATCATCGGCGAGACCGGCGTGGGCAAGGAGCGCATTGCCGAGCGGCTGCACGAGCGCAACAACCGCTACGGCCAGGGCCCCTTCGTGGTGGTCAACTGCGGCGCCATCCCGGACGGGCTGTTCGAGTCCCTGTTCTTCGGCCACGCCAAGGGCTCGTTCACGGGCGCGGTGAATGCCCACAAGGGCTATCTGGAGCAGGCCAACGGCGGCACGCTGTTCCTGGACGAGATCGCGGACCTGCCGCTGTACCAGCAGGTCAAGCTGCTGCGCGTGCTGGAAGAGCGCGCCATCACGCGGCTGGGCTCGGCCGCCGCCGTGCGGCTGGACTTCCGGCTGGTGGCGGCCACCAACAAGCCGCTGCGCGGGCTGGTGCGCGAGGGGCGCTTCCGGGCCGACCTGTTCTTCCGCCTGGCCGTGATCGAGCTGCAGATACCCAGCCTGGAGGAGCGCGGCGAGGCCGACAAGCTGGCCATCTTCCACGCCATCCTGCGCAAGGTGGTGGGCGAGGCCACGATGAAGGAGCTGGGCGAGGCGCCCTTCTTCATCCTCGACGCCGTGGCCCAGATGTACTTCCCCGGCAATGTGCGCGAGCTGCGCAACCTGGCCGAGCGCATCGGCGTGGCCGCCCGCCAGACGCGCGACTGGAACGCCGACGGCGCCACGCAGCGCATCCTGCAGCACGCCCAGGCCCTGTCGGCCACCACCTTCCCGCCGGACGCGGGCGCCGCCGAGCCCCTGCTGGCCGACCGCAGCAACTGGGACATGGACGAGCGCAACCGCATCATCGCGGCGCTCAACACCAACGACTGGAAGCGCCAGAACACGGCCCAGCACCTGGGCATCAGCCGCAAGGTGCTCTGGGAAAAGATGCGCAAATACCAGATCAGCGACGGCGAGCCCGAAGTGCCCGTGCCGGGCTGAGCACGCCCTCCGACACATCCCCTTCCCCCCACGCTATGGAGACTTCCACGAACATGCAGGACAAGCCGGTCATCATCTTCGTCAGCGCCGTCTACCCCAGCCAGTACAGCCTGCTGTGCAGCCACCTTCGCGCCAGCGGCGCGGCCGACAGCTGGTTCATGACCATGCCCGGCCACGCCGAGAACTACGCCAGCCAGTGCGACCACCTGCTGTCGTTCCGGCCCGATGGCGACATCGTCGGCCCGCAAAGCTACTACTACTCCAGCAAGGTGGAGCGCTCGGCACGCATAGGCCGCGGCCTGCTGCAGGGCCTGCAGGCCTTCGAGAAGGAAAAGGGCAAGCGCATCGACGTGGTGGTCGCCCACTCGCTGTGGGCCGCGCCCAACCTGCTGTACGGCGAGATCGATGCCGCCATCGTCAGCTACATCGAGTTCCCCAGCTACCGCGTGCACGGCAACGAGCCCGACTACCCGCCCGACCTGTCCCAGCGCCTGGCCGACCGCAACATGGAAATGCTGCACTACCACCAGGTGCTGTGCAGCGACCTGACCATCACGCCCAGCGCCCATGCACGCTCGCTGTTCCCGCCGCTGCTGCAGGAGCGCGTGGCCGTGCAGTTCGAGGGCTTCGACATCCAGGCGCCCGACGAGCAGGCCGAGCCGCCGCCGCGCCAGGACACGCGCTTCACCGTGGCCTTCTCATCGCGCGACCTGTCCAGCTCCAAGGGCTTCGAGACCTTCATGCGCCTGGTCGACCGACTGGTGCGCGAGGGCGATGGCCAGCAGATGCGCTTCATCGCCCTGGGCGACCCCACGGCCGTGACCTACGGTTACGAACAGCAATGGGTGGAGCGCCGCTACCAGGGCAAGGTGGCCAGTTTCCGCGACCATCTTCTGCAGATCCACCCGGCCGCCCAGGTGGTGGAGTTCCCGGGCAAGCTGCCGTATGACGAGTTCGCGCGCACGCTGGCCTCGGTGGACCTGTTCCTCTATCCGCTGCGCTACGGCGTGGCCAACTGGGGCCTGATGGAGATCCTGGCGCGCGGCGGCTGCGTGATCGGATCGAACTGGGGCTTTGTGCCGGAGCTGGTGCAAAACGATGTCAACGGCCTGCTGCTGCCCGACAGCGACGACGCCTGGATCGGCGCCATCCGCCAGCTGCGCGACGACCCGGCCCGGCGCCAGCGCTACGGCCGGGCCGCGCGCGAGACGGGCAAGCGCTTTCACATCTCCAACGTGGCTCCGCGCTTCATGGACCTGTTCCGCCTGGCCATGGCGCGGCGCAAGGCCGCCCCGCTGATGCTGGAGTGAGGTGCCGCACCGGCCCGGGCCAGGCGCGGGCCAGGGGCGGGATAGGTCCAGGCCTCAGGCCCGCGCCTGCAGGAAAAATCCCGTGCTCATGCCGGTCTCGGCGGCCGACACCTCGGCTCCACCAGACACGGTTGAGGCCGCCACAAGAGCAGACATGCGCTCCATGCCGCTCCAGCTCAGGGCCATGTCCAGCTCGTCGCCGTCCTGCACCTCGGTCGCCTCCAGCACCTCCAGCACGTCTTCCACGCGCACCACCTGGTCCAGCAGACCATGCAGCGAGGGCCGGGCGATGAAGAAGCCCTGCGCGCCATGGGCGCCCGCCAGCGCCACGGCCTCCAGGCCCTGCGCGGACTCGATGCCTTCCACGATCACGCAGGCGCCCCGGTCGGCGCACAGGCTGACCAGGCCCTGCATCATCCGGGCCGAAGGCCGGGCCTGCAGGCTCTGGTCCAGCACGGACTTGTCGATCTTGACGATGTTGGCGCGCAGCTTGCCCAGAATGTCCAGGCCGCCGCGCCGGGGCACGATGTCGTCCAGCGCCACGCGCACGCCCAGGATCTGCAGGTGCCGCACCAAGCCCAGAGCGGCCTTCTCGCAGGGGAAGGCGCCGGTCTCGGTGATCTCCAGCACCAGGCGCTGGGCGATCTCGGGCCGGTCCTCCAGGTAGTCGAACACGCCGTCCCACCAGGCGTCGTCGCAGAACGAGGCGGCCGACAGATTGCAGCCCAGGCTGTGGCCGGTCTTCATCTCCAGCGCGCCTATCACCGACCACAGCACGCTGCGGTCCAGCCGCGCGGCCAGGCCCAGGCGCTCCAGCGCCTCGATGGCATGGGGCACGGCATAGTTGTCGTAGGCAGAGAACACGCTGCGGCGCAGCAGGCACTCGTGGTAGAGCGTGCGGCCCGCGCCGGCCCCACTGCCTCCGCCTGTCATGCCTGCGGGCTCCAGCAGCGTCACGGGCTGGAATGCCAGCGCCAGGTGGCCCAGCCGCAGATCGTCCAGCAGGCGGCCCGCCAACTGCATGTCGGCCTGGTAGGCCTTGATCAGCCTGGGGTGCATCCTGCGCACCGCCATGTCCTGGACGCCCGCCGTGGCGTGGCCCTTGCCGCGTATCTCGTGCAGGCCCGTCAGGGAGACGCAGCCCAGCGCCTGCACCTCGGCGCGCAGATAGGCCTGGCGCGCGCCGTCCACCACCGGGTCGCGCACCAGGGCGGACTCCAGCGCATGCATCCAGCCATGCCGGGCCTGATTGCCGGGCAGCACCGTGTCAGCCATCGTGCGGGGATCGACCCCCCGAACCAGCACCGTGTCGCCCGCACGCTCCAACGATTCGGCATCGATGCCCAAGCCCGTGAGCCGCTCCACGCAGACCCGCATGGCCTCCTCGCAGAAGCCGTTGCCGTAGACGCTGCGCCAGGTCTGCAGGGGCGACAGCCAGATGGCCAGGTCCACGGGGGTGTCGCCGGGCGGAGCTTCGATGATGTCGTCGTGCATGGTGTGCTCCTTCATTCAACGGCCTGCAATGGGTTGTGAATAGCAGTGAAATCCGATCGCCCTGCGCCCCCGGCCCGTGGGCCCGCCGCCGAGCACGCCGGCATCCACGGCCGACAGCGCCAGGTCCACATGGCCGGCCACCAGGTCAAAGACCACCGAGCAGGCATCCGCCTTGCGGCTGAAATACGCCAGCGTGGCGTCCGTGCCACCTGCGAAGCTGCCCAGCAGCGCCTGCCCGTCCTGCTCCTGGAACACGGCCTGCGCGCCGCCCTGCTGGGGCACGATGACGCGGTCGCCCTGCTGCAGCACGGCGCCGGCCTGGGCCGCGATCACATCGTTGCGCCGCACGATGCGCACGCCCTCGCTCACGCGCGTCAGCATTGCCACCGGTGCCATCTGTGCATGCGCGCTTCCATCACCGGCCTCGCGCGCAGAGGCAAAGCCAGAAGCGCGCGGCACCGCCGCAGACGCAAACGAGGCGGGCACGTTCAACGGCTTGCTGCGCGCCCTGTCCGGGTGGGCGCGCAGTCGCGGCAGGGGCACGCCTGCAAACGACAACGAGACAGCGGCCATGGTTTCTCCTCCGAAAGACAGCGATCGATGGGGTGCGTGGCGCAGCACCCGGTTTCCCAGACACTGCGACAAGCTTTTTGCATCCTGTTGCAACAAGCGTGCCATGGGCCTGGACGTCTTCATCCAACTCAAAGCCATCTGTAACCTATTGATTTATTTGGACACCCATGCACAGCCGCCGCCATGTCACCTCGCGGCGTTACGGGCGATGTCACGTAACGCCGGCGCGCCACGGCGTTACTTTCACAGCGGCCGCGCGGGGCGAAGCGGCCCTGGCTGCCAGGCGTAGCCCCCCTTTCGGTGTATGTTCCAGCGCATCACTTCAGGAGCCGGCCCTGTCCCCGCAAAAGTCCATCCAACGGGATCTGGTGATCCTCTGGCTCACCATCTCGGCCGTCGCCCTGGTGCTGGCGTGGCTGCTGCTGCTGCTGAGCCGGCAGGGCACCGACCAGCAGGTTTCCCGGGCACGCGACGCCGCAGGCGTCAGCTGCAGCGCACTGCAGGCCGGGGCCGCGCGCATGGGGCTGGCGGGGTTGATGGCGGACACGCCCAGCGCACAGGCCCGGTCCGCCGCGCAGGCCGTGCTGGACCTGGCGCTGCGCGAGCGCCCGGGCATGGAAGGCGGCTTCTGGCGCGAGGGCCCCGGCGTGGTGGCCTATGCCTTTCCCACCTACGACGGCTCGGGCATCAAGCGCGATGCGCCCAGTGCGGAGATGGAGCGCATCGCCTCCACCGCCCAGCGCGCGCGGGACAGCGCAGGCCTGGTGACCGACCTGCGCCCCGGCCTGCGCGAGGCGGTCGTCTTTGCCGCCTGCCCGGCCCAGGCCGATGCGCCCGCCCTGGTGGCCTGGACGCTGATGCGCGTTCCCCTGATCAGCGCCGACGTGGTCAACCCCCTCATCCTTGCCGTCAGCCTGCTGCTGGGCATGGTCCTGGTCTCGGGCCTGTGGCTGGGCAGAATGCTGCGGCGCTGGCAGCGGCAGTCGGCACAGATGGAGCAGCAACTGCTCAGCGCCGAACGGCTGGCCACCCTGGGCCGGCTGTCCGCAGGCCTGGCGCACGAGATCCGCAACCCGCTGGGCACCATGCGCATGAAGGCCGAGACCGCGCTGGCAGCGCCCGCGCCACTGCGCGAAGCGCGCAGCCAGGGCGCGCTGGAGGCCGTGCTGGCCCAGACCGCGCGCCTGGAAGACCTGGTATCGAGCCTGCTGGCCTTGACCCAGCCCTTCCGGGTGCAACCGGAGCCGGTGGACCTGCAGCAGCTGCTGGACGAAAGGCTGCAGGCACATGCCGAGCTGGTCCAGGCCAGGGGTGTGCAACTGGCAACGGCAGTGTCCGCGGGCCTTGCCCGGGACCTGCAGGATGGGCGCCGCCCGCTGCTGGACCCCGTGCAGATGGCCAGGGCGCTGGACAATCTGCTGCTCAACGCTCTGGCGCACACGGCGGCCGGCGGCCGGGTGGAACTGGGCGCGGACCGGAGCGCCCACCGCAACAGCCCGCTGCAACTGTGGGTGGCCGATGACGGCACGGGCATTGCGCCCGAGCTGCGCGACACGCTGTTCGAGCCCTTCACCACCGCGCGCCCCGGCGGCACCGGGCTGGGATTGGCGCTGGTGCGCGAAATCGTGCTGGCCCATGGCGGCCGCATCGCGCTGGGCAAGACAACACAAGGCACCCGCATAGAAATGGAATTTCCATGGCCCACATCCTGATCGTTGACGATGACACGGCCTTCCGCGAAAGCCTGGCCGAGATGCTGGGCGACCTGGGCCACGCGGTCAGCGCGGCGCCCACGGTGGCGACGGGGCTGCAGGTGCTGCAGGGCGGTTCGGTGGATGTGGCCATCGTCGACCTGCGCATGCCCGGCGAGGACGGGCTGGCCTTCCTGCGCAAGGCCCGCGGCCTCTCGCGGGCGCCCTGCATCATGCTGACGGCCTATGCCAGCGGCAGCAACACCATCGAGGCCATGCGCCTGGGCGCCTTCGACCACCTGACCAAGCCCATTGCCAGAACCTCGCTGGTCGAGGTGCTGGAGCGCGCCTTGCTCAGTGCCGGCCAGGCCGGCAGCCCCGAGAACGCCGCACAGAATCCGGCGCAGAACCCGGAGCAGGATGGCGATGAAGCCGAGCTGGTCAGCGGCAGCGAGGCCATGCGGCAGGTCTTCAAGCGCATCGGCCTGGCGGCGGACAGCGACGCCACCGTGCTGGTGCTGGGCGAGACCGGCACGGGCAAGGAACTGGTGGCGCGCGCCCTGCACCGCAACAGCGCCCGGGCGGAGCGCCCCTTCGTGGCCGTCAACTGCGCGGCCATTCCGGCAGACCTGATGGAAAGCGAACTCTTCGGCCATGTGAAGGGCGCCTTCACGGGCGCCGCCAGCGACCGCGCCGGGCGCTTTCGCGAGGCGCAGGGCGGCACGCTGTTCCTCGATGAAGTGGGCGACATGCCGCTGCCCACGCAGGCCAAGATCCTCCGGGCGCTGCAGGAGCGCGAGATCACGCCCGTGGGCGCCAGCCGGGCGCTGCCCGTGAACGTACGCATCATCGCGGCCACGCACCGCGACCTGCCGGACGCCGTCAGGCAGGGGCGCTTTCGCGAGGATCTCTGGTACCGGCTCCAGGTCGTGCCCGTGCACCTGCCGCCGCTGCGCGAGCGCCTGGGCGACGTGCTGCTGCTGGCCGAGCATTTCCTGCGCCAAGGCGGCGGCACCTCGCCCAAACGCTTGGGTGCCGACGCCGCGCGCCTGCTGCTGGCGCACGACTGGCCCGGCAACGTGCGCGAGCTGCGCAACGCCATGGAGCGCGCGGCCCTGCTGTGCCCCGGGCCGGTCATCGGGGCCGAGCACATCGGCCTGCAGCCTGCCGCGGCGCACGGGCCCGCCATCGACTGGAACGGCCCGCTGGCCGCCGCCGTCGCCCAGCTGGAGCGAGAAATGGTCACGCGTGCCCTGGCCGCCGCCACAGGCAACCGTGCCGAGGCTGCGCGCCGCCTGGGACTGTCGCGCCAGCAGCTGTACCGCAAGCTGGCGGAGTTCGGGCTGGGCTGAGGCAGCAATGGGCGCACGGACGCGCGGACGCACGGACGGCACCGCATGTGTCCGATACGGTGACACCTGCTGTCTCCGCATCGGACACCGGGCCCGCAGCATCCACTGCAAGCCCTTGATTTCATGAAGATTCCTGATGGCATGGCACTTGCATTGACGGATGCGTGTCCATCGCCAACCAAGGAGCCCTCATGTCCCGATTTGTTCTTTCCTCCGCCGTTCTGTGGCTGGGTTCCAGCGCATTGAATGCGCATGCCGTGCCGCCCGGCGGCTTCGCCTCTTCAGGCCCTGCAGCCCCTTCAGCCCCTTCAGCCCCTGCAGGGCCTGGCGCGCCGCACGCACAGGCCGTGCTTGAAAGCGCCGTCGCCCGGCTGCTGACCAATCCGTATGGAGAGGTGGACGGCCTGCGCCTGACCGACGGCACGGTGGTCCGGTTCCCGCCGCATATGTCCGACGCGCTCACGGCAGCCGTGAAGGTGGGCGACACGGTGCGCATCATCGGCCGCAGCGAAGCCGGTGGTGCGGTCAAGGCGGATGCCATCGTGAACTCGGCCAGCGGCCAGACCGTGTACGACCAGCCGCCCGCCCGCGACGGCACGCGCCCCATGCCGCCGCACCTGCGCATGGCCGGCCTGCAGACGCAGCAGGCCCAGGGCCGCATTGACGTGGTCCTCACCGGCCCGCGCGGCGATGCCAACGGCGTCATCCTGTCCGACGGTGCCATCGTGCGCTTTGCCCCCCATGCGCTGCAGCAGCCGCTGCAGCCGGGGCAGCTGTTTGCCGCCTCGGGCCTGGGCACGCGCAACGCGCACGGCACCTCGCTGGAGGCCACCAGCATGGGTGCCAGCCTGTCGGACCTGCAGCCGCTGTACGACCGCGCGCGCTGACACCACCGCCCGGTCCCCGGGGCCGGGCGGGCTCCTGCCCCTTCCTGCTGTTCTGCTTTCCTGCTTTCCTGCTTTCCCGCCTTCACCGAACCCCACCATGTCCCCCAAGATCGCCCCCGTCCTGCTGCTGCTGATCTCCAACGTCTTCATGACCTTCGCCTGGTACGGGCACCTGAAGTTCGAGAACCGGCCGCTGTACCTCGTCATCCTGGTGAGCTGGCTGATCGCGCTGGCCGAGTACTGCTTTGCCGTGCCCGCCAACCGGCTCGGCCATGAGGTCTACAGCGCGGCCGAGCTCAAGACCATCCAGGAGGTGATCACGCTGGTGGTGTTCGCCGTCTTTTCCGTGCTCTACCTGGGCGAGAAGCTCACCCTCAACCACCTGGTGGGCTTCGGCTTCATCTGCCTGGGCGCCTTCTTCGTGTTCAAGGGCCCCCTGCGCTGAAGGAAGCCTCCATGCACCGCACACACCACCATGCGCGGCGCTGGCTGCCGGGGCTCAACTTCTTCCTGGCCGATGTGCGCGACGGCCTGGGACCGTTCCTGGGCGTGTTCCTGCTCGCCCAGGGCTGGCGGCTGGACGATATCGGCTACGTCATGGCCCTGGGTGGCATCGCGGGCATGCTGGCCACCACGCCGCTGGGCGCGCTGGTCGATGCCTCGCGCCGCAAGCGCAGGCTGCTGGCAGCGGCCATCGCCCTGCTGCTGGCGGGCAACCTGGCCATCTGGATCGCACCATCGCTGGCCGTGACGGCGGCATCGCAGGTCATCACCGGCGTGGTCGCGGCCCTGATCGCGCCCTGCCTGCTGGGCATCACGCTGCAGATCACCGGCCATGCGGACCTGCCCCGGCAACTGGGCATCAACGAAGCCTGGAACCACGCAGGCAACGTGGCCACGGCCGCACTGGCGGGGGCCATGGGCCTGCGCTGGGGACTGCCCTCCGTCTTCGTGCTCATGGCCCTGATGGGCTGCGCCTCGCTGGGCTGCCTGGCGCTGATGCGGCTGGATGAAACCCCGCAAGGCACGCCGCCCCAAGAGCAGGCCGGGCCTTGCGCCCCCGGCCTGCTGCACGTGCTCACGGGCACGCCGGCGCTGCGGGTGCTGGCCGCGGCCATGCTGCTGTTTCACCTGGGCAATGCCGCCATGCTGCCGCTGCTGGGCCAGGCCGCCGTGGCGCGCGGCCATGCCAATCCCAGCGGCTTCACGGCGCTGACCATCATCGTGGCGCAACTGGTCATGATCCCCATGGCCCTGCTCGCCGGGCGCCACGCCCAGCGCAGCGGCTACTGGCTGCTGGTCAAGGCGGCCCTGCTGTCGCTGCCGCTGCGCGGCCTGGTCGCCGCCACCTGGGATTCGGACTGGGCGCTGATTCCCGTGCAGGTGCTCGACGGCGTGGGCGCCGGGCTGCTGGGCGTTGCCCTGCCAGGCCTGGTCGCGCAGACGCTGCGCGGCACCGGCCACGTCAACGCAGGCCTGGGCGCCGTGATGACGCTGCAGGGCCTGGGCGCGGCCGCCAGCCCGGCACTGGCGGGCTGGATTGCGCAGCGCTTCGGCTTTGATGCGGCCTTTCTTTCGCTGGGCGGCATCGCGGTGCTGGCGCTGGCGCTGTGCTGGTTCGGCGCGCCTGCCGAACCAAGGGCTGCCCACCTCCAGCCCAAGACCTGACATCAGGCCATGCGCGGCCCGCTTTCAGGGCATCTGGACACATTTGGGGGCCTGGAAACATAGGAGAATTCCTAGGACCCGAATCAGAACCCGCGCCATCGCGGACTTGCCTCCCAGCGGCCAGCGCCTGCCGCCCCCGAATGACTGTCAAGAACAAGAAGCCTTCCGCGCGCAAGCGCAGTTCCTCCCCCGCCTCCAAGAAGAAAGCCTCCAGCCGCAGCGGCCGCAGCGGACTGTGGCGCTCCATGCTCGCCGCCCTTGTGGCGGCAGCGGGCACCTTCCAGATCGCCAGTTGCAGCCTGGACCCGAACTGGCACCCCAAGCTTCCCGAGCCGCCCTTCCTGTCCACCCTGCCCATCCCCGGGCTGGAGCACCTGCGCAAGCAGCCGGAGACAGGTTCGGGCACGGCCTCCGGTGGCGGCAGCCCGCCTGCCGGCAGCATGGCCACGGGCTTTTCGCACTGCCGCGATTTCTTCCCCGGTGGCGAGCCCCCTGCCCTGCAGATCCAGCCCCAGCAGCGCGAGCTGTGCTTCAGCGCCTTCGCCGTGCTGCACAGCGGCCAGACCAAGACGCCCGTCTTCGTGGTGGAGCGCCTGAACCGCAAACTGCTGGACCAGGGCCAGGGCCTCAAGCGCAGCGACAAGTTCTATGCCGATGCCCGCCTGCCCCGCGCCGAGCGCGCCGAGCTGGACGACTACCGCCGCTCCGGCTACTCGCGCGGACACATGGCGCCGGCCGGCGACATGTACTCGCCCGAAGCCATGGCCCAGAGCTTCAGCCTGGCCAACATGGTTCCGCAGGACCAGACCCACAACGGCGGCGTCTGGAGCAAGGTGGAGCAGGACACGCGCCGCTACGCCCAGCGCGCCCAGGGCGATGTCTATGTGTTCACCGGGCCGGTGTTCGACGGCCAGCCGCTCACCATCGGGCCGGGCAAGGTCCATGTGCCCAGCCATATCTTCAAGCTGGTCTACGACGCCAGCACGGGGCGTGCCTGGGCACACTGGCAGGCCAACAGTGCGGATACGCGGATGAGTGCGCCG
>NZ_JADDRN010000043.1:0-30462 GCF_017355445.1 Delftia sp. SD018
CCCCCAGTGGCAGGTCGGCCTTCTTCAGCGTGCGCAGCACAAAGCTGGACTGGCTGTGGCGTATGCCCTTGATCTTGTAGAGCTTCTCGCGCAGCAGGCGCTCGTAGTCGCGCGTGTCCTTGACGACGACGCGCAGCAGGTAGTCGTACTCGCCCGAGACCAGATGCGCCTCCACCACCTCGGGAATGGTCGCCAGCATCTCGCCGAATTTCTCCAGCGTGTTGTCCGAATGGCTGTCCAGAGTGACCTGCACCAGCACCGTATCGCCCAGGCCCAGCGCCAGCGGGTTCAGGCGCACGGTATAGCCCTCGATTACCCCCGCCTCTTCCAGCTTCTTGATGCGTGCCCAGCAGGGCGAGGCGCTCAGGCCCACGGCCGCGCCGATTTCCTGCAGGCTGGCGCGCGCGTTGGCCTGCAGGGCGGAAAGAATCTTTCTGTCGAGGGTATCCATGGCCGGCAATCTACTGCAAAACAGGCAGACGCAGAATAATTTTCTGTAGCAACGCCTGTTTTGAAGAAATAAAGCAGCATTTTCTGAGGCCAGGCGCGCACACTTGTCTGCATGGAAGCACGCTTACCGGCGCAGCAAAACCATTCACCCAGCCCCGCCGACTACCGCCAGCGCCCGGATGCGTGATCCAGACCAGGAGCCCGTTACAGGCCGCCCCGCTTATCCGCAGCGGGGCGGCCTGTTGCATTGGGGCACCTGGCAGACGGCAGACAGCGCTTTCCCGCAATGGCCGCCGGTGCACAATGGCCCCCCCGCAAGCCTGCACGGCGGACATATACGGGCGCACGCCACTTCAACCCATCGGACCCTTGATCCACACCCAAGACAATCCCACTGAAGGCCGCCGGAGGCACTGGCCAACGGGTGCTGCAGCGCAATGGCTGATGCAGGTCCTGGTGCAGGCCCTGGCAGCTGCAGCGCTTCTGGCGCTGCTCGTCCGCTTGCTGCCCAACCCACAGGCCGCCCAAGGCATTGCGGTCTTTCCCGGCAGAAGCATGGCGCCGGCCGCCATGCTGCTGTACGCGTACACGGGCTCGGCCCTGGCCATCACGCTGATGAGCCTGATCCTGTGGTGCTGGCTCAGGGAAAGGCTCTACATTCTTTGCGCCGCGCTCCTGGCAGCCGGCTTTGCCTACGCTGCTTTCCGTTACCGGCCCGAAGGCCTGTGGCTGCCCGGCGCCGACCAGCCCCAGCATGCGCTGTCCATCGCCTACTGCAGCTTCTGTGTGGTGGCGACGGTGTTTTTCAGCCAATTGTTCGAGTTCCGCCGCCATTGGATCTGGGCTGCGCACCTCTTCAGCGTGGTGGCCTGGCTGAATGCCATCGCACTGGGCATGGCACTGTTGGGTGGCTATCCGCAGATCTCGCGTGCCGTGGTGTTCACGGCCCTGGTGTCCACATCGTTCGGTGCGGTCTTCGTGCTGTACCTGCTGGTGGTCCGAAGGCAGTGGCAATACCTGCCGGGCGCGCTGGCGTTTGCGGTGCCTTCCGCCCTGGGCATCCTGAACCTGCTGAGAACCCAGGGCCTGCTGCCGGATGTGGCGCTGCCATCGGCACAGATGCTGTGGTTTGCCGGGCGTGTGTCCGAGGCCATCCTGCTGGGAATGGCGGTGACCAACCGCACGCGGGTGGCGGAGCGTGCCCTGCGCAGTGAGCGGATGCAGGCCCTGTCACGCGCCCAGGCTGCCGAGCGCGAGCTGGAGTCCAAGGTGCTGCAGCGCACCGCACAACTGCAAACGGCCCAGCAGGCCCTGCAGACCGCCTTGCACAGCGAGCGGGAGATGCGGCTGGAACAGCGCCAGTTCTTCAACATGATCAACCACGAGTTCCGCACCCCACTCACCATCGTGGACGGCGCCGCGACCGAGCTGCAGACGTTCCCGACGACGGATGCGGACTCCCTCATCGAGCAGGCGTCGCAGATACGCAGGGCTTCGCGCCGGCTGATGACCCTGGTGGACACCTGCCTGATCAACGACCGGCTGGACGCGGGCGCGTTCCGGCTGCAACTGGAGCAGACGCCATTGGATGAACTCCTGGAGGAGTCTGCAGAGCTCGTCGGCTGGTCCCGGCGGCATCGCCTGAAACTGGATCTGGAACACGGCCCGCAGCAATGGCAATGCGACCCTGTCCTGGTGCGCATCGCCATCTCCAACCTTGTCGGCAACGCCATCAAATATGCCAAGGCGGGCGACATCACACTGGCCGCCCGCTGCGATGCGTCCGGTGACCTGCTGATTTCCGTCAGCGACCAGGGACCGGGCCTTGCGCCCGAAGCGGCAGGACAGGTTTTCGAGCCCTATGAACGCGCAAGCGCCACCCGGCACGTCAACGGGCATGGCCTGGGCCTGTCCGTGGTCAGGCGCATTGCCAGGCTGCACGCAGGCGACGCGTTCTTCCAGCCGGCTGCCGGAGGCGGGGCCTGCTTTGTCATCCGGCTGGGCCGGCTCCTGCCCGGCACGGCAGATGCCCGCCAGGAACGTCCGCCAGCGGCAAGGCCGGCCGCCGTGCCGCCGGGCATGCCCGCCTGACGCGGGCAAGGCCGGGGCCTTCGCCGCTGAAGCAGGGCGTGCTTGCGGCACTCATGGGGCCGCCGCTGCACGGGCCGTCCCGCCCTGCACCACCAGCAGCACGCCACCCAGGATCAAGGCCACGCCGGCCAGGCGCGTCGCGTTGACCGGCCGTGCACCCAGGCCCATCAGGCCGAAGTGGTCCACCAGCACCGAGACCACGATCTGACCCGCCACCACGCAGACCAGGAAGCCGCCTGCGCCCAGCCTGGGCGTGACGGCGGCCGCGCTGGCCACATAGATGGCCCCCAGCACACCGCCTATCCATAGCCACCATGGCCCCGCTGCCGCCTGGGCCATGGCCGGAGCGGGCGCGCGCAGCACCCACAGTCCAGGCACCACGACCATGACGCTCACGGCCAGCGAGACCAGCGTGCCCCACAGCGGGTGGCCCAGCAGGCGGCCCACCAGGGCATTGCTGGCAGCCTGGAATGGCAGGATGGCCCCCGCCAGCAGCGCCAGGGCCACGGGAGCAAGGGCGGTGAATGTGCTTTTACCTGTCATGCGGCAAGACCTTTCTTCTTCTGTCAATCGATGCCTGCATGCTCTCGCATCCAGTGCATTGATGGAAATCGTTTGTGCGCACGGTCTATATTCATGGCATGGATGAACTGCGCCGGATCGACCTCAACCTGCTGCTGGCCCTGCACGCCCTGCTGGCCGAAAAACATGTGACGCGTGCGGCCCTGCGCCTACACAAGAGCCAGCCGGCCATGAGCCATTCGCTGGCGCAGCTGCGCGAGCATCTGGGCGACCCGTTGCTGGTGCGGCGCGGTGGCCGCATGGCGCTGACGGCACGCGCGCAAGGCCTGGTGCAACCGCTGGCGGATGCGCTGGGCAGCCTCAACGGCTTGCTGGCACAGACGGAGTTCGACCCGGCCCACGCACGCGGACGGCTGCGGCTGGCGCTGTCGGACTACGCATCGCGCATCGTGCTGCCGCCGCTGATGCGGCATCTGCGCCAGCACGCACCCGGGCTGGACCTGGCCATCAGCCAGTCCACGCGCGAGGTGATGCTGGCCCAGCTGGCCGATGGCGAACTGGACCTGGCCCTGGGGCCCTTCCCCGAAGCACCCGACCTGCCCGAGGGCATCGAGGTGCAGGATCTGTTCCAGGAACAATTCGTGAGCGTGGCCGACCAGGCCGTGCTGCCGGCACGCGGCGGGCTGTCACTGCGGGACTGGCTGCAGCGCCCGCACGTCATGCTGGCCATGCGGCCCGACGCCAGCGAGGAAATCGAACGGGCGCTGGCCGCCCAAGGCCTGAGCCGCCGCGTGGTGCTGGCCCTGCCCCACTGGAGCGCGGCGCTGGAGGTGCTGGCAGGCACCGACCTCGTGCTGACCGTGGGCAGCCGCGCCATTGGCGACCTGCGCCGCCACAAAACGCTGCGCCGTTTCGCTCCGCCGCTGGAGCTGCCCCGGTTTGCCTACCAGCAGGCCTGGCATGTGCGCAAGCAGGGGGATGCCATGCATCGGTGGCTGCGGCAGGCGGTAGCCAGGAGCTGTCGTACCGTACAGTAGTCGCTGATATCTGAGCCGACTTCTACCGGCACCGAACCGGCCATGAAAAATGCCAGCCTGCATGTGGACAGGCTGGCATTGGGGCGAAAGCTTGAAGGCAGCCCCGTGGCCTCGAACAGCCGCGGCCGCCTTAACGCAGCTTTTCGTTCTTGCGAATTTCACTGCTCAACTGCTGAGCTACTTGCGTGGCTGCACGCTTGGCTGCCAAGCCGAAGTCATCCAGAAACTCACTGAACTCCGCTTCGCCCCGCGCAGAAGCCTTCACTCTTCCAATTTCGTTGCCGTTGGCATCAGTGACCACACACGCGATCTCTGTAACGAAGTAGGTCGGGGGCCACGTAAGCGCCGATGGCGATCCCGAATCGGTTTTGATCTCGGGGATGAAAATCAAGGCCGCACGGGCCGCCTCTACGGCCTGCGTATCGCTTGGCGCTGCAATCAGCGTCACATCCTGGTAAACAGAGCGCAATGCGTCCCGAATTGTTTTTTCGAGGTCGCGATAAGGGAAGTATCTAACACTGTCCCCCCCTCCCGAAGGTGAAACAAAGGCGGTATTTCGCTGAGTCTCGCTGATGGCGTAGGCAACCTTCTTCTGGATCAACTCCGACTCGATACGCTCAGGTCGTGTATCGCCACCGATGTTGATGGGATGGGCACATCCCACCAACGTTGCCAAAGTGACGGATGCCAGAACCGCTCGAATGATTGCGGAAAAAAAGCGCATGTTTTTATCCTCGGCGACTCACTGTGAAGCCGTCAGGGAGCCAACGCGGCAAGGAATTGAGGATCGGCGTACACCTTGCGCAGCAATTCCCGAACAAGCTGAGGATAGGCAGCCTGTCCTGCAGGAATGGCTACAGTGCCCATGAAGCTGGACTCGAAGCTGGTCTCTGCCTTGTAGGTCTTCTTGAGCCGCTGCTCGCCGCTGCGCAAGACCCGAAGCTCAATCTCCATCACACCCGAGCCCGTGCTGAAACCGCGAATATCGATATCGTTGGCAAGAATCTTCGCGTCAATCTGGGTGTGCGACTGGGGATCGTAGGCGGAGATCTCCTTCAAGTCCTGAACCAGCGCCTCTTCCAGATACTTGGAAAAGGTGCCGCTCGCCGAATTAAGAGGCGTTCCACGCAAGGAGAGGTTGTTGACCGGAGCAGCAGGATCTGTCGGCTCCACCTTCAGAACATTGGCGGATCCCGGCTTGGCCGCCTTCAATTGCTCCAGCGCTGCGTAGTCTGCCCCGTAAGGCGGAGCTTTCAGTTGGGCACATCCCGTAGCCAGAACCGTCACCGCGCAGATTGCCAAGGCGCGAACGTAAGACGCGATCATTTCTCTCTCTCCCCGAAGATTATTTGAAGGAAGCAAATGTAATGCAAAGTAACCGCTTCAATTCAAAATTTCCTAAGGAAAGGCTGCTTTCGAATGAGTCCGATGAAGGGGTAGGGCCGGACCGCGCATCGTCATGCAGTCAGCATGCTGGATCGAAGCCTTCTCAGTCCACCACCCTCAGCAACTGCTTCTGTATCTTCCCGCTGGCCGTCTTGGGCAGGGCCTCGCGGAAGTGGTAGCGGCGCGGGCGCTTGTAGGCGGCCAGGCGGTCGCCATGGACCAGGAAGGCGTCCAGCGCCTCGGCCGTGGGCGTGGCGCCAGGCTTGGCGACCACGTGGGCGGCGACGATCTGGCCCCAGCGCTCGTCGGCCTCGCCGATGACGGCGACCTCGAGCACATCGGCGTGTTCGACCAGCGCGTCTTCCACTTCGCGGGGATAGACGTTCTCGGCGCCCGAATTGATCATGTAGTCGATGCGGTCGCGGATCCAGAGATAGCCGTCGTCGTCGATGTGGCCCAGGTCGCCCGTGTGGTACCAGCCGTGCGCCAGCGCGCGGGTGTTGGCGTCAGGGCGGTTGAGGTAGCCGGCCATCATGCAGGGGCCGCGCACGAGGATTTCGCCCACCTCGCCGGGCAGGCAGGCCTCGGCCGGGTCGGTGGGGGCGTTGTCTTCGCGCAGGCGGGCCACGATGAGGTCATGGCCCATGGAGGGCAGCCCGGCCGAGCCCGCGTGCGAGAGTTGCTCGCGCGGCAGGAGGATGGACATGCAGGGCCCCATCTCGGTGGTGCCGTAGACCTGGACCAGGTCGCTGCCGACCTTGCGTGTCCATTCGCGGATCAGGTGCGGCGCCATGGAGGCGCCGCCGTACTCCACCAGCCGCAACGCGGGCGCCTGCTCGGGCGAGGCGATGGGGTCGGCCAGCAGCATGGTGACCATGGTGGGCGCCGCGAAGAAGAAGCTCACGCGCTCTTCGCGGATCAGGCGCCAGGCCTCGGTCACGTCAAAGCGGCGCAGCAGCACCTGGGTGGCACCGGCCTGCAGGCGCGGCAAAAAGCTGGTGTGCAGCTCGGCCGTGTGGTTGAGCGGCGCCATGGCCAGGCCCACGTCGTCGCGCGTGAACTGCATGGTCTGGTGCATGAGGGCGTTGTGCGCCAGCTTGCTGCGGTGCGTGTGCAGCACGCCCTTGGGCCGGCCCGTGGTGCCGCTGGTGTACATGAGGATGCAGGGGTCGCTCTCGCGCACATGGGCCTGGGGCGGCGCGCTGCTGCGGCCCCAGGCCAGGGCGGACAGGCGCTGCGTGGCCCAGACCGGCAGCGGGTCGGCCGGGGCATCGTCGGCAAAGATCCAGTGCTCGATGCCTGCGCCAGTGCCGCCGCCTTCGGCCTTGAGCAGGGCCTGGGCGCGTGCGGCCACCTCGCCGCCCTCGTGCTCGAACACCAGGGCGCGCGCAGCGCCGTCCTTGAGGATGAAGGCCAGCTCCTGCGCCGCCAGCCGGTAGTTGATGGGATTGAAGATGGCGCCCAGGCGCGCGGCCGCCAGCATGGTGAAGACAAAGGCTGGCGTGTTGTAGAGAAAGGCCGCGACCACGTCGCCATGGCCTATGCCCAGCTCGGCCAGGCCGTGGGCGTGGCGGTTGACTTCGGCATCGAGCTGGGCGTAGGTCCAGGCGCGGCGCTCGCCGCCCTCCCAAGCGACCAGGGCTTCCTTGTTCGGCAGGTAACGTGCCGGCCAGGCCAATGTGTCTCCCAGCGTCTGCTGCATGTGCGCTTCTTCCTTCTCGCTCACGAGATTTCATATATCGATGCATCTCAATGTAGGAGATTTTTTAGACAGTTATGCAATTTGCAAATGCATTCATGCAGGCAAGCGCATGGAGCTGGGGCCGGCCCGCGGAAATCCCGAAGCCGCGCGGACGCTGGCCGCAGCTAGAATGCGCCGGTCAGGAGAGAGTGCCCGCCCGGCCGCAATGGTCACAGGCAGCGGCACCGCCGAAGGCGCAGGGTTCGTCCCGAACGCTCAGGCAAAAGGACTGGCACCGCCTGCCGCCACGGCCGCAGGCGTTCCTAGCTGGAGAGAGATGCAGGGCACGGCGGTGTGTCCCATCCACCGAAGGAGCAAGCCCCACGCCTGGAAGGTGCGGGTGAATCTCTCAGGTAAAGCGGACAGCAGGGCAGGACATCCCGGGATTCCGGGATGGCGTTGTGCCTTGCCCCTTGCCGAAAAGAGAGTCCATCCTTGACCGCTGCCTCCACCACCGATCTGCTCAAGACCCCGCTGTTCGACCTGCACCAGGAACTGGGCGCGCGCATGGTGCCGTTTGCCGGCTACTCCATGCCCGTGCAATACCCGCAGGGGCTGATGGCCGAGCACCTGCACACGCGTGAGGCGGCAGGCCTGTTCGATGTCTCGCACATGGGCCAGATCAGCCTGCGCGGCCCGGATGCCGGCGCGGCGCTGGAATCGCTGCTGCCCATGGACGTGCTGGGCCTGGGCGAACACCGCCAGCGCTACGGCCTGCTGCTCAACGACGCGGGCGGCATTCTGGACGACCTGATGTTTGTGCGCCGCGAGGACGACCTGTTCCTGATCGTCAACGGCGCCTGCAAGCATGAAGACCTGGCGCACATAGAGGCCCGCATCGGCCAGCGCTGTGAAATCGAGCCCCAGTTCGACCGGGGCCTGCTGGCGCTGCAGGGCCCGCAGGCAGCAGCCGCCATGGAGCGCCTGCTGCCCGACACGGCCGGACTGGTGTTCATGACGGGCGGCCACTTCGACTGGGAAGGCGCCGAGCTGTACATCACGCGCAGCGGCTATACCGGCGAGGATGGCTTCGAGATCTCCTTGCCCGCCAGCCACGCCGAGGCCTTTGCCCGTGCCCTGCTGGCCCAGCCCGAAGTCAGGCCCGTGGGCCTGGGCGCGCGCAATTCGCTGCGCCTGGAAGCCGGCCTGTGCCTGTACGGCAACGATCTGGACACGACCACCACCCCGGCCGAGGCCGCCCTGAACTGGGCCGTGCAGAAGGTCCGCCGCATTGGTGGCGAGCGCGAAGGCGGCTTTCCCGGCGCGGCCACCGTGCTGGCCCAGCTGCAGTCGCCCGAGCTGCTAACGCGCAAGCGCGTGGGCCTGGTGGCCCTGGAGCGCGTGCCCGTGCGCGAAGGCACGGAGCTGCTGGATGCCAGCGGCCGCAAGGTCGGCCAGGTCACCAGCGGCCTGCTGTCGCCCACGCTGAACCAGCCCGTGGCACT
Source organism: Delftia sp. SD018 (assembly GCF_017355445.1). NCBI lineage: Bacteria > Pseudomonadati > Pseudomonadota > Betaproteobacteria > Burkholderiales > Comamonadaceae > Delftia > Delftia sp. SD018. The sequence continues at coordinate 8,673 of NZ_JADDRN010000043.1, forward strand.
GGGCTATGTGGAGCCGGGCAGCGCCGCCATCGGCACCACGCTGCAGGCCATGGTGCGCGGCAAGGCCGTGCCCATGCAGGTGCAGGCCACGCCCTTCGTGGCGCCCCGCTATCACCGCGGTTGAGGACAGCCTGCGCGCTTGGCGTGGACCGAGTTCGGCGAATTCGTTTTTCCCGCCATCGCATGCCGCTACAGTGCGCACTGACCTTTCTCAAACCGCCTTTCACAGGTTTCTTTTCAGTTTCTATCGGAGCAAGCCATGAGCATCCAGTATTCCAAGGACCACGAATGGATCAACGCCGCCAACCCTGACGCGGCCATCGTCGGCATCACCCTCCACGCGCAGGATGCGCTGGGCGACGTGGTGTTCGTCGATCTGCCCGCCGTGGGCACCAGCTTCAACCAGGGCGATGTGGCCGGCGTGGTCGAGTCCGTCAAGGCCGCCGCCGATGTCTACATGCCCGTCAGCGGCGAGATCGTCGAAGTCAACGAAGCCCTGCGCGACGACCCCTCCCTGGCCAACAGCGACCCGCTGGGCGAAGGCTGGTTCTTCAAGGTCAAGCTCAGCGACGCAGGCCAGCTGGCCGCGCTGCTCGACGAAGCCGCCTACACGGCCTTCGCACAGAGCAACTGACGCCACTTTCCGGCCAGGACGGGCGCCAGGGCCCGCCCTGGCGCTTTTCAGCTTTTGAGACAGGTCCCTCCATGCTGATGTCCTCCACCCAGCCCCTTGCCGTCCTCGAGAACGCCACCGAATTCGTGGCCCGCCATATCGGCATCGCGCCCGAAGACGAGGCCCACATGCTCAGCGCCATTGGCGCGGCATCGCGCGATGCGCTGATCGACGCCATCGTCCCGCCCTCCATCCGGCGCCACCAGCCCATGGCGCTGCCGCCAGCGGCCACCGAGGCACAGGCGCTGGCCGAGCTCAAGGCGCTGGCAGGCCGCAACCAGCTGCTCAAAAGCTTCATCGGCCAGGGCTACTACGGCACGCACACGCCCGGCGTCATCCTGCGCAACATTCTGGAGAACCCCGCCTGGTACACGGCCTACACGCCCTACCAGGCCGAGATCTCGCAAGGCCGCATGGAGGCCCTGGTCAACTTCCAGACCATGGTCTGCGACCTGACGGCCATGCCGATTGCCAACGCCTCCATGCTGGACGAGGCCACGGCGGCCGCCGAGGCCATGACGCTGGCCAAGCGCTCCGTCAAAAGCAAGAGCAACCGTTTCGTGGTGGCGGGCGATGCCCACCCGCAGACCATCGAGGTCATCCAGACGCGCGCCGCGCCGCTGGGCATCGAAGTGCTGCTGGCCAACTCGCTGGAGGAATGGAACCAGCTGATGGAGGGCGACTACTTCGCCGTGCTGGCCCAGTACCCCGCCACCAGCGGCCGCATCGACGATCTGCGCGCCGACGTGGACAAGGCCCACGGCAAGCAGGCCGCCTTCATCGTGGCCACCGACCTGCTGGCGCTGACCCTGATCACGCCGCCCGGCGAATGGGGTGCCGACATCGTGGTGGGCACCACCCAGCGCTTTGGCATGCCCATGGGCGCGGGCGGCCCGCACGCCGCCTTCATGGCCTGCCGCGACGAGTTCAAGCGCTCCCTGCCCGGCCGCCTGGTCGGCGTGAGCGTGGACGTGCATGGCAAGCCCGCCTACCGCCTGGCACTGCAGACGCGCGAGCAGCACATCCGCCGCGAGAAGGCCACCTCCAACATCTGCACGGCCCAGGTGCTGCCCGCCGTGGTGGCCAGCATGTACGCCGTCTACCACGGCCCCGAGGGCCTGGAGCGCATCGCCCGCCGCGTGGCCTCGTACACGGCCATCCTGGCGCGCGGCCTGGCCGAGCTGGGCGCGCCGCTGCGCGAGGTGCCCAGCTTCGACACGCTGAGCCTGCACACGGGTGCGGCCACCCAGGCCATCGTGGAGCGTGCCGTGTCCCTGGGCGCCAACCTGCGTGTGTATTTCAAGGAATACCTGTGCATCTCGCTGGACGAGACCACCACGCGCGCCGACGTCGAGCTGCTGTGGAAGATCTTCGCCCGGGACGGCCAGACCCTGCCCAGCTTCGCCGCCTTCGAAAAGGGCGTGGAGCCGCTGATCCCTGACAGCCTGCGCCGCAGCAGCGACTTCCTCACGCACCCGGTGTTCAACACCCACCGCTCCGAGACCGCCATGCTGCGCTACATCCGCCAGCTGTCGGACAAGGACCTGGCGCTGGACCGCAGCATGATCCCGCTGGGCTCCTGCACCATGAAGCTCAACGCCACCAGCGAGATGATTCCCATCACCTGGCCCGAGTTCGCCCAGGTGCACCCCTTTGCCCCGGCCGACCAGCAGCAGGGCTATGCGGAACTGGACAAGCAGCTGCGCGACTGGCTGTGCCAGGCCACGGGCTACGCCGGCATCAGCCTGCAGCCCAATGCCGGCAGCCAGGGCGAGTACGCTGGCCTGCTGGCCATCAAGGGCTGGCATGCGAGCCGGGGCCAGTCGCACCGCAACGTCTGCCTGATTCCCAGCAGCGCCCACGGCACCAACCCCGCCAGCGCGCAGATGGTGGGCATGCAGGTGGTGGTCACCGCCTGCGATGCCAACGGCAACGTCGACATGGCGGATCTGGCGGCCAAGTGCGAGCAGCACAGTGCCAACCTGGCCTGCATCATGATCACCTACCCCAGCACGCACGGCGTGTTCGAGACCCAGGTCAAGGAGCTGTGCAAGCTGGTGCATGACCACGGCGGCCGCGTCTACGTGGACGGCGCCAACATGAACGCCCTGGTGGGCCTGGCCGCGCCGGGCAGCTTCGGCGGCGATGTCAGCCACCTGAACCTGCACAAGACCTTCTGCATTCCGCACGGCGGCGGCGGCCCGGGCGTGGGCCCGGTCTGCGTGGTCGAGGACCTCGTTCCGTTCCTGCCCGGCCATGCCACGGCGGGCCTTGCGGGCGGCACGGGTGCCATCAGTGCCGCACCGCTGGGCAATGCGGCCGTGCTGCCCATCAGCTGGATGTACATCCGCATGATGGGTGCCCAGGGCCTGACCCTGGCCACCGAGACCGCCATCCTCAGCGCCAACTACATCAGCGCCCGGCTGCGCGACCACTACCCCACGCTGTACGCGGGCGAGCACGGCCATGTGGCGCACGAGTGCATCCTGGACCTGCGCCAGTTCAAGGAAAGCACGGGCGTCATGGCCGAGGACGTGGCCAAGCGGCTGATCGACTACGGCTTCCATGCGCCCACGCTGTCCTTCCCCGTGCCCAACACGCTGATGGTGGAGCCCACCGAAAGCGAAAGCCTGTACGAGCTGGACCGCTTCGTTGACGCGATGATCGCCATCCGCGAGGAAATCCGCGCCATCGAGCAGGGCCGCCTGCCCCAGGACGACAACCCGCTCAAGAACGCGCCGCACACGGCCGAGACGCTGCTGGCCTCGGAATGGGCCCACCCCTACAGCCGCGAGGCCGCCGCCTACCCGGTGGCTGCCCTGCGCCAGTCCAAGTACTGGTGCCCGGTGGGCCGCGTGGACAACGTCTACGGCGACCGCAACCTGTACTGCAGCTGCATCCCCGTGGACGCTTACCTGAGCTGAAGCACCTGCCACCGAAAGGGGCGCTTGTGGCGCCCCGCCTGGCGCGCGTACACTGCGGCCCTGCCCGCGCCGGGCTCCGGTAATCTGCCGGACGCCGGGCGCGGGCCACCAGGATTTGTGCGGCATGTGCCGCTTTCCCCAGCGCCAGCCCGCGATGAGCAGCCCAGACCATTCCGATCCGCCTCGCGACGACGAGCACCTGCCCCTGCATGCGCTGCTGGCGCCCGGCGCCGACCTGCCCCCCGTCGAACGCTTTCCCCTCTTCCAGCCCGAAGACGACCCGCTGCAGGCCCTGGTGGCCGAGCTGCGCAACTACCAGCGCGAACTGGAAATCCAGAACCGCGTGCTGGACTACAGCCAGGCCGTGGCCGAAAGCGCCTCCGAGCGCTTCGAGGCCCTGTTCGCCAGCATTCCGCTGCCCCTGCTGGTGGTGGACGAGCACGACATGGTGGTGCAGGCCAACGCCATGGCGCATAGCGCCTTCCAGCCCTCAGAGCATGACCGGCTGCTGGTGAACTTCGCGCCCTTCGTGCACCCGGACGACGCCGAGCGCGTGCGCGAGACCTTCTCCGCCGCACGCGAGCTGGGCCGCACCGAGGCCCACGAGGTCTGCTTCGAAATCACCGAGCAGCACCAGCTGCGCGCCGACCTGCACGTGGCCTGCATCGCCATCCCCCAGCAAAGCGGCCCGCCCATTGCCCAGTACCTGTGCGCCGTGGTGGACCAGGGCCCGCTGCTGGCCGAGCGCCTGGCGCTGCAGCAGCGCAACCACCAGCTGTTCCTGAGCGAGCGGCGGCTGGAATCGGTCATCAACTCGGCGCTGGACGCCATCATCTGCCTGGACTCGGACCAGCGCATCACCGTCTTCAATCCCACGGCCGCCGCCCTGTTCCTGTGCCCGCCGCACGACGCGCTGGGCAGTCCGCTGGAGCGTTTCCTGCCCGATGCGGCACAGGCCCTGTCCTTTGCACCGCTGACCACGCAGGCCGTGCTGGGCGAGATGACGGCGCGCACGGCCAGCGGCCGCGAGATTCCGGTCGAGGTCAGTGTCTCCTTCGAGCACCACAGCGGCGGCGAGACCACCACCGTGTTCGCGCGCGACCTCACCAGCCGCAAGAAGGCCGAGGCCCAGCGCAACGAACTGGAAGACCAGCTGCGCGAATCGCACAAGATGCAGGCCCTGGGCACCATGGCCGGCGGCATTGCGCACGACTTCAACAACATCGTGGGCGCCATCCTGGGCAACGTGGAGCTGGCCAAGGCCGACTGCGGCGGCAATGCCGCAGCCATCGAAAGCCTGCAGGAGATCGAAAAGGCCGGCCGCCGCGCGCGCGACTTGGTGCGCCAGATCCTGACCTTCAGCCGCAACGAGCCGCCCCAGCGCAAGCCCGTGCAGGCGCGCGAAGTCATGGGCGACACGGCGCGGCTGCTGCGCGTGACCCTGCCGCCCGCCGTGGAGCTGCAGGTGCATGTGCCGCCGCAGCTGCCCCCCATGCTGGCCGACGCCATGCAGGTGGAGCAGGCCCTGTTCAACCTGTGCACCAACGCCATGCACGCCCTGGGTGAGCGGCGCGGCCTGATCCAGATGGACGCCGACCTGGTGCGCCCCGACCAGCGCCTGTGCGAGCGCCTGGGCCTGCCGCCCGTCAGCTACGTGGCGCTGTCGGTGCAGGACAACGGCCCCGGCATGGATGCGCGCACGCTGCAGCGCATCTTCGAGCCCTTCTTCACCACCAAGCCCGTGGGCCAGGGAACGGGCCTGGGCCTGCCCGTGGTGCACGGCGTCATGCGCAACCACGGCGGCGCCGTGGACGTGTACAGCATTCCAGGACAAGGCAGCCGCTTCACGCTGTACTTTCCCCCGGCCGACGCCCTGGCGCCCGCCGAGCACGCACCAGCCCAGGCGCCCGCAGCCGAAGCGCCGCCCAGCCTGCCGGAGCCGCTGGCAGCCGCAGAAACCCCGACCGGCCCGCAGTTCGCCCTGCTGCCCGACCCGCAGGCCGCACAGCAGCATGTGATGTACGTGGACGACGACCAGGCCCTGGTCTTCCTCGTGCAGCGTCTGCTGCGCCGTCGCGGCTACCAGGTCAGCGGCTTCACCGATCCGCACGAGGCCACCGAGGCGCTGCGCGCCGCCCCCCAGGACTACGACCTGCTGGTCACCGACTACAACATGCCGGGCTACAGCGGCATCGATCTGGTGTACGAGGCACTGTCCATCCAGCCCCTGCTGCCCATCGCCCTGGCCTCGGGCTACATCACCGCCGAGATCGAGCAGGCCGCCATGGCCGCAGGCGCCCGGGCGCTGGTGCACAAGCCCAATGACGTGGAGGAGCTGTGCGCCACCGTGCACAGGCTCCTCAATGAACGGTGAACGGCTTGAACACTGAAACGCCGCAGGAGTGCATCGGTGCTGGTACTGCTGCCGATGCCGATGCAGATACCGATGCAGGTGTCTCCTGCCTGTACGAGGACGCCGAGCTGCTGGTGCTGGACAAGCCCTCCGGCCTGCTGTGCGTGCCCGGACGCGGCCCTGACAAGCAGGACTGCCTGAGCGGCCGCGCCTTGCAGCGCTGGCCCGATGCGCTGGTCGTGCACCGGCTGGACCAGGCCACCTCGGGCCTGGTGGTCATGGCGCGCAGCCTGGCCAGCCAGCGCCTCCTGAGCGAAGCCTTTGCGCAGCGCCGCGTGCACAAGCGCTATGTGGCCGTGGTCGCCGGCCGCCCTGCCGCGCAGCAGGCCGACGCCTGGCAAAGCATCGACCTGCCGATAGCCGCCGACTGGGAGCGGCGCCCCTTGCGCATCATCGACGCCCTGCAGGGCAAGCCCAGCCAGACCCTGTGGCGCGCCATGCCCGCAGCCACCGAAGGCCAGGGCACACCCACCACGCGGGTGCAGCTGCAGCCCGTGACAGGCCGCACCCACCAGTTGCGCGTGCACATGGCGGCGCTGGGCCATCCCATCCTGGGCGATGCGCTCTATGCCGATGCCGCCGTGCAGGCCCTGTCGCCGCGCCTGCTGCTGCATGCGCACCAGCTGGAGCTGGCCCATCCCCTGTCGGGCCAAACGCTGCGTTTCGAATCCGCCGTGCCGTTTTGATCCACCGCAGAAACACGCAAACCGGCGCCCTCTGGCGCGTTGCTGCAATGCAACATTCCGTGTACGTGTTTCCCCTTCTTGCAGTCGGTCATATTGGTTTCATGCAGCACCGTCTGGGTGCACCGTCGGCATCAGGCGTTTTCGTCGCCCAAAACCGGCGTTGACAAGCGGCCTGCGATGGCATCCAGCCCTTAGCGAAAAGCCTGCATGCGCGCCAGCCCCGGGATACCCTGTTGCCATTGGTAACCAGGAGATTAATCTGTGCTTCTTTGCGCGGATCGCCCCTACAGGAGCCACCGCGTTTTTCAGAACGCTTTACCCAAAGTTGAAGGAAGTACTCATGAGCATTCCGTTCCGCATGCACACCGTCGTCGCCGCCCTGGGTTTGGCTGGTGCCGCCTTGTTCTCTACAGCGCATGCGCAAATCAAGATCGCCATGGTGGTTCCCACCACCGGCCCGCTGACGCAGTACGGCGACATGGTCAAGGAAGGCGTGAACACCGCCGTGGAAATGGCCAATGCGGCTGGCGGCGTCAATGGCAAGAAGATCGAACTGGTGTCCGTCGATGACGCCTGCGAACCCAAGCAAGGCCCCGTGGCCGCCAACCGTGTGGTCAACGCCAAGATCGGCTACGTGATCGGCCCCGTCTGCTCGGGCGCATCGATTGCCGCCGCCCCGATCTACAACAACGAAGGCGTGGTCGTCGTGACCCCCTCGGCCACTTCCCCGGCCCTGACCGACGGCAAGAACTACCACTTCATCTTCCGCACCATCGGCCGCGATGACCAGCAGGGCCCTGCCGCCGCCAAGTTCATCCTGGACAAGGCCAAGCCCAAGAAGGTTGCCGTGCTGCACGACAAGCAGTCGTATGGCCAGGGCATTGCCTCCTCCGTGCGTGACGACCTGAAGAAGGCAGGCGTGGAAGTGGCCCTGTTCGAAGGCATCAACGCCGGCGACAGCGACTACTCCGCCGTCATCACCAAGCTCAAGAGCGCCGGTGTGGACTTCGTCTACTACGGTGGCTACCACCCTGAAATGGGCCTGCTGCTGCGCCAGGCTTCCGAGCAGGGCCTGAAGGTCCGCATGATGGGCCCCGAAGGCGTGGGCAACCCCGAAGTCAACGCCATCGCCGGCAACGCCGTCGAAGGCATGCTGGTGACCCTGCCCGCAGACTTCTCGGCCAACCCCAAGAACGCCGCCGTGGTCAAGGCCTTCAAGGACAAGAAGCGCAATCCCTCGGGCGCCTTCCAGCTGACCGCCTTTGCCGCCACGCAAGTGCTGCTGGACAGCATCAAGGCCGTGGGCGACAGCCCCGCCAAGGTGGCTGACCACCTGCACAAGTCCAACTTCGAGACCGTTCTGGGCTCGGTGGGCTGGAACAAGCAGGGCGACCTGAAGTCCTTCGACTTCCAGGTGTTCGAATGGCACAAGGACGGCAGCAAGTCGGTCGCTGCCAAGTAATCCCCCTCGTTGACTGGCCGGGGCACGCTTGCGCGTGTCCCGGTTGTCTGCATCCTGGCCTTTTAGGCCTTTTCCTGTTTTGGGGCGGCATTACACCATGTCAGAACTCTTACCTCAGCTGATACAGCAGCTGTTCAACGGACTGTCCCTGGGCGCCATCTATGCCCTGATCGCCATCGGCTACACAATGGTCTACGGCATCATCGGGATGATCAACTTCGCCCACGGCGACATCTACATGATCGGCGCCTACATCGGCCTGGTCACGCTGTCGGCCATCGGCACGACAAGCGGCCTGCCCGTGTGGGCCATCATCGGCCTGATGCTGGTGGTGTCGGTCTTCGTCACCGGCGTCTACGGCCTGGTGGTGGAACAGGTGGCCTACAAGCCGCTGCGCCGCAGCCCCCGCCTGGTGGCCCTGATCTCGGCCATCGGCATGTCCATCTTCCTGCAGAACTGGGTGGCCCTGGGCCAGGGCGCGCGCGACATGGCCGTGCCCTCGCTGCTGCCGGGCGCGCTGCGTTTCGGCGCCGAAGGTGGCTTCGAGATCTATGTGCCCTACTCGCGCATCCTGATCATCGTGGTCGCCATCGTGCTCATGGTGCTGCTGACGCTGTACATCCGCCATTCCCGCATGGGCCGCGCCTCGCGCGCCTGCGCCCAGGACATGCACATGGCCAGCCTGCTGGGCATCGACACCAACCGCGTGATCTCGTTCACCTTCGTGCTCGGCGCCATGCTGGCGGCCGTGGGCGGCGTGCTGATCGCGCTGGCCGTGGGCAAGCTCAACCCGTTCATCGGCTTTCTGGCTGGCATCAAGGCCTTCACGGCGGCGGTGCTGGGCGGCATCGGCTCCATCCCCGGCGCCATGCTGGGCGGCGTGCTGCTGGGCGTGGCCGAGACCTTTGCTGCGGCCTACATCTCGTCCGAGTACAAGGACATCGTGGCCTTCGGCCTGCTGGTGCTGATCCTGCTGTTCCGCCCCACGGGCCTGCTGGGCAAGCCTGAAGTGGAGAAGGTCTGATGAAAGCCAAACCCACCTTGAACCTGCGCGACGCCCTGATCGCCACGGTGATGACGGCCGTGGTCGTCACGCCCATCTTCGGCCTGCACCTGGAGCGCGCCGGCACCCGCACCATCATCAACCCCGACTGGACTGTGGTGGCCTGGGCCTGCGCCCTGGTCTTCCTGGTGCAGCTGCTGCGCCCGCTGATCGCGGCGAAGATGCCCAAGGTCTCGCTGCCCTCGCTGCCGCACGCACGCCCCAGCCACCGCAACGGCCTGATCCTGGCCGCCCTGCTGATCGCCGTGTCCTGGCCCTTCTTCGCGGGCCGCAACGCGGTGGACATCGCCACGCTGGCCATGATCTACGTGATGCTGGGCCTGGGCCTGAACATCGTCGTGGGCTTTGCCGGCCTGCTGGACCTGGGCTTCGTGGGCTTCTACGCCGTGGGCGCCTACACCTATGCGCTGCTGTTCCACTGGGCCGGCTGGTCCTTCTGGGAAGCGCTGCCGCTGGCCGGCGCCGCTGCCGCGATGTTCGGCTTCGTGCTCGGCTTTCCGGTGCTGCGGCTGCGCGGTGACTACCTGGCCATCGTGACGCTGGGCTTCGGCGAAATCATCCGCCTGATGCTGGTCAACCTGACCAGCATCACGGGCGGGCCGGACGGCATCTCCAGCATCCCCAAGCCCACGGTGCTGGGCCTGGAGATGACGCGCAATCCCTCCACCGAGGGCGGCACGACCTTCCACCAGTTCCTGGGGCTGGAGTTCAGCTCGCTGCACATGGTGATCTTCCTGTACCTGATGGCGCTGCTGCTGGCCGTGATCACGCTGTGCATCTCCAACCGCCTGGTGCGCATGCCCATAGGTCGCGCCTGGGAGGCGCTGCGCGAGGACGAGATCGCCTGCCGCTCCCTGGGCCTGAACCCCATGAAGATCAAGCTGTCTGCCTTCACGCTGGGCGCCATGTTCGCCGGCCTGGGCGGCGCCTTCTTCGCGGCGCGCCAGGGCATCGTCAACCCCGAATCGTTCACCTTCATCGAATCGGCGCTGATCCTGTCCATCGTGGTGCTGGGCGGCATGGGCTCGCAGCTGGGCGTGATCATCGCAGCCATCTTGCTGACGGTGCTGCCCGAGCTGGCGCGCGAGTTCTCCGAGTACCGCATGCTGATCTTCGGCCTGGTGATGGTGCTGATGATGATCTGGCGCCCGCAGGGCCTGCTGCCCATGCGCCGCCACCATGTGGAGGTGCGCTCATGAGGCATGCCGACACCATGATTTTTGGGACAACAGAAAGCAGCAAGGGCCGGCAATGAGCGAGTATTTGCTAGAAGTCAAAGACCTGTGCATGCGCTTCGGCGGCCTGCTGGCCGTGGACCATGTGGGCTTCAACGTGCGCCCGCAGGAAGTGTTTGCCATCATCGGCCCCAACGGCGCCGGCAAGACCACGGTGTTCAACTGCATCAGCGGTTTCTACCAGCCCAGCAGCGGCTCCGTCACGCTGGACGGCAGCGCCATCGAGGGCCGCAGCAGCCACCACGTGGCCAACCACGGCGTGGTGCGCACCTTCCAGAACGTGCGGCTGTTCAAGTCCATGACGGTGCTGGAAAACCTGCTGGTGGCACAGCACCGCAGCTCGGGCGTCAACCTGCTGTCGGGCCTGTTCAACACGGCAAGCTACCGCCGCAGCGAAGAGGAAAAGATCGAGAGCGCCCTGCACTGGCTGGACGTCATGGGCCTGCGCGAGTTCGTCAACCGCGAGGCCGGCAACCTGGCCTACGGCCACCAGCGCCGCCTGGAGATCGCGCGCTGCATGATCACCAAGCCGCGCGTGCTCATGCTCGACGAACCCGCCGCCGGCCTGAACCCGCAGGAGAAGAAGGACCTGCAGGGCCTGATCGACCAGCTGCGGCGCCAGTACGGCATTGCCGTGCTGCTGATCGAGCACGACATGGGCCTGGTCATGGGCGTGTCCGAGCGCATCCTCGTCATGGAGTACGGCAAGCCCATCGCCATGGGCCTGCCGGACGCCATCCGCAACGATGAACGGGTCATCAAGGCCTACCTGGGAGAAGCCTGATGCCTGCCATGCTGCAACTGGAGAACATCTCCACCCACTACGGCGCCATCTGCGCGGTCGACAGCGTGAGCCTGCACGTCAACCAGGGCGAGATCGTCTCGCTGATCGGCTCCAACGGCGCCGGCAAGACCTCGCTGCTGATGACGGTGTGCGGCAACCCGCGCGCCAGCTCGGGCCGCATCTCGTTCGAGGGCGAGGACATCACCCAGCTGCCCTCGCACCACATCATGCGCAAGGGCATCGCGGTCTCGCCCGAGGGACGGCGCATCTTCTCGGACCTTACGGTCACGGACAACCTGAAGATGGGCGGATTCTTCCTGGACAAGCCGCAGATCGAGGCCGGCATCGAACATGTGTTCGGCCTCTTCCCGCGCCTGCGTGAGCGCGCCCACCAGCGCGCCGGCACCATGTCGGGCGGCGAGCAGCAGATGCTGGCCATCGGCCGCGCGCTGATGAGCAAGCCCCGCCTGCTGCTGCTGGACGAGCCCACGCTGGGCCTGGCGCCGCTGATCATTGCGCAGATCTTCGAGATCATCCAGACCATCCGCACGGCCGGCGTCACGGTCTTCCTGGTCGAGCAGAACGCCAACCGCGCCCTGCAGATCGCCGACCGCGGCTATGTGCTGGAAACCGGCAAGGTGGTGCTGGAAGACACCGGCGCCAACCTGCTGACCAACGACGCCGTGCGCCGCGCCTACCTGGGCGCCTGACAACGCACAGGCGCCTGGCGCCCCACGGGCCCGCCCTTCGGCGGGCCTTTTTCTTTTCACGCGCAGATCGCACAGTGGTCTGGTCATGCGCGGCCGATTGTGGGGTCTGCGGCCTGGGCGCAGGCGTTATAAAACACGTCCCTGCCTCTCATTGCTTCCCCACGCCCATGAACGCCTGCGCCCCCCAAGACATGCTGCAACCCCTGGCCATCGACGTGGTGTCCGTGCAGTCCCAGGTCGTCTACGGCCGCGTTGGCAACAACGTGGCCATGCCCACGCTGCAGGCGCTGGGGCTGGCGGCGGCGGCCGTGCCCACGGTGGTGTTCAGCAACACGCCGCACTATCCCAGCATCCACGGTGGGGCGATTGCCGCCGAGTGGTTTGCGGGCTATCTGCAGGACCTGGGCGCGCGCGGCGGGCTGCGGCAGTTGCAGGCCGTGCTGGCCGGCTACCTGGGCGGGCCGGCCCAGGCCACGCTGCTGGCGGACTGGGTTGCCGGCCTGCTGGCGCAGCGGCCCGGCCTGCGCGTGGTGGTGGACCCGGTGATCGGCGACCACGACAGCGGCATCTATGTGGACCCCGCCATGGTCGAGGCCTACCAGCGCCACCTGCTGCCGCTGGCCGACGGGCTGACACCCAACCATTTCGAGCTGGAGCGGCTGACCGCGCGCCCTGTGCGCGGCATGGACGATGTGGTCCAGGCCGCGCGCTGCCTGCTCAAGGGCCGCACGCAGTGGGTGGCCGTGACCAGCGCATCGCCCGAGCTGGACGGCGAGCCTGCCCAGCGCATGCGCGTGGCCCTGGTCACGCGCGATGACGTGCATGTGATCACCCACGCGCGGGTGGATGCGGTGCCCAAGGGAACGGGCGATCTGTTCAGTGCCGCGCTCACCGGCCACTGGCTGCAGGGCGCCAGCCTCCACGAGGCGGCCGAGCGTGCCTGCGAACGCATCGTGCAGGCGCTGGAGCGCACCCGGCAGGCGCACAGCGCCGAGCTGCTGCTGCCATCGGACCCTGTCGCCGCCCAGGCAGCGGCCGGGCCGGCAGCACGGGCACAAGCGATACCATCGCCTGCATGAACAATGCATCGCCTCTTCTTTCCCTGACGATTCTTACCGGCGCCTCGCGCGGCATGGGCCTGGCCATGGCCCGGCAACTGCTGGATGCCGGCCATGAACTGGTCACGCTGTCGCGCTCCACCAGCGAAGACCTGGCCCAGGCGGCCGCCACGGCGGGCGCGCCGCTGCAGCAGTGGAGCGTGGACCTGGGCGAGCCCGAGGCTGCGGCCCGCAGGCTGGGCGACTGGCTGGCCGGCCTGGACGCCACACGCTACGCCAGCGTCACCCTGATCAACAACGCGGGCGTGATTCCGCAGATTGCGCCGCTGTCGCAGCTGCAGCCCGCCGACATTGCCCAGGCCATGCGCGTGGGGCTGGAGGCGCCCATGCTGCTGACGGCCGCCTTCCTGGCCGCCACCGAGGGCTGGACAGCCGTGCCGCGCAAGGTGCTCAACATTTCTTCGGGCCTGGGCCGGCGCGCCATTGCCTCGCAGGCCTCCTACTGCGCGGCCAAGGCCGGCATGGACCACTTCAGCCGCAGCGTGGCGCTGGACGAGGCGCTCAAGCCCCACGGCGCGCGCATCTGCTCGCTGGCGCCCGGCGTCATCGACACCGACATGCAGGTGCAGCTGCGCAGCGCGGATACCGCCGCCTTCCCCGACGCAGGCAACTTCGCCCAGCTCAAGGAGGGCGGCAAGCTGTCCACGCCCGAGCAGGCGGCAGCGCTGGTGCTGGGCTGGCTGCAGCGTGCCGATTTTGGCGAGCAGGTGGTGGCCGACGTGCGCCAGCCCTGAGCATTTTCCGGAGCAGCTTCAATGCGGCGATGAATATCCGGCAATGAAAAAGGCATCGCCGCACTGACCTGAATAATCCGAATACCCGCCCTGGAAAATGTTCTGCAAGAATTACCGATTGCAGGCAGCATTTTCCATATCCAGCCTGCGCATTCGCTTGAAAATCGTCATCTGGCAAAGGATGACGTTTTTCATCTGCGTTTGCCAGTCCTGCATTTCCAATCCTCCTACAGCGGCGTCTATTGCGACTGGCAAGAATGGGGCACTCAACTCCAAGAAAGTCGGCCATGTCCATTGCCTATTCCGAATCCGCGCCCCTGGCTGAAGCGCCAGTGGTCAACACGGTCGCCACCGTAGATACCTCACGCAGCGGCGTTTCATGGGCCGCGATATTTGCCGGCGCCATGGCGGCGGCATCGCTGTCGCTGCTGCTGTTCATCCTGGGCACGGGCCTGGGCCTGTCGTCGGTGTCGGTATGGTCCGGTGAAGGCCTGGATGCCGGCGCCCTGGGCCTGACGGCCGTGGCCTGGATCGCCTTCACGCAGCTGGCCTCGGCCGGCGTGGGCGGCTATCTGGCCGGGCGGCTGCGCACTCGCTGGCAAGGCGTGCACACGGACGAGGTCTACTTCCGCGACACGGCCCACGGCTTTCTGTCCTGGGCACTGGCCACGCTGGCCATGGTGGCCCTGATGGGCGCCGCTGCAGGCGGTGCCGTCTCCGGCGCCTTCAAGGCCGCGCAGACCGTGGCCACCAGCGCCTCCAACGTGGTGGGCGGCGCGATCGGCGCCGCCGGCGGTGCGGCTGCTGGCGGTGCCGCAGCCATGGCCGGTGCCTCGGGCGCCGATGCCTCGCCCCAGGGCCTGGCCTACTGGACCGGCAGCCTGTTCCGCAATTCCGGCGCCGCTACCTCCAGCAGCAATGCCACCCCCGCCGACCTGGCCAGCGCCACCCGCGAGGCCGGCGTGATCTTTGCCCAGTCGCTGCGCACCGGCCAGCTGTCTCCCGCCGACGAGCAATACCTGGCCCAGCTGATTGCGCGCAATTCCGATATGTCCGTGGAAGATGCGCAAAAGAAAGTGCGTAGCACCTTTGATTCCGTGCAAATGCAGATAAAGCAGGCCGAGCAAAAGGCTGAAGAAGCCAAGCAAAAGGCCAAGCAGGCAGCCGAAGAGGCACGCAAGGCCACGGCCCATTCCATGCTCTGGCTGTTTGTTTCGCTGATGCTGGGCGCTTTTGTGGGCAGCCTGTGCGCCACCTGGGGTGGTCGTCAACGCGATGCCTTTTGATAATCCCCGGCACTGAAACCCAATCAATCCAATTCAATCCATTCAACGGAGGCTTGCCATGCGATCCATACTGCTTTTTCTCCTGGGCGTTCCCATTCCCATCATCATCCTGATTGCGCTCATCCACTGACGGATGCCGCCATGCCGGCCACGCGCAGCAAGTCCCAGGCATCCCGCCAGGCCCGCCCCACCAAAGGGACGACCAAGGCGGCGACCCCCCAGGCCTCGCTCGCGCTGTACCGGCAAAAGCGCGACTTCACGCGCACACCGGAACCTTCGGCAGAACCTTCCAGTGAGACGATTGCAGGGCAGCCCGGCGCGGGCGCCCTGCAATTCGTCATTCAAAAGCACTGGGCCAGCCACCTGCACTACGACTTTCGGCTGGAGCTGGACGGCAGCATGAAAAGCTGGGCCGTGCCCAAGGGCCCCAGCTACGACCCGGCCGACAAGCGCATGGCCGTCCAGGTGGAAGACCACCCCATGGCCTACAACCGCTTCGAGGGCCAGATTCCACCGGGACAGTACGGCGCGGGCAAGGTCATCATCTGGGACCGTGGCACCTGGCTGCCCGAGGGCGATGCGGCCGAAGGCTATCGCAAGGGCAAGCTCAAGTTCGAACTGCGCGGCCACAAGCTGCAGGGCCGCTGGACCCTGGTGCGCATGCGCGGCAAGGACGATGCCAAAAAGCCCGCCTGGCTGCTGATCAAGGAGCACGACGGCCTGGAACGTGCTGCCAGCGAATTCAACGTGGTCGAGGACATGCCCGACAGCGTGGCCGGCCTTCCCCTGCCCACCGCCACAGCGCCCGTCACCACACCCGTCACCACGCCCGTCGCTACGCACGTCACCGCGTCCATGCCGCAGAGCATCGCCCCGCAGCTGGCAACCTTGGTGGACCATGCACCTGCAGATGCCGGGCAATGGATCTTCGAGAGCAAGTTCGACGGCTACCGGCTGCTGGCGCGCATCGAGGACGGCGCCGTTCGCCTTTTCACACGCAACGGCAAGGACTGGACCACCAAAATGCCCGCCCTGGCCCGCGCCTTTGCCGCACTGCCCCTGCAATCGGGCTGGGTGGATGGCGAGGTGCTGATGCTGGACAGCGACAGCCGCCCTGACTTCCAGGCCTTGCAAAACGCCTTTGACGGCGAGCGCACCGATCACCTGGTGTTCTTCGCGTTCGACCTGCTGTGGCAGGACGGCCAGGACCTGCGGCCCCAGCCCGTGGAGCAGCGACGCCAGCAGTTGCAGGCCCTGCTGCACAAGGCGCCTTCGGACCGCCTTCGTTTCAGCGACGCCTTTGACGCCCCGCCCGCCGACCTGGTGGCCGCCGCCTGCCAGCTGGGCCTGGAGGGCGTGATCGGCAAGCGGCGCGGCAGCGCCTATGCCTCGCGGCGCAGTGCGGACTGGATCAAGCTCAAGTGCGGCCTGCGCCAGGAATTCGTGATCGCGGGCTACACCGATCCCCAGGGCACGCGCACGTGCCTGGGCGCCCTGGTCCTGGCCGTGCATGGCGAGGATGGCCAGCTGCGCGCGGCAGGCAAGGTGGGCACAGGGTTCAACAGGCGCACCCTGGCCGACCTGCGCCAGCGCCTGGAGCGCCTTGCCACCGGCACCTCGCCGCTGGCGGACAGCCGGGGCCTTGGCAGCGGGGTGCACTGGGTGCGCCCCACGCTGCTGGCCGAGGTCTCGTTCGCGCAGTGGACCGAGGACGGCCAGGTCCGCCATGCCGTATTCCAGGGCCTGCGTGCGGACAAGCCTGCACGCAGCATTGTCAAAGAGGAGCCACAGCACGTGCCATCGACCGCATCTTCCGCCAGCGCTGCAGCCACGCCTGGCGCTGCAAGAACGCAAACCCGCCATGCCAGGGCGGCGCGACTGCCCGCCTCGATGACCATCACCCATCCCGAGCGGGTCATCGATCCCTCCACCGGCATCACCAAGATGGATCTGGCGCGCTACTACGCCACGGTGGCGCCCTTCATGATCACCCACCTCAAGTCCAGGCCCGTGGCCATGGTGCGGGCGCCGGACGGCATCGAGGGCGAGCTGTTCTTCCAAAAGCACCTCGACCAGGCGCCGCTGCAGGGCATCGCCGCCCTGTCGCCGCAACTGGACCCCGGCCATGCCCCGCTGATGGAGGTGTCCCGGCGCGAAGGCCTGGTGGCGGCTGCGCAGATGAACACCATCGAATGGCACACCTGGAACGCGCGCAAGGACCGTATCGACCGGCCTGACCGCATGACCTTCGACCTGGACCCCGGCGAAGGCGTGCCCTGGCAGCAGGTGCAGGAGGCCGCCAGCCTGCTGCATGTGCTGCTGCAGGAGCTGGAGCTGCCGGCCTTCCTCAAGACCAGCGGCGGCAAGGGCCTGCACGTGGTCGTGCCCATCAAGCGGCTGCTGGACTGGGACACCGTCAAGGCCTTCTCGCAGGCCGTGGTCCAGCACCTGGCCCATGCCGTGCCCCAGCGCTTCGTGGCCAAAAGCGGGCCGCGCAACCGCGTGGGAAAGATTTTTGTGGACTACCTGCGCAACGGCTTCGGCGCCACCACGGCCTGCGCGTGGACGGCCCGGGCGCGGCCGGGCATGGGCATCTCCGTGCCCGTGGCCTGGAACGAGCTGGACAGGCTCACGGGCGGCGCGCACTGGACCATTCGCTCGGTAGACCAGCGCCTGCGCCTGGGCAACTCCCCCTGGGAGCACTACGGCACGGCCGCCGTGGGCCTGGGCCGCGCCATGAAGGCGCTGGGCTTCGAGGCGCAGCGCTGAGCACCGTCCCGCAGGAATCGAAGAAAGCACCGCCATGAAGAAAGCCGCCTCCCCCAAATCCAGCCCGTCCACCTCCGCGCGCAGCATGTGGAAGGGCGCCATCAGCTTTGGCCTGGTGCACATTCCCATCGGCCTGTACGCGGCCACGGCCAGCTCGGACATCGACTTCGATTGGCTGGACAAGCGCAACATGCAGCCCGTGGGCTACAAGCGCATCAACAAGGTCACGGGCAAGGAAGTGGCCACGGCCGACATCGTCAAGGGCGTGGAATTCGAAGAAGGCCGCTACGTGGTGCTGAGCGCTGAAGAGATTGCCGCCGCCTTTCCCAAG
The DNA here is from genome assembly GCF_017355445.1 of Delftia sp. SD018. NCBI lineage: Bacteria > Pseudomonadati > Pseudomonadota > Betaproteobacteria > Burkholderiales > Comamonadaceae > Delftia > Delftia sp. SD018. The sequence continues at coordinate 26,861 of NZ_JADDRN010000043.1, forward strand.
ACCACGCAGACCATCGAGATCGAGGCCTTTGTCGATGCCCAGGACATCCCCTTCATCTATCTGGAACGCCCCTACTACACCGCCCCCCTGCACCGTGGCGAGAAGGTCTACGCCCTGCTGCGCGAGGCCCTGCGCAAGAGCAACAAGGTGGGCGTGGCCAAGGTGGTCATCCAGACCAAGCAGCATCTGGCCATCCTGATTCCCTGCGGCCGGGCGCTGGTGCTGAACCTGCTGCGCTGGGGCGGCGAGATCCGCTCCTTCGAGCAGTTGGACCTTCCGCCGCTGGACGCCAAGGCCGCCGGCATCAAGAGCGCCGAGATGACCATGGCCATGGCTCTCATCAAGGACATGAGCCAGGCCTGGGACGCCGACCAGTTCCGCAACTCCTTCAGCGAGGAAATCCACCAGCTCGTGCAGGCCAAGGCGCATGCGGGCGATGTCCAAAACGTGGAAAAACAGGAGACCGCACCCGCCGCGCCGGCCAACGCGGCCGTGCTGGACCTGACGGCCCTGCTCAAGAACAGCCTGGGCAAGGGCGCAGGCGGACCATCCGCCACCGCAGCCAAGGAAAAAAATACCGCGTCAACGGTAAAAAATGCAAAGACGCCAGCGTCCAGAAAATCGACAAAATCCACAAAAACCCCGGCCAGGGCCCCTGCAAAACGCCCCGCCGCCAAATAACCCCATATTTGGCCTGGCTGCATTTTTTACAAAAGCAATTTCATTATAAGAAATACATCCATTTGTACCGACAAAATGGAACAAAGCTACTCCATAGCAAATTCCAATGCTTTACCAAAAGTAATCTTCCAAATATCCTACAAGCCCGCCATTTTCACGGTCGCACAATGAAATTGCAGTGATGACGGCATCGCTGTTTACTTAAGGAGTACGGAAATGACGCAACAGACCAACAACCCTCAAGGCAACACGGCCAGCAACCAGCAAAACGACAAGAACAAGCAGCAGCAGCAACAACAGAACAATCCGGGGCAGCAGCAGCAAAGCAATCCCAACAACCCGAACAATCCCAACCAACAGCAGCAACAGAGCAATCCCCAGCGCAACCAACCAGGGGAACAGCAAAAGCAGGGCAGCCATCAGCAGCGTTAAGCTGCCGATAGCGTGAACTGGCAAAGGGCCCCCTGGGCCCTTTTTTTATCTCCAGAGCTTTGCTGACGATGCCCTTTGGTTCAGCCAATCGCCTCTTCCAATAATTATTGCCTCATACAACAGGCCATCCTCTTTCTTTCAAGGAGTAAATCGTGGCTAAGAAATCCCCTGGTGAAAAGAAATCGTCCAAGCAATCCCCCACGGGCCATGGCGGAGAATTACAGCAACAGGCCGACGGACAACACCCCGGATTGACCACGCAGCAAGGCATTCCGGTTCCTGATAATCAGAACTCTCTCACTGCCTGGGAAAAAGGCCCTACGCTGCTGGAAGATTTCATCCTGCGCGAGAAAATCACGCATTTCGACCATGAGCGCATTCCAGAGCGAATCGTCCATGCACGCGGCACAGGCGCCCACGGTTATTTCCAGCTGACAGATTCGCTGGAGCAATACACCACCGCCAAGGTCCTGACCGAAACCGGCAAGCAAGTGCCGATCTTTGTGCGCTTCTCCACCGTGGCCGGTGGGGCAGGCTCGGTGGATACCCCGCGCGATGTGCGCGGCTTTGCCATCAAGTTCTATACCGAAGAGGGCAACTGGGATCTGGTGGGCAACAACATCCCGGTCTTCTTCATCCAGGACGCCATGAAGTTTCCCGACCTGGTCCATGCCGTGAAGATGGAACCCGACCGGGGCTTTCCGCAGGCCGCCACGGCGCACGACACGTTCTGGGACTTCATCTCCCTCATGCCCGAGTCCATGCACATGGTCATGTGGATCATGAGCGACCGCACCATCGCGCGCAGCCTGCGCATGATCGAGGGCTTTGGCGTGCACAGCTTCCGGCTGGTCAATGCCCAGGGTGAAAGCACCTTCGTGAAATTCCACTGGCGGCCCGAGCTGGGCATCCAGTCCACGGTCTGGGACGAGGCCCTCAAGCTGCAGGCCGCAGACAACGACTACCACCGCCGCGACCTGTTCGAGGCCATCGAGGCGGGCGACTACCCGGCCTGGGAGCTGTGCGTGCAGCTGTTCTCGCAGGAGCAGGCAGACGCCCTGCCCTACGACCACCTGGACCCCACCAAGCTCATCCCCGAAGAGGAAATTCCGTTGCGCAAGATCGGCCGCTTCGTGCTGGACCGCTGGCCCGACAACTTCTTCGCCGAGACCGAGCAGGTGGCCTTCTGCCCGGCCAATATCCCGCCCGGCATCGATTTCAGCAACGACCCGCTGCTGCAGGGCCGCTTGTTTTCGTACCTGGACACCCAGCTGTCGCGCCTGGGCGGGCCCAACTTCACGCAGTTGCCCATCAACGCGCCCAAATGCCCGTTCGCCCACCACCAGCGCGACGGCCACATGCAGACCGAGGTGCCCAAGGGCCGCGTGGCCTATGAGCCCTCCAGCCTGCAGGCCGACAGCCCGCGCGCCTCGGCAGCCCGCGGCTTGCGGCACTTTGCGCAGCCCGCGCAGGAGGGCGCCAAGGGCCGCATCCGCCCCGAGAGCTTTGCCGACCACTACAGCCAGGCGCGCATGTTCTACCAAAGCCAGAGCGCGCAGGAGCAGGCCCACATCGCCAGCGCCCTGGTGTTCGAGCTGTCCAAGGTACAGACGGCGCATGTACGCCTGGCCGTGGTCGGCCACCTGCAGGTGATTGACGCAGACCTGGCAAAGCGCGTGGCAGACGGCCTGGGCCTGCCCCAGTTGCCGCCTGCCGCCAAGCCTGCCGTTCCCCCGCAAAAGCTGCCGCCCAGCCCGGCCACGCGCATCATCGACCGCATGAAGCCCACCTTGCAGGGCCGCTGCGTTGCCATCCTGGTGGACGAAGGCTCCAGCGCCCGGCACGTTGCCGCCTTCCACAAGGCGCTGGTGGCGCAAAAGGCCAGCGTGAAGATCATTGCGCCCAAGATCGGCGGCGCCACGCTGGACGACGGCAGCCACCTGCCCGCCGACGGCCAGCTGGCCGGATCGCCATCCGCGCAGTTCGATGCCGTGGTGTCCATCATCACGCTGGAGCGCGGCCAGGCGCTGGCCCATGAGGCAGCCGCGCAGGACTGGTTCCGCGACGCCTTCGGCCACCTCAAGGCCATTGCCGCCTGCAAGGCCACGCAGCACATCATGAAGACGGCCGGCATCACGCCGGACGAGGGCGTGTTTCCCATCGACAAGCCCGAACCCTTCATCGAAGGCGCCAAGAAGCGCTTCTGGGCCCGCGAAGCGAAGCTGAGAACGCTGGCCTGACCCCCGTCCCGGCGTGCGCCACATCATGGCCACCAGATGGCACCGCGCCGGACTTCAACCAACCTTGTACCCGGGCCATTTCCCTCGGGCCCAGGCATGGCGCTTGCCATGGCAACACCAAGGCCGGCCCGGCCTGCCACCTACAGGAGCAACTTCCCATGATCACTTCGGTACCTGCACCCCCTGTCACCCTGCCTGTCACCCCGCCTGTTGCGCCCCCGGTCAACCCGCCGCCCACCGAGCCGCTGG
>NZ_JADDRN010000044.1:0-28958 GCF_017355445.1 Delftia sp. SD018
GCCGAGCCGGCCAGCCTGCGCATGCTGGCCCTGGGTTTTTCGGCAGGCCTGCCGCTGCTGCTGGTGCTGGGCACGCTGTCGTTCTGGCTGCGCGAGGCCGGCGTGGACCGCACCACCATCGGCTACCTGAGCTGGGTGGGCCTGGCCTATGCCTTCAAGTGGGTCTGGTCGCCGCTGGTGGACCGCATGCCGCTGCCGCTGCTCACGCGCTGGCTGGGGCGGCGGCGCGGCTGGCTGCTGTTCGCGCAGATGCTCATCGTCGCCGGGCTGTGCGGCATGGCATTCAACGATCCGCGCGTCTCTCTCACGCCGCTGGTGTGGTGCGCGCTGGCCGTGGCCTTCGGCTCGGCCACGCAGGACATTGCGCTGGACGCCTACCGCATCGAATCTGCCGACACCGAGCGCCAGGCCGCGCTGGCCGCCACCTACCAGACCGGCTACCGGCTGGCCATGATCTGGGCCGGCGCCGGCGTGCTGTGGCTGGCCGCCCGCGCCGAGGTGGCGGGCACGGCGGGCTACCAGAGCGGCGCCTGGCAGGTGGCCTACCTGGCCATGGCCGCCTCCATGTCCGTGGGCATGCTGACCGTGCTGCTCTCGCCGGAACCGGTGCCACGCCCGCTGGCGCCTGCCCGCAACGCGGCCGAGTGGCTGCACAGCGCGCTGGTCGAGCCCTTTGCCGACTTCCTGGGCCGCTACCGCTGGCAGGCGCTGCTGGTGCTGGGCCTGATCGCCATCTACCGCATCAGCGACGTGGTCATGGGCATCATGGCCAACCCCTTCTACGTGGACATGGGCTTCACCAAGGACGAAGTGGCCGCCGTGACCAAGGTGTACGGCGTGATCATGACGCTGGCGGGCGCCTTCCTGGGCGGGGCGCTGGCCATGCGCTGGGGCGTGATGCGCGTGCTGATGCTGGGCGCCGCGCTGTCGGCCGCCACCAACCTGCTGTTCGCCTGGCTGGCCACGCGCGGCCATGACGTGAACGCGCTGGTCTGGGTGGTGAGCGCGGACAACCTGGCCGGCGGCATCGCCTCGGCGGCCTTCATCGCCTACCTGTCGGGGCTGACCAATGTGCAGTACTCGGCCACGCAGTACGCGCTGTTCAGCTCCATGATGCTGCTGGCGCCCAAGTGGCTGGCCGGCTTCTCGGGCGCCTTTGTCGATGCGCACGGCTACGTGAGCTTCTTCCAGGCCACGGCCCTGCTGGGCCTGCCCGTGCTGGTGCTGATCGCACTGGCCTCGCGCGTGCATGCGGTGCGGCCCGCGCAACGCGGCAGTTGAGCGGCTGGCCGCAGGCTGCGCTGTTTTACCGAACTTTACGCAAGCGACAAGCACGGCTGACGGGGCGCTGCGAGCATCGTCGCAATACGACGCCAGGCCCCAGCATGAATACACTGCCCTCCATGAGTACGCACCATCTTCTGATGATCGAAGACGACACCCGCCTCGCGCAGATGGTGGGTGACTACCTGGGCAACAACGGCCTGCAGGTCACGCACATGGGTGATGCCCGCAGCGGCCTGGAGCAGCTGCAGCCCGCCGACGGCGTGCCGGGCGCCGACCTGCCCGACCTCGTCATCCTCGACCTCATGCTGCCCGACATGGACGGCCTGGAGGTCTGCCGGCGCATCCGCGCCCTGCCCGGCCCCGCAGCCCAGGTGCCGGTGCTGATGCTCACGGCCAAGGGAGACCCCATGGACCGCATCATCGGCCTGGAGATCGGCGCCGACGACTACCTGCCCAAGCCCTTCGAGCCGCGCGAGCTGCTGGCGCGCATCCGCGCCATCCTGCGCCGGCGCGGCGGCGGCGGCGAGGGCTCGGCCGCAGGCCAGCCGACCACGGCACTGCGCTTCGGCAGCCTGGAGATCGACCGCGACGCGCGCAGCGTCACCGTGGCGGGCCAGCCCTGCGAGCTGACCTCCTACCAGTTCGACCTGCTGGTCACGCTGGCCGAGCGCGCGGGCCGCGTGCTCACGCGCGACCAGATCATGGAGGCCGTGCGAGGCCGCGAACTGGAGGCCTTCGACCGCTCCATCGACGTGCACATGGGCCGCATCCGCGCCGCCATCGAGGCCGACCCCAAGGCGCCCAAGCGCATCCTGACCGTGCGCGGCGTGGGCTACGTCTTCGCCAAACAACAAGACTAGCCAAGCGAATGAAGCTGCTGTCCCTCTTCTCCCAGCGCCTGTACCTGCGCATCTGGCTGGCCGTGGTGGGCGGCGTGGCCGTGCTCACGCTGACGGTGGCCTGGGCCTGGCAGATCGCGGCCGAGCAGAACGCGCAGAACGTGCAAAGCGCCAGCTCGCCGCCCTCGCGCGACGTGGCCATGCGCGATGCGGACGGCAAGGTCATCGCCCAGGGCCGCGCCCGGCGCCTGCCCGGCCCGCCCGAAGAGGGGCTGCGCTTCGAGATCGAAGGCACGGACGGCCAGACCTACATGCTGCACATGGCGCCGCGCCCGCCGCGCGGCGACCGCCCGCCGCACGACGGCGCAGCCGCCTTCTGGCTGCGCCCGCCCTTCGGCTTTCTGTGGCTGCTGGGACTGGTGGGCGTGGCCGTGGCCGTGGGCGTGTTCCCCATCATCCGCCGCCTGCTCAAGCGGCTGGAGAACCTGCAGCGCGGCGTCAAGCGCTTTGGTGAGGGCGACCTGTCGGTGCGCGTGCCCGAGCACGGCAGCGACGAGGTGGCCGACCTGGCCCACCAGTTCAACGCCGCCGCCGCGCGCATCGAGACCCTGGTGACTTCGCACAAATCGCTGCTGGCCAATGCCTCGCACGAACTGCGCTCGCCGCTGACGCGCATCCGCATGGGCCTGGAATTCATGGGCGACGACCCGGCCAGCGCCCGCGCGCGCGCCGAGATCCAGCGCAACATCAGCGAGCTGGACCAGCTGGTGGACGAGATCCTGCTGGCCAGCCGGCTGGAGACCTATGAGGGCGACGTGGGCACGATCGAGCCCGTGGACCTGATCGGCCTGGCCGCCGAGGAATGCGCGCGCGTGGATGCCGACCTGGACCTGCAGTCCACCGACGCGCTGGAAGTGCCCGGCATCTCCAAGCTGCTGCGCCGCGCCGTGCGCAACCTGCTGGAGAACGCGCGCCGCTACAGCCAGGGCGCCATCACGCTGGAGCTGGCACGCCAGGACGCCATGGCCGAGATCCGCATCTGCGACCATGGCCCCGGCGTGGCGCCGGCCCACCGCGAGCGCATCTTCGAGAAGTTCTTTCGCCTGCCCGGCGCCAGCGAGCGCTCGGGCGGCGTGGGCCTGGGCCTGGCCCTGGTGCGCTCCATCGCCCAGCGCCACGGCGGCAGCGTGCACTGCGAGGGCCGTGCCGACGGCCAGCCGGGCGCCTGCTTCGTGCTGCGGCTGCCGCTGGCCTGAGCTGCCGCCTGCGGCTCAGCCGCGCCGGTGCTGCCACTCCACACGTTCCACCAGGTCCCTGAGCAGGTCGAAATGCCAGCGGGTGCGCTTGAGCAGGCGGCCGTAGCGCGAGCGGGGGAAGCGGTAGGCGCCATCGGCCAGTTCTATGGCGCAGGACGCCAGGTGCCACTGCTGCTCGAACGCCTGGTGGCTGTCCGGCGGGTCGGCGCGCATGCGGCGTATGTGCGCCAGCGCCAGCTCCACCGCGCATTCCACGTCGAACTGGCGGGCCTTGCGGTCGGGCTTTTTGCCACAGACCTCGGCCAGGGTGACCAGCCGCCCCTCGATGACGACCAGACAGACATGCATGGCCTGCCACGCGCTGGGCCAGTCGGAAGGCCTTGCGGCTTGCGACCGCAACGGCAACGGCTGCGCTTGCACTGCCGCGCCGGCAGTGTTTTTGCGGGATGTCATGGGGTCAGCCCTCCTGATAGAGAAGAGGGCTGGAAGGGGCAAGCGCAGCGCTGGGGCTGGCAAGGATGGGGAGGGTCATGGTCTGTTTTCCTACGAGATCACAGAAAACCACCGGTTGAGTTTCTACGCACAACAGGTGGGCGTGGTGGTTAGAAACACGTCCGTAGCCGTGCGGGCGTCCTTGCGGATAGCCCCCACCACGCCCGAAACCATGCGGACAGGCGCAAGCAAATGCGCCAATCCGACGAGATAAGGCATGACAAAGCCCCGCTTTAAGGTGGGGGCTGCAACCTCACGGAAGGTGTTTCTACGCACCGGGCCTTTCGGCTTGCGGGCAGTTTAACGGGACCAGAGCGGGCCGGCCAGCCGCGCGCTCAATCCCGGCCCAGGTGCTCGCACAGAAAGTCGATGAACACGCGGGTCTTGCGCGGCAGGTGGCTGCTGTCGGGAAAGACCACGCTGATGGGCTGGGGCGGCAGGGCGTGGTCGGGCAGCACGCGCTGCAGCACGCCGTCGGCCAGGTCGTCCTCCACAAACCACGCAGGCAGCACGGCCACGCCCAGCGAGGACCGGGCCAGGGCGCGGATGGCGGTGGAGGAGTTGGATTGGTGGGCCGCCCGGCCCACCACGTCCACGCCCTGGCCACCGGCAGTGCGCAGCGTCCAGGCCGTGGGGTGGGTGAGGTTGCTGTTGGCAATCCAGGGCAGGTCTGCCAGGTCTTCGGGCCGGCGCACGGGATGGCTGCGCAGGAAGGCGGCCGAGGCCACCAGCACGATGTCGTAGCCGGCCAGCCTGCGGCTTTTGAAGCTGGAGTCCGCCAGATGGCCCAGGCGCACCACCAGGTCCAGCTTTTCGGCCACCAGGTCGCTCAGTGATGAGTTGACGTCATAGGCCACCGAGATGCCCGGGTAGCGCTCCAGGAAGGCCGGGATCAGCGGAAGAATGTACTTCTCCCCGTATTCGCTGGTGGTGCTGATGCGCAGCCGGCCCGCGATGCGGTTGCCGCTGTGCATGGCGTTGTCGAAGGCGCTGCCCACGTCGCGGACGATGCCCTTGAACTCGTCGTAGAACTCCCGCCCGGTTTCCGTCAGGGCGATGCTGCGGGTGTTGCGCACCAGCAGGGCCACCGACAGCGCCTCTTCCAGCGCCTTGACATGCAGGCTGGCCATGGCCTTGCTGATGCCCAGGAAGTCCGCCGCCCTGGTGTACGAGCCGAAATCCACCACGGCCAGAAAGGTCTGCGCGCGGTGGAGCAGTGTGTGCATGGCCGGGCTTGCGGGGGTCATTGTTCAATCCAGTCAAACAAAGAGTCCAGCATAGCCCCATCGACGTGGCCGCCCGCGCTCTTTAGTCTTGCCCCTCCTGAAAGCGCAAGATGACATACCGATACCGCCTGGCCACCGTTTTCCTGATGGGTTTTTTCGTCGACTGCATCAACATCTTCATGCCCGCCGTCGCGCTGCCCACGATTGCGGCCGAGTTCCATGTGGGCATCTCGGCCGGGGCCTGGGTGGCCAATGCCTACATGCTGGGATTGACGCTGGCCATTCCCCTCGCCCCCTGGCTGGCCGACCGCTGGGGTGCGCGCGGGCTGATGGCGGGCTCCATGCTGGCCTTCGCCCTGGCCGCCTGGGCCTGCGGCGAGGCGGGCAGCTTCGGCCAGCTGGTGGGCTGGCGCTTCATCCAGGGCATGGCGGGCGGCCTGGTGATTCCCGTGGGCCAGGCCCTGGCCTTCAACCGGTTCCAGGGACCGGAGCGCGCGCGTGTCTCCACGCTGGTCATGGCCGTGGCGCTGATTGCACCGGCCCTCTCGCCCTGGCTGGGCGGGCTGATCGTGGACCACGGCTCCTGGCGCTGGGTGTTCCATTCCAATATTGCGCTGGCCCTGGCCGCCGCAGGCCTGGCCTGGCTGTGGGTGCGCGATGCACCGGCCACGGCCCGGCAGCGGCCGGACCTCAGGGGCCTGGTGCTGGTCAGCGCCGCGCTGGCCGCCTGGCTGCTGGGCATGTCGCTCTATGGCGCAGGCCAAGGCTCGGGCCAGGGCCTGGCGCTGGCCTGGCTGGGCATGGCGGCGGGCCTGGCCTTCACGGTGCTGTATGCCATCCATGCCCGCAAGACGGCCCACCCCATTGTGGAACTGCAACTGCTCAAAAGCCCGCGCCTGCGCATGTCGGTGGCCGTCTACCACGCCATTCCCGGCGTGTTCACGGGCGTGAACCTGCTCAACATCTTCTACCTGCAGGACATGCTGCACCTGAGCGCGCAGGCCACAGGCCGATTCATGATGGTCTACGCCGGCGGCGCACTGGTGTCCATGCTGGTGGGCGGCCGGCTGTACAACCGCGCGGGCGCACGGCCCCTGTTCATCGCCAGCATGGTGCTGCACAGCCTGGGCATTGCGGCGCTGGCCGCCGTGGCAGCCCCTGCCGACCCCTGGCTGCTGGCGGCCGCCTACGGGCTGATGGGCCTGGGCGGCGGCCTGGGGGCCAATACCGCGCAGACGACGGCGCTGCTGGACTTCGATGGCCGGCAGACGCAGCAGGCCAGCGTGATCTGGAACCTCAACCGGCAGATGGCCTTCAGCGTGGGCGCCGCGTTTTTCCTGATGGTTTTCAACACGCTCGCCACCCGCCTGGACGCAGGCCGGGCCTATCACATGACGTTTCTGATCGCATCGCTGGCAGGGCTTGTGCCCCTGCTGCAACTGCGATCGCTGCACACCCCCAAGGACCACCATGCAAGACAACAAGCCCATCGACCGTGACATTGACATCGCCGAACGCAGCATCCACCAAGTGCACGAGCTGATCCACACCGTCTTCACCCAACCAGCGGGCGCACAGGCCGCGCTGCAGGCGCTGATGCCGCAGTTCAGCCCGGAGTTCAGCATGGTGACCACCACGGGCAGACTTGTCGGCCTGGACGATGTGGAACAGATGTTCAGGCGCGCGGCCGGCCAGCGGCCAGGGCTGGAGATATGCGTCTGCGACATGCAGCCCGTATGGCGGGACACGGCCGGCCTGGCCATGCGCTACCTGGAAACCCATCGCCTGGACGGCGTGGAGACTTCGCGCCGATCAGTCGTGATCCTCAAACGTGCGGGCCAAGGGGTGCTGTGGCATTACCTGCATGAGACGGCCCTGGACTGATGGCCCAGTCCGCGCTCGCCGCTCAGCCCCGCAGGTAGCGGTCGGCGATGCTGCCGGGCACGTAGAGGCCGCGCTCCAGGTAGAAGTCCAGCTTCTTGCGGTCGGGGGCGCGCAGCTTGATCAGCGGCACAGGCGCCTGTTCGGTGCGCGAGAACATCAGGCGGATCTTGAGCGGGGTGCGGCCCCAGTTACCCTGCACGTGCAGGAAGAAGGGGCCGTCCTCGGCCTTGGCCAGCCGCAGGCGGTAGCTGCCGCCGGCGCGCAGCACGCGCTGCATGGCCAGGTGCATGCTCAGGTAGGCGGGCATGTCGATGCCCTGGCGCAGTTGCTCGTATTCGCCGGCCTGCTGGAGCTGGGCGATATAGGCCTCGCCCGTCTGCGGCAGGACCTGCTCCACGTATTCCTTGTGCAGTGCGGCGATGAAGGCGCTGCCCGGGGGCGCGGCCATGAGCCAGTTCTCGACCACGGGCACCTGCGGGTCGCGGGTGTAGCGCTCCAGATAGTAGGCAACGAGGTCGGCGCCGCTGCGCTGCTGCTGCTCCAGCAGCCAGTCCAGCGGCTCGGTGAGGATGGTGCTGGCGTCCAGCCAGATGCCGCCGTGGCGGTGCAGCAATTCCAGGCGCAGCCAGTCCGAGCGCTTGGCCACGGGCAGCTGCTGCAGGTTGCCGGGCAGTTGCGGCACGTATTGCGGCAGCTGCGCGTCGTTGAGGATGCGCAGGCTGTAGCCGGGGTTCAGGCGGGCCCAGTTGTCGAAGCAGCGCTGTATGAGCAGGGGCACCGAGTCGCCGTTCCAGTAGGCCCAGATGATGCGGGGGATGGGCGTGGAGACGGGCACGGGCGCCGCAGGCCCGATGTCATGGCTGCGGAAGTCGGGCGCGGGGCCCTGCTCCAGGCGGCGTGCGAAGGTGGCGTAGAAGCGGCGCATGCCGGCCGCCAGCCACAGCTCGCCCCGGGTTTTCAGTTTCAGGCCGCTCATGCTGGGGCTCCCGGTGTTCCCAGCTGCTGCGCGCGGCGCTCCCAGCTGCGCAGCTTCCATGCGCGCAGCCACCAGCCGCGCCGCAGATAGGCCTGGCGCAGGGCGGGCAGGGACAGCGGCGAGATGCGGCCGAAGTCCGCCAGGAACTGCTGCGCCAGCGCCTGCCGCTGCGCGGGCGGCATGTCCCACTGCCGGTCGAGAAAGCGCAGGGCGCCGATGAGGTTGCGCGCGGCCTGGTGCGCCCAGGCGAAGTGCAGGCGCCCGTCGTTGCGCAGCGCATCATCCTGCAGGGCTTGCACGGCTTGCGCCAGGGGCCACAGGGCGGCGGACTGGTCTGCCGCCTTGGCAGGCGTCATGGACGCAAGGATGGAGTTGGCACGCTGCCGGTAGGCCACCCAGGGCTGGGGGCAGTAGTAGAAGCTGCTGCAGCGCAGCGCCATCTGCGGCATGGTCATCATGTCTTCGAAGTAGCGGCCTGCAGGAAAGCGCAGGCCCGCATCCCACAGGCTGCGGCGCGAGATCTTGGACCAGGCATGCAGTTGGCCCGTGCGCAGCAGGCCGGCCAGCAGGGCGCCCCGGTCCTGCGAGCGCTGCAGCGTGGGGCCCTGGAAGCTGTGCCGGTGCGCCTCGCCGCGCAGGCGGTGCTTGAGGCGCGGGGCCTCGCGCCAGACGGAGAAGTCGCAGAGCACGGCATCGGGCGCATGTTGTTTCACGATGGCCGACAGCCCGGCAATCGCGCCGGGCAGCAGCTTGTCGTCGGAGTCCAGGAACCACAGGTAGTCGCCCGTGGCCGCATCGATCATGGTGTTGCGCGCCGCGCTCAGGCCGGCATTGCGCTCATGCTGCATGAGCTGCAGGCGGCCGGGCCAGCGCTGGTCCAGCTGCTGCATCAGGGCCCAGGAGCCATCGGTGGAGCAGTCGTCGAGCACCAGCACCTGCACGCCGGCATCGGCCTGGTCCATGACGGACTGCAGGCATTCCTCCAGGTAGGGCAGCACGTTGTAGACGGGCACCAGGATGCTGAGCCAGGTCACGGACGCTCCCCCTGCAGCAGGCGGGCGAACAGGTCTTCGTACTGGCCGGTCATGCGCTGCAGGCTGTAGTGCGACAGGGCTTCCTGCCGCGCGGTGGCGGCCATGCGCACGGCGGCCTCGTCATCCTGCAGCGCCTGCTGCAGGGCGTCGGCCAGCGATTCAGGGTCGGCGTGCGCGGCCAGCAGGCCGTTGTCGCCGGGCCGCACCACTTCCTGCACGCCCACCACGCGGCTGCCCACCACCACGCAGCCCGCCGCCATGCCTTCCAGCAGGGACAGGGGCATGCCCTCGTAGTGCGTGGACAGCACGCAGACGCGGTGCGCACGCAGCAGGCCGGGCACGTCGTTGCACATGCCGATGAATTGCACCTGGTCCTGCAGGCCCAGTTCGGCGCTGAGCCGCTGCGCCGCCTGCTGGGCGCGCGCCTTGCCGCCGCCGGCCAGGGTCAGCGTGGGCTTGAGGCCGCGCTGTCGCAGCACGGCCAGTGCGCGCAGCAAGGTGGCATGGTCCTTTTGCCGCGCAAAGCGCGCGGCCATGACGATGTCCGGGCGGCGCTGCAGCAAGGGGGGCGGCTCCTGCAGATAGGGCTCGGGCCGGATGCCGTTGCTGATGGCCATCAGCTTGGCGGCAGGAAATCCACGGTCCTGCAGGCTCTGGCGCACGCCTTCGGAGCAGCCGATGATGGCGGCCGTGCGCCCGGTCAGCCACAGGGCCTGCGCCAGCCGCCAGCGCGTGTAGCGCTCGCGCGAGTTGTGTTCCACATGCACCAGGCAGGGCACGCCGGCCCACAGCGCGGCAAAGCGGCCCCAGAGATGGTCGCTGAAACCATGGGCGACCACGATGTCCGGGCGGAAGTCCAGGCAGATGCGGCGCAGCTGCCAGACGGTGGCGGCATGGGACCAGCCCGCCACCACATCGACATCGATGCCGCCGTCGCGCAGCTTCTGCACGCGTTCATCGGAGGTATTGCGCTTGCGCCGCAGCACCAGCCTGGCGTCGAAGCGGCCCGACGCGCGGTGCGCGGACACCAGATCCACCGCCACCTGGGTGGCACCCGAGAAGCCGCCCGTCACGAAGTGCAGCACCCGGGGCCGGGCCGTGGTGGCGCGCTCCGTCACCGCACGGCTCCGCTGGCCCTTTCCAGGCCATGCAGCGATGACCACAGGGCCACCACGAGGAAGACGAAGAAGACGATGCCGCTGTTGTGCACGAAAAATTGCTGTGACATGCCGAACGCCAGGTACATGGCTGGCATCAGGCTGCCCAGGATACGCAGCAGCAGGGCCTCGCGCCAGGGGGTGCTGTCCGCAGGCCACAGCGCCATGCGCCGCCGCGAGGGCCAGAACAGCCACAGCAGCGAGATGAACAGCGCCGCCTGCAGCAGCACGCCCGGCACGCCGAGCTTGACCCAGATGTCCAGGAAGTCGTTGTGGATGAAGTTGTATTCGCGGATGGACTGGCCATAGCTGCCGGCGTCCACGCGCCGGTGCATCTCGTCCACATAGCCCTGCATGCCCCAGCCCAGCAGAGGCTTCTCGCCGATCATCTGCACGGCCAGCCGGTACTGCTCCAGCCGGGTGCCCAGCGAGGTGTTGGAGTTGCCGGCATGAAGGTAGGTGCTCACATCCAGGTAGACCTCATCCACGCGCTCGCTGACGCGCGGGATGAAGGCCATCACGGTGGCCAGCGCCACCAGAAGTGCAGCGCAGCCCAGCACCAGGCGGCCGAAGTACTGCGGGCGGTACATGCGCACCAGGACCATCAGCATGAAGAACATCGGCAACAGCGCCAGCCACCCGCCGCGCGAGCCCGACAGCAGCGAAGCCAGCGCCCCCAGCGCGGCGGCCGCCAGCACCAGCAGGCGCCAAAGCAGGGAGCGCTGGTGCCAGAAGGACATGGCATAGATGCAGGAGAAGCAGCCCAGCAGCAAGGCCATGTTGCCCCACTGGATGGCATTGGTGTAACCCGTGGCCCGCTCCATGCCCAGCACGCAGACCTGCCACAGGGCCATGAAGCCCGCGCCTGCGCTGCCCAGCGGAATGCCCCACAGGAAGATCCGCGCCGTGGGCGGATAGCACATGGCGAACAGCAGGCTGACCGCGCCCAGGATGAATTTCACGGGCCGGTCGAACTGCCCGGTGCCCCCGTCCAGCACGGACAGGAAGTACCACATCACCGCCATGCCCAGGAACAGCGCGACCAGCAGCCAGGTGCCGTTGGACTGCCGGTATCTGACCCAGCGAGGCAGAAAACACAGGGCGCCCAGGACCATGAGGCCGGCGCCATAGGAATAGCCCGAGCGCAGCCACAAGGCCAGCCCGGGCACCAAAATAGCGGCCAGGGTCGTGAGGAGCCCTGGCAGCTTCGACTTGTCAAATCTCATCAAGACCGCAACTTTCTGCCCCAAAATGCGGGCATTCCGCTTTCCATCCGCTCATGAAAAAAATTCCTGCGGTCTTATTCAGGCTGCTCCATCGCTGGGCGGCGCCTTCCAAAATCGGCGCAGATTACACCATGCCTGCGCCCTTGCAGCTGCCCCCATCGCCCCCGGCAGCCGATGGTCTTGCAGCGGAAATCCCGAAAACGATCTGGACGTACTGGAACCAGTCCGGCCTGGATCCCTTCGTCCAGCAGTGCGTGGACAGCTGGCGGCGGCAGTGCCCGGATCACCAGGTCATCGTCGTGACGCCAGAGAACCTGGGCCAGTACGTCGCCTGCGGCGACCTTCCTGCGGCGTTTGCCGAACTCCATCCCACCAAGCAATCGGACTGGCTTCGCCTGTACCTGGTGGCGCACCACGGCGGCTACTGGTTCGACGCAACCACGCTGCTGACCGCGCCGCTGGACTGGATGAGCGCCTCCCCCGGCGCAGGCGCTGCCGAGCTGGCAGGCTTCTACCTTGAGGGCTTCACCAGGGACAGGCGCTACCCCGTGATCGAAAGCTGGTCATTCTGCGCTCCGGCCGGCTCGCGCTTTGTATCGGAATGGCAAAAGGAGTTTCACCAGGCGCTGATCGTGGACGGCCCCGAGGCCTATCTGCAGCGCCTGCAGTCGCGGCCCGACGCCGCCGAGGTGCTGCAGGGCATTCCCGATCCAAATTACCTTCTGATCCATGTGACGGCCCAGCAGGTGATGCGGCGCCTGCCCGATGCCCGGCTCACGCTGTTCAAGGCCGAGGACACGGCCTTCTTCTATCACTCTGCCCTGCGCTGGAAGTGGTACCTGCTCTACCCCCAGCTGTGCCTGGCGAAGGCGCCGCAGGTGGCGGCGCCCATCGTCAAGCTGCGCGGCGGGGAGCGGCGCCATTTCACGGACATGCTGGCTTTGCACGGAGGTGCTGCGCCCGGCAGCATCTGGAGCCGCGCGCTTTCGACGCGCTGAGACACACAAAGCGGGCCGAGACCCGCTTTGTTCAATGCCCGCCTGCGAAGACTTCGCCGGCCTTCAAGCGGTACAGCGTGCCGCAGTAGGGGCACTTGGCTTCGCCGGTGTGGGCCACGTCCAGGTAGACCTTGGGATGGCTGTTCCACAGCTTCATGTCGGCCTTGGGGCTGGGGCAGAACACGCCGCCCTGGGCGTTGAGGTCCTTGGCCGCCAGTTCGACGGTGGCATTCGTTGTCATGCTTGCTTATCTCTTTCGTGGGTCTCTAGGGATGTTCAGACCCGAGTCAGCCAATGGGCGTACTTGGGGTTGCGGCCGTTGACGATGTCAAAGAAGGCCTGCTGGATCTTTTCGGTGAGAGGGCCGCGGCTGCCCGCGCCGATCTCGATGCGGTCCACCTCGCGGATGGGCGTGACTTCGGCGGCCGTGCCGGTGAAGAAGACTTCATCGGCGATGTACAGCTCGTCGCGCGTGATGCGCTTTTGCACCACTTCCAGGCCCAGGTCCTTGCAGATGTGCATCACGGTATTGCGCGTGATGCCGTTGAGCGCGCCGGCCGACAGGTCGGGCGTGTAGACCACGCCGTCCTTGATGACGAAGATGTTCTCGCCCGAGCCCTCGGAGACGAAGCCCGAGGCGTCCAGCAGGATGGCCTCGTCATAGCCGTCGTCCAGCGCCTCGGTGTTGGCCAGGATGGAGTTGGTGTAGTTGCTCACCGCCTTGGCCTGGCTCATGGTGATGTTCACATGGTGGCGCGTGAAGCTGGAGATCTTCACGCGGATGCCGCGCTGCATGCCTTCCTCGCCCAGGTAGGCACCCCAGGCCCAGGCCGCGACCATCAGG
Source organism: Delftia sp. SD018 (assembly GCF_017355445.1). NCBI lineage: Bacteria > Pseudomonadati > Pseudomonadota > Betaproteobacteria > Burkholderiales > Comamonadaceae > Delftia > Delftia sp. SD018. Next base: position 13,220 of record NZ_JADDRN010000044.1, read on the forward strand.
TGGATGGTGTTGCCCTTGGGGGACACGCCCAGCTTGCGGTCGCCGATCCAGGTCAGCGGGCGCAGGTAGCACGATTCCAGCTGGTTGGCGCGCACGACCTCGACCTGGGCTTGGTTCACCGCTTCCTGGGTGAACGGGATCTGCATGCGCAGGATCTTGGCGCTGTTGAACAGGCGCTTGGTGTGGTCTTCCAGGCGGAAGATGGCCGTGCCCTGTTCGGACTTGTAGGCCCGCACGCCCTCGAATGCGCCGCAGCCGTAGTGCAGCGTGTGGGTCAGCACATGGATCTTGGCATCGCGCCAGTCCACCAGCTGGCCATCCATCCAGATCTTGCCGTCACGGTCGGCCATCGAGGGAACAACGGGGCTCATAGGAACATCCTTGGGGGTATTGAACAGAACACCAACCCGGTATTTTAGGGCGCAGGGGCTGCCTCGGGGGCCGCAGACGCCGGCTCGGGCTCGGGCGTGGGGCGTACCAGGGTCCACTTCATGAGACGGCCACTCTTGAACTCGCAGGTCACATGCGACTGCGTGCCGTCGGTCCAGCGGTAGATCTCGGGCTGCTGGCCCTCCTCGGACAGGCGCTCGCCCAGGGAGCGCGTCATGGCCACCACGTGCATCAGCGAGACCTTGGGCTTGAGCTTGACGTTGAGCATGACGGCGCTGCCCACATAGCCCATGGGCCGGTCCGCGGCCTTCCTCATGATGGACATCAGCCGCGTGAAATGCAGCAGCAGCCACATCATGATGCCGCCGCCCACGGCGACCACACCCATCCAGCCATAGGACTGGTGCGCAGCCACCAGCAGTACGAGCAGGCCCAGAGGAATCAGGATATTGCGCAAATTCATGGCGCCGATTGTCTTATGGAGGCGCCGCAGGGCCGCTGCGGACAGTGCGTATGCCCCCGCAATGCGCTCGGCAAGCGCGTCAGCCCATCCCTCGGACGATGTTCATGGCCTCGTCCACGCGTTCGACGGCATGAACGGTCAGACCCGGGATGGCCTTCTTGGGCGCATTGGCCTTGGGTACCACGGCCATGGTGAAGCCCAGCTTGGCCGCTTCCTTCAGGCGCTCCTGGCCGCGCGGCGCGGGGCGCACTTCGCCGGCCAGGCCCACTTCGCCAAAGGCGAGGAATCCCTTGGGCAGGGCGCGACCACGCAGGCTGGAGGTGATGGACAGCATGACGGCCAGGTCGGCCGCAGGCTCGCTGATGCGCACGCCGCCCACGGCGTTGACGAACACATCCTGGTCCGCGCAGGCCACGCCCGCGTGGCGGCTGAGCACGGCCAGCAGCATGGCCAGCCGGTCGCGGTCCAGGCCCACGGACAGGCGCCGGGGCGCGGGGCCGCCCTGATCGACCAGGGCCTGTATCTCCACCAGCATGGGGCGCGTGCCCTCCAGCGTGACCAGCACGCAGGAGCCGGGCACGGGCTCGCTGTGCTGGGACAGGAAGATGGCGCTGGGGTTGGTGACGCCCTTGAGGCCCTTCTCCGTCATGGCGAAGACGCCGATCTCGTTGACGGCACCAAAGCGGTTCTTGATGGCGCGCACCAGGCGGAAGTTGCTGTGCGTGTCGCCCTCGAAGTAGAGCACCGTGTCCACCATGTGCTCCAGCACGCGCGGGCCGGCCAGTGCGCCTTCCTTGGTCACGTGGCCGACCAGGATCACGGTGATGCCCGTGGTCTTGGCCGCGCGCGTGAGGTGGGCCGCGCATTCGCGCACCTGGGCCACCGAGCCCGGCGCCGAGGACAGCTGGTCCGAGTACACGGTCTGTATGGAGTCGATGACGACCACGGCCGGCTGGGTGGCCTCCATGGTGGCGAGGATCTTCTCCAGCTGGATCTCGGCCAGCACGTTGACCTGGCTGGCCTCCAGCCCCAGGCGGCGCGAGCGCAGCGCGACCTGGGCACCGCTTTCCTCGCCCGTGACATACAGCGTGGGCAGGCCGACGCGGTGCAGCGCGTCCATGGCCTGCAGCAGCAGGGTGGACTTGCCGATGCCGGGATCGCCACCAATCAGCACCACGCCGCCTTCGACAATGCCGCCTCCCAGCACGCGGTCCAGCTCCTCGATGCCGCTGGGCGTGCGCGCCACGTCCTGGGCCTCGATGGCCGACAGCGGCATCACGGCCTGGACATTGGCCAGGCCCGCATAGCCCTGGGGCTGGCTGAGCCGGTTCTTGCCCGCGCTCGCAGGCTCGGCAACGGCCTCGATCAGCGAGTTCCAGGCCCCGCAGGCCGGGCACTTGCCCAGCCAGCGCGGGCTGGTGCCTCCGCAGGCATTGCAGATGAACGTGGTTTTGTCTTTGGCCATGGGGTGAGCACTATACCGAGCGGTGGCTGCCGCCCTGGCACGCATGTTTCGCGCCTATCGCAGTTGCGTGACGGAAAGATATCGGTTATAGTTCACTTCTTCGCTGCAGAAAATGCAGTGAAAACGAAATTACTGCGGATTACCGCGCGATGGAGCAGTCTGGTAGCTCGTTGGGCTCATAACCCAAAGGTCGGAGGTTCAAATCCTTCTCGCGCAACCACCACGAAAAAAAGCCCACTTCGGTGGGCTTTTTTTCGTCTGTACTTCCGTTCTTTTCTCCAGGCAGGTCAGCTGGGATCGTTCAGGTCTTCATGGTGGTCGGCCGTGCCCTGCTTCCAGTAAGAGGCCACGCGCATGCGCTTGGGCGATGCGCCCTTGGCCAGCAGCAGGCGACGCAGCTCGGCCATGGCGCTGTGCTCGCCCGCCGCCCAGATATAGCCGTCGTCCTGGGGCAGCTCCAGCGCCTGCACGGCATCGGCCAGCGATTCGACCCAGTCGCAGTCCAGCCGGGCCGTGCTGCTCCACTGGCGGCGGTCGGCCGGGTTGCGCAGCTGCACGCGCACCACGGCGCGGCTGCCGGCGGGCAGCTCGGCCAGGCGCCGCTCGATGGCGGGCATGGCGGTCTCGTCGCCGAACAGCCAATGCCATGGCAGGTTGGCCGAGATCACCAGGCTGCCGCGCGGCCCGGCCAGGCCCACCCACTGGCCCAGCGGTGCGGTCAGCGCCCATTCGGTGGCGGGGCCGGCATCGTGCAGCGCGAAATCCATGATGAGGTTCTGGCGCGCGGCGTCGTAGCGCAGCGGCGTGTAGTCGCGCAAGGTGGGGCGCTCGTCCTCCACGAAGGTCGGACGGCCATCGAGCAGCACGGGAAGCGCGGGCAGTTCGCGCCCGGCCTGCGGCAAGATGAGCTTGACGTGGTCGTCAAAGCCGGCGCTCACGAAGTCCTCCAGATCGGGGCCGCCCAGGGTCAGGCGGACAAAGCCGGGGCTGGGCTGTTCGCGCGAGAGCAATTGCACATGGCGGGCGCGGAAGGAATGGCGGACACGCTGGACGACGGGGGCCGGTGTCACGGCAGAGGTGGCTGGATTGGGCAAGTTCATTGGCGAAACGGCCTGCGACGGCCTAGAATGTTGATTTAGTCCACCAATTCTCTGCCATCCGTTGACTTTGTCAACGTATTTCCACAAGACCCTGCCATGAATGCCTCCCTGCCCGCCGATATCTTCGAGGCCATGCACGAGCTGCTGCACCTGTTCCGCTCGCGCATGCGCGAGGACATGGAGTCCATGGAGCCCGGGCTGACGCCCAACGAGGTGCGCGTGCTGATGTACGTGGGCCGGCACCCGGGCCGCACGCAAAGGGATCTGGTCGACCACAGCCACATGGACAAGGCCCAGCTTGCGCGCATGCTGGCGCAGCTGCAGGAGCAGGGATGGCTGGACCGCGAACCGGACGCCCGCGACCGCCGCGTGCGCTGCCTGAGCCTCAGCCCCCAGGGGCAGGCCCTGTTCGACCGGCTGCGCCAGTCGCGCCAGGCGCTGGCGGCTCGGCTGCTCAAGGATTGGGAGCCCGCCGCGCAACAGCAGTTGATGGCGCTGCTGGAGCGGGCCAGGGACAGCGTGGAAGCCGCGCCCTGATCAATCGACGGTCTTGTTCACGCGCGGCGCGACGGCGCACATGAGTTCATAGCCCAGCGTGCCTGCGGCCTCGGCCACCTCGTCGATGGGCAGCACGGCGCCGTTGCTGGCGCGGCCCCACAGCGTGACCTCGCTGCCCATGCCGGCATCGGGCACGGGCGTCAGGTCCACGGCCAGCATGTCCATGCTCACGCGGCCCAGGGTGCGGGTGCGCACGCCGTTCACCAGCACGGGCGTGCCCGTGCCGCAGTGGCGTGGATAGCCGTCGGCATAGCCGCAGGCCACGGTGCCCAGGCGCAGGGGGCCGTCGGCCGTGAAGCGCGATCCATAGCCCACGCTCTGCCCCTCGGTCAGTTGCTGCACGCCGATGATGCGCGAGCTCAGCGTCTGCGTGGGCTGCAGGCCCCAGTGGGCCGCCGTGTGCTGCGGATAGTCGGGGGCGCTGCCGTAGAGCACGATGCCCGGCCGCACCCAGTCGCAGCGCACCAGCGCGTCGTCGCCCTGGCGCAGCGTGGCCGCGCTGTTGCCCACGCTGCGCTCGCCGGGCAGGTCGCGCGTGGCGTCATGAAAGCGCTGCAGCTGTGCCGAGATTCCGGGCTGTCCGGCCCCTGCGTCGGCATCGCTGAAATGGGTCATGAACGAGATTTCCTCCACCTGAGGCAAGGCGTTCAGCCGGGCCCAGGCCGCGCGGTATCGCTCGGGCGTGAAGCCCAGGCGGTTCATGCCGGAGTTCATCTTGAGGAAGACGCGGTGGCCGTTCTGCGTCTTGTGCGCGGCCAGCCAGTCGATCTGGGCGTCGCAGTGCACGGCATGCCAGATGGACAGGCGCGAGCACAGCTCCAGGTCGCGCGGCTCGAAGACGCCTTCCAGCAGCAGGATGGGGCCGCGCCAGCCCAACTGGCGCACGCGTTCGGCCTCGGCCAGGTCCAGCATGGCGAAGCCGTCGGCGCCGCGCAGGGCCTCGAACACGTTCTCGATACCGTGGCCATAGGCGTTGGCTTTGACCACGGCCCACAATTTGGCATCGGGGACCGCCTGCCGCACCCGCTCCAGGTTGTGGCGAAGCGCGGCGGAATGGATGGTGGCAAGAATGGGACGCGGCATGGTTTTCACTCAGTCAGAAGCTTGGGATTCTGGCACTGCCGGCCGAAGGCCGCGTGATATAACCGCCAGTCACTTGCCACGGGGTCCTTATTTAACCGGTCAGCAGCCCTGCAGCTGACCCCATCTGCCTATCCATGAAGCGCGGTTTCTACACCATCATGTCAGCGCAGTTCTTCAGCTCGCTGGCAGACAACGCCCTGTTCGTGACCGCCGTGGAACTGCTGCGCACCAATGGCGCCCCCGAGTGGCAGCGCGCCGCCCTGGTGCCCATGTTCGCGCTGTTCTACGTGATCCTGGCCCCCTTCGTCGGCGCCTTTGCCGACGCCCTGCCCAAGGGGCGGGTGATGTTCATCAGCAATGCGATCAAGATCGTGGGCTGCCTGATGATGCTGTTCGGCAACCACCCGCTGCTGGCCTACGCCGTGGTGGGCCTGGGCGCAGCGGCCTACTCGCCGGCCAAGTACGGCATCCTCACCGAATTGCTGCCCGCCTCCCAGCTGGTCAAGGCCAATGGCTGGATCGAGGGGCTGACCATCACCTCCATCATCCTGGGCGTGCTCGTGGGCGGGCAGTTGCTGAGCCCGGGCATCTCGGCCCATCTGCTGGACTTCGACCTGCCGCTGCTGGACACGGGCGTGGACACGGCCGCCGAAGCGGCGATTGCCGTGCTGGTCGGCGTCTATGCGCTGGCCGCCTGGTTCAACCTGCGCATTCCGCTGACCGATACCATCCTGCGCCCGCTGCGCCAGGACCCCAGCAAGAGCCTGCTGGCCAACACCCTGGCCCTGCTGCCCGACTTCTGGACCTGCAGCCAGCGGCTGTGGGGGGACAAGCTGGGCCAGATCTCGCTGTCCACGACCACGCTGTTCTGGGGCGTGTCGGGCAACCTGCGCTACATCGTGCTGGCCTGGGGCGCGGCGGCCCTGGGCTACGGCACCTCCCAGGCATCGGCCCTGGTGGGCGTGGTGGCCATCGGCACGGCCGCAGGCGCCATCCTCGCGTCCATGCGCATGCGGCTGGACAACGCCACGCGCGTGATTCCGCTGGGCATCACCATGGGCCTGCTGGTGATCGCCATGATCTTCATCAAGAGCGTGTGGGTGGCCATTCCCTTCCTGATCCTGCTGGGCGGCCTGGGCGGCTTCCTGGTCGTGCCCATGAATGCGCTGCTGCAGCACCGCGGCCACAACCTCATGGGCGCGGGCCGCTCGATTGCCGTGCAGAACTTCAACGAGCAGGCCTGCATCCTGGCGCTGGGTGCCTTCTATGCGCTGTCCACCAAGTTCGGACTGTCGGCTTTCGGCGCCATCACGGTGTTCGGCCTGGTGGTGGCCGGCATCATGTGGCTGATCGGCCGCTGGCACGTCAGCAACGTGCGCAACCATCCCGAGGAAGTCGAGCGCCTGCTGGTGATTGCCCGCAAGGATTGTCATTGAGACTACCCCCTGAGGCGCTTCGCGCCTTCCCCCAGGGGGGATGACACCCTCGCGGCGGGGCGGCCCTGGCTCGGTGTCTCTCGCTTTGGGCCTCGCCAGTTCCATAGGGCGCTATCGATTGATAGGCCTGGTCTAAATGGTCTTCTCGTATTGTGTTCGGTGCGGGCTTTGCCTGACCGGGCACTTTTTCGTGGTTTTATGCATAGCCCGCTCCCCGTTCTCGCCCTGCTGTTCAACACCCTGGTCTGGGGTCTGGCCTGGTGGCCGTTTCGCGCCATGCACGAGGCCGGCCTGCATCCGCTGTGGGCCACGGCGCTGATGTATGCCCTGGTGCTGGCGGGGCTGGTGGCGCTGCGCCCGGCCAGCCTGCGCCAGGTGCTGCAGTACCCGGCGCTGATCCTGCTGGGCGCCTGCGCGGGCAGCAACAACATCGCCTTCAACTGGGCAGTGACCATTGGCGATGTGGTGCGCGTGGTGCTGCTGTTCTATCTGATGCCGGCATGGTCCGTGCTGCTGGCCTGGAAGATCCTGGGCGAGCGGCCCACGCCGGCCGCGCTGACGCGGCTGCTGCTGGCCTTTGGCGGGGTGGCGCTGGTGCTGGTGCCCGAGGGCACATTCAGCGGCGGCTCGCCCGGGCTGCTGCGCGGTCTGTCGCTTGCCGACGGCCTGGCACTGTTCGGCGGCTTCACCTTTGCGCTGACCAATGTGCTGCTGCGCCGCCTGCAAGCCGTGCCGGCGCAGGCGCGCATGCTGGCCATGTTCAGCGGCTGCATGGCCATGGGGCTGGCCAGCGCCTTCGCGGGCAGCAGCGTGGGGCTGGTGCCGCCCATGCCTGCGCCGCAGGCCGGCTGGATGCTGATTGCCGCCGGCCTGGCCGTGCTGCTGATGCTGGGCAACTGGGCGCTGCAGTTCGGCGCCGCGCGCCTGCCGGCCGGCGTGACCGCCGTGGTCATGCTGGCCGAGGTGGTGTTCGCCAGCGTCTCCTCGGTGTTGATTGCAGGCGAGGTGCTGACGCCGCGCACGCTGCTGGGCGGCGCCTGTATCATCGCGGCCGCGCTGCTGTCTGCGCTGGCGCATGCACGGCGGCGGGGGGCTTGACGCCCCGCCCGTACTCACGCTGCGCAATCAGCCCGTGAGCTGCCCGGCCAGCAGCAGGTAGCCCGGCAGCCAGCCCGTGAGCACGCCCTGCGCAATGCACAGGGCGCCCGTCACGCGGCCGATGTTGCGGCCCAGGGCCAGCAGCACGAAGAACATGGCCCACAGCACGGCCCAGGCCGCCCAGTTGGCCGCCATCCACCAGTCGATGGCGGTGCGCGCGCCCAGCAGGGTGTCGATGGCCACGGGCACGGCGGTGATGGCCACGAACAGGCTGAACCAGCCCAGGCCCCGGCCATCGGCACCCGTGAAGCGGTTGATGGCCACCCACAGGTAGGTGAAGGCGAACAGCAGGGTCAGCGCGCCGGTCTTGACCGAAGCCGCATCGGGCTCGGGCCCGAAGGCCGAGGCCAGGCCGATGATCAGCGAGACCAGGCCCGCGAACACGTTGATGACCCAGATCTCCCGGTCGGCGATGCGCCCCAGCATCCACAGGCCGTTCAGGCACAGCACGGCGCCCACGTAGAACAACGACAAACCCAGCCACATCGCAAGTCTCCTTTTGCTTTTTTGCTTTGAAGTGCCTTGCGCGCCGTGTTCATTTCCCGGAACGAGCGCGCACGGCAAGGCGCCGCCGCCCCGTGGCCGGGTGCAGCGGCGTCCGTGAAACAGTTCATCCCCGGGCCCGCCCCTGGTGGGCATCTGCGTGCTGGCGGAAGGGTCCGCTGCAGAGATGCCGCCTGTGATCCAGGGCAGGTGCACCGGCGCGTCCCTTGCCGGGCACGCGGCGGTGGAGTGTGCCGGCAGGCGGTGCTGCCGGTCTTTGGTGCCGGTCCTTGTGCCTAGGCCGCCTGCGTCTGCAGGCGGCGGCGGGCGCGTTCCAGCTGCTGCGCCACCTGGCGCGGGTTCATGCCGTACATGTCGGCAAAGCCGGCTTCGGAGGTCTGGCCGCTGGCCTCGAAGGCGCGCAGCAGCGCCTCGTCGCGGGCGGTGCGCGCATCGGCCTCGGCCAGTGCCTCGGCCACCAGGGTGTTGGTGGCCTCGTCACGGCCTTGCACGCGCGCCGCGTAGTCGTCGCGCGACAGGCCCGATGCCTCGTAGGCCGCGATGATGCGGTTGCGCAGCTTGGGCGCCAGGTCTTCGGGCGAGCGGTGCTGGCGGCGGCGGAAGACTTCGATCAGCGCATGGTGCACATGCTCGGGCGCCATGGCCTCGACCGACTGGCCCTGCAGGTCATGCCGGGCCTGGCCGCTGGCCACCACGGTGAGGTAGCGGCTCGAGCGCGTGTGCTGGGACAGGGCCAGCTTGAGCTGGTCGCGGTCAATGGCTTCAGGATGGGCGGCCAGCAGGTCTTCGAAGATGCCGCGCTTGAGCGGCAGCGGCTGCTCGCCGAACAGGTTCGGATGCCATTGGGCCAGTTGCGCCAGCAGCGGGTGCTGGGTGCGCACGGGCCTGGAAGCGTTGGCCTCGGCACTGGCGGCCGTGCCGGATGCGGCATCGGCGGCAGGCTCGGTGGCCTTGCCCTTGTTGCGGCCACGTCCGCCACGGCGCGAGCGCTTGCGGCCCTGGCCATCGGCGCTGGCTGCAGCCTGCGGCTCGGTGCCGGCAGCGGCGTCCGCCGGCAGCGCGGCGCTCTGTTCTTGCGGTTCAGACACGGATTCAGTCATGGCGGAGCACGTGGGCTTGGAGAAAACGAAACCCCGCATCATGCCAGCATTGCAAAGGCTTGCGCGGGCATAGGCCCCACGGCGTCGCGCTGGAGGCACAGATGCGCAGTCGGTACGCGGCGGGTCTCAGGCCAGCAGGGCCTCGTCCAGCACCTCTATCCAGTGGCGCACGGGCAGGTCCGTGCCGTTTTGCAGGTGGACGATGCAGCCCATGTTGGCCGAGAGGATGGCGGCGGGCCGCTGGGCATCGAAGCCTTCGGTCAGCGCACCGATCTTGCGGTCGCGCAACTGGTGCGAGAGTTCGGGCTGCAGCACCGAGTAGGTTCCCGCCGAGCCGCAGCACAGGTGCGATTCGGTGCGCGCCACGCGCAGCTCGAAGCCCAGCCTGGCCAGATGGGTTTCCACGCCGCCGCGCAGCTTTTGCCCATGCTGCAGCGTGCAGGGCGGGTGGTAGGCCATGGGCGCGGCCGGTGCGCGCACCCTGCCCTGCAGGCGCTCAGCCAGCTCGGGCAGGAGTTCGGGCAACAGCTCACTCAGGTCGCGCGTGAGGGCGCTGATGCGGGCTGCCTTGTCCGCGTACTGCGCATCGTCCTTGAGCAGATGGCCGTATTCCTTGACGGTGACGCCGCAGCCCGAGGCATTCATGACAATGGCCTCCACCGCGCCGCTGTCCACCTGCGGCCACCAGGCGTCGATATTGGCGCGCATCTGCGCCTTGCCGCCTTCCTGGTCGTTGAGGTGGAATTTCACGGCGCCGCAGCAACCGGCCTTGGGCGCGATCACGGTCTGTATGCCGGCCGCATCCAGCACGCGCGCGGTGGCGAAGTTGATGCGCGGCATCATGGCCGGCTGCACGCATCCGGCCAGCAGCAGCACCTTGCGCGCATGCTCGCGCACGGGCCAGGCGCCCGCATCCTGCGGCTGGGGCACTTTCTCGGCCAGGACTTCGGGCAGCAGGCCGCGCACGGCCTGGCCCAGCTTCAGGGCCGGGGCGAACAGCGGCGAGTTCAGCCCCTCCTTGAGCGCCCAGCGCTTGGCGCGCTCGCCGAAGGGGCGCGGCACCTGTTCCTCGACGATCTTGCGGCCTATGTCCACCAGGTGGCCGTACTGCACGCCGCTGGGGCAGGTACTTTCGCAGTTGCGGCAGGTCAGGCAGCGGTCCAGATGCTGCTGGGTGGCGCGCGTGGGCGTCTCGCCCTCCAGCACCTGCTTGATCAGGTAGATGCGGCCACGCGGCCCGTCCAGCTCGTCGCCCAGCAATTGGTAGGTCGGGCAGGTGGCCGTGCAAAAGCCGCAGTGCACGCACTTGCGCAGAATGGCTTCGGCCTCCTGGCCCTCGGGCGTGGCGCGGTACTGGGGTGCGAGTTGGGTCTGCATGGTGGGGCTCTTGTTGTATGGGTATCGGGGAACGGTCAGGCGCGGCAGCCGGACGCGGCGGTCACGCGCGAGGCGCGGCCCGCCGGCCCAGCAGCAGGGGCAGCCGCGCACGGTCGGCCCACAGCGGCGGCAGGGACAGCAGGCACAGCACCACGGCCAGCGGCACGACGAACACAAAGCCCAGGTGCCGGAAACCCAGCGCACCCGCAATGCCGCCCAGCAGGAACATGGACAACAGCCCTGCGAACAGCCGCAGCCGCACATGGTTGGCGTGGACCCGGTGCTCGGGCGGGCTGCCATGGCGATTCCAGTAAAGGGCTCGACCCAGCTCCATGCCCAGGTCGGTGATCACGCCCGTCATGTGCGTGGTGCGGATCTGCGAGGACGACATCTTGGTCACCGTGGCGTTCTGCAATCCCATGATGAAGGACAGCAGCAGCACGGCCAGCGGCACGGCGAACGGCGTGGGCCAGGCCAGCATGGCCGCGCCCAGCACGCCGAAGAGCAGCATCAGCGCGGCTTCCAGCAGCAGCGGCAGCGCATAGCTGCTGCGCAGCCGGTGGTGGCGCGCCCAGTTGACCAGCAGCGACGTCGCGGCCGCGCCGCACAGAAAGGCCAGCAGCGCACCGCAGGCACTGAGCACCAGCGCCGTATTGCCCAGCACGAGGTTGTCGGCCAGCAGCGAGACAAAGCCCGTCATGTGCGAGGTATAGGAGTGCACCAGCAAAAAGCCGCCCGCATTCACCGCACCCGCGTTGAAGGCCAGCAGCAGGCCCAGCGTGCGGTTGCTGGCCACCGTGCGGTGCCGGTCCGTGAGCAGGTGCAGGTGGTGGCGCATGCGCATGGGCGGAGCCAGGCGTTGGCCCGGCCTACCAGGCGGCGGCCAGCCGGCCGCGGTTGAAGATGCCCGCAGGATCGAAGGCCTGCTTGAGCCGCGCATGCAGCGCGGCCGTGGCGTCGGCCGCCTGGGCGTCGAAATCGGGCTCGGCGCCGGGCTGGTCTGCGGCCTCGGAGCGGAACAAGGTGGCCGATCCGCCCGCTGCTTTTGCCAGCGCGCGCAGCGCATGGCCCAGCGCACGCGGCGCCTGTACCCAGCGCAGTGCGCCGTGCCATTCGATCAGCGGCCCCGTGCAGCCGTCCGGCAGCGCCAGGGCCGGAGCCGTCTGCGGCACGGACAGGCGCCACAGCGCATGGCCCGGCGCGCGTGCGGTGAACCAGGGCAGCTGCTGCTCGCGGCAGGCCTGCCAGTCGGCAGCGGCATGCACAGGGTCCATGCGCTGCACACGCTCGCCACCCAGGCGCTCGCAGGCCGCCTGCACGGCGGCACGTGCGCCGCGCAGGCGCAGGTACAGCACGCCCTGGGCTGCGCCCTCTTCCTGCAGCCAGCAACTGGCATTGAGCGGCAGCGGCTGCCCGCCCCAGGCATTGAGCCAGTCCAGCGCCTGCTGCTGAGTGCATTCGAAGCGCAGCGTGGCCTCGGCCGGCGCCACGGGCAGCACCTTGAGGCTGACCTCGGTGATCAGGCCCAGCGCGCCCCAGGAGCCCGCCATCAGCCGCGAGACGTCGTAGCCCGCCACGTTCTTCATGACCTGCCCGCCGTAGCGCAGCAGCTCGCCCTGGCCGTTGATCATCTCCAGCCCCAGCACGAAGTCACGCACGGCGCCCACGCTGGCGCGCGCTGGCCCAGACAGGCCGCTGGCCACCATACCGCCCACGGTGGCGTTGCTGCTGTCTCCATCGAAATGCGGAGGCTCGAAGGCCAGGCACTGGCCCTGTGCCGCGAGCAGGGCCTCGACCTCGGCCAGCGGCGTGCCGGCGCGCACGGTCACGACCAGCTCGCTGGGCTCATAGCTGACCACGCCGGCCAGCGCCCGCGTGTCCAGCAGCTCGCCCTGCAGGGCCAGGCCGTGAAAATCCTTGGTGCCGCCGCCGCGTATGCGCAGCGGCGTGGCGTCGGCCGCAGCAGCGCGCACGCGCTGGGCGATCTGGAGGAGGTGGCTTTGGGCTGAATCCATGGCCTGCATCGTAGCGGCTGGGCCCTTTTGCGCCTCGGTGCGGACCCGTGAATTTTTTGAACGGCGCGCTTGAAGTTCTGCGGGCGGCGCAAAACAGCCGGGACGAAAAGGCAAAGACGCCATCTCTGCAGCGGCTCCAAAGCAAAAAAGGCCCCGGTGCAAGCACCGAGGCCAATCCGCAATGAACTCCCTGGAAACCGATCAGCGGTAGTACGCCACCTCGCCGTGCGTGGTGATGTCCAGGCCCTGGCGCTCGGATTCTTCGCTGACGCGCAGGCCGACGACCAGGTCGCAGATCTTGTAGGAGATGCCAGCCACCACGCCGGACCAGACGATGGTCAGCAGCACGCTCTTGACCTGCACCCACACTTGATGGCCCATGTTGAAGTCTGCGGGCTCGATGCCGCCCAGGCTGGAAGCGCAGAACACGCCGGTCAGGATGGCACCCAGGATGCCGCCCACACCGTGCACGCCGAACACGTCGCAGACGTCATCGACCTTGAGCAGCTTCTTGAGGCCCGACACACCCCACAGGCAGACGGGACCGGCGATCAGGCCCATGACGATGGCGCCCATGGGGCCCACGAGGCCGGCCGCCGGGGTGATGACCACCAGGCCGCCCACGGCGCCCGAGGCGGCGCCCAGCATGGAGGCCTTGCCCTTGTGCAGGGCTTCGGCAGCCAGCCAGGAGATGGTGGCGGCGCCCGTGGCGACGATGGTGTTGATGAAGGCCAGGCCGGCAATGCCGTTGGCAGCGCCTGCCGAGCCGGCGTTGAAGCCGAACCAGCCCACCCACAGCAGCGAGGCACCGACCATGGTCAGCGTCAGGCTGTGCGGAGGCAGTGCCTCGCGGCCGAAGCCGATGCGCTTGCCCAGCATGTAGGAGCCCACCAGACCGGCGATACCGGCGTTGATGTGCACCACGGTGCCGCCGGCGAAGTCCAGCGCGCCGTCCTTGCCCAGCAGGCCGCCACCCCAGACCATGTGGGCCATGGGGATGTAGCTGAAGGTGAACCACAGCACCGAGAACAGGATCACGGCCGAGAACTTGATGCGCTCGGCGAAGGCGCCGACGATCAGGGCCACGGTGATGGCGGCGAACGTGGACTGGAAGGCCACGAACACGTACTCGGGAATGGTCGGCAGCGCGCCGGCCAGCGTGTCGGGTGCAATGCCCTTGAGGAAGATCTTGCTGAAGCCGCCGAAGAAGTTGCCTTCGCCCGCAAAGGTCAGCGAGTAGCCGTAGACGGCCCACAGCAGCGTGATCAGCGAGAAGATCACGAAGACTTGGCAGAGCACGGACAGCATGTTCTTCGTGCGCACCAGGCCGCCGTAGAACAGTGCCAGGCCCGGGATCACCATCAGGATCACCAGCATGGTCGAGGTCAGCATCCAGGCCGTGTCACCGGCGCTGAGTGCGGGGGCCGGCGCCTCGGCTGCGGCCGCGGCGGCGGGGGCTGCTGCAGCGGCTGCATCGGCAACGGCTGCAGCGGCGGCGGGCTCCTGTGCCAGGGCAGCGGCGCCTGCGGCCAGCAGGCCCAGCCCCAGGCCCATGGAAAGAAGTCGTTTGGTCATGGCAGTCTTTCGGGAAACGAGGGGTTGAAACTCACAGTGCGCTGTCGCCGGTCTCGCCGGTACGGATGCGGACGGCCTGCTCGATGGGCAGCACGAAGATCTTGCCGTCACCGATCTTGCCGGTGCGCGCAGCGGCCTCGATGGCATCGATCACCTGGTCCACCAGCGCGTCGGGCACGGCGGCCTCCAGGCGCAGCTTGGGCAGGAAATCGACCACGTATTCCGCGCCGCGATACAGCTCGGTATGGCCCTTTTGGCGGCCGAAGCCCTTGACTTCGGTCACGGTGATGCCCTGCACGCCGATGTCGGAGAGCGCCTCGCGCACCTCGTCGAGCTTGAAGGGCTTGATGATGGCGGTCACCAGTTTCATGATGCTTTGCTCCTCAGGTCCGGTTACAGGGTCTTGGTCAGCGTCACGATCAGGCGCGCCTTGTTGACGTCACCGAAGTACGACTTCTTGTTCGCACCCGTCACGGCCGCGCCCAGCGACACGCCGTCGCCGAAATCGTAGGCACCGCCCACGCTGTAGTCCATATAGTTGGGCACGCCCAGGCCCTTGATGTCGCTGGCAAAGCGGGTGAAGCCCAGCGATGCCTTGACCGTCACCTTGGGCATCACTTCCTGGGTGAAGCCCAGCCACAGGTAGCCGGTGTTGCGGCCCGACAGTCCCGAGCCGGCCTTCTCGCCGGCCCAGCCGAAGTAGTCCTTGGACACGGTGTGCGAGTACTTGGCCGTGAACGGTCCATAGGTGGCCGCGCCATACAGCTCGGTGGTGTTGCCACTGGAATTGCCCGAGTACAGGTACTGCAGCGCGCCGAAGTCCAGGTCCACCTCGCCGGCCTTGAACTTGTAGCCGCCGTAGAAATCGGTTTCCAGCGAATTGCGGGGGAGCCAGTCCACGCTGGAGTTCCAGTTGCCGATGTACCAGCCGCTGTCACCGAAGGTGTAGTCGAAACCGCCCTGCAGGGCAGGCTTGACGGCCTTGTTGCGTCCCGTGTCCTGGTCCTGTCCGCGGAACTTGTAGTTCGTCGTCAGGGACACATTGGCCGTGAGCTGGGCGTGGGCCCAGAGCGGAGCGATGGCGACACAGGCGATGGCGAGCGACTTGAGGCTGGCACGGGACATGGGATCCTCCGGTTTGAAAAATTTCGTGACAACCGGGTTAAGCACGGACCGTGCCAGTCTTTTGATGCCGGGGCGTGCGCCTTTCCGGCTCCCCAATGCGGCACTGCAACACACAGCGATGCACCGGCTTTGTGCAAAAAATGTGCACCGATGCGGCGATAGCGGGCACTCACATGGCGCATCATCAAAAATGCACCAAGATAGTGCATATCACACTGCAATCCTGCTTGCACTGCCCTCAGAGGCCTGGTATTGCTAGAACGCACTGTAAGCAGGGACTCTCAAAACGCCTGTATAGGGGTATTCCGATATCGATGATTTTCCAAATAAACACCACCTTGCATCCCAGATAAGGTAATTGCTTACATATCCAGGATATTTCCGACCCCT
>NZ_JADDRN010000045.1:0-28413 GCF_017355445.1 Delftia sp. SD018
TTCCTACGATCCGTCGGGTGGCATCAACCCTGTCAATCCGACGGCAGGGTGCACAACAGACTGCGCGTCGACACCCACCACACCGGTCACGCCTGGTACGCCAGCGCTGACGGTCACCAAAGCCAACCCCGGTAGCTTGGCTGTGGGGACTGCGTTCAACTACGCCTTCACGGTAGCGAATGCGGCTGGAGCGTTTGGCCCTGCCAACAGCGTGACCATCAAGGACCTGGTGCCGGCAGGCATCAGCATCACGGGCGTACCGACCGGTGCGAACGTGTCCAGTGCAACCTGCTCGCCCAATACCTTCCCGTTTGCGGGTAACGGCAGCTCCTTGCTGACGTGTACGGTGAACTTCACTGCGGCAGTGGCGGCCGGTGGCAGCACCAGCTTCAACCTGCCGGCTGTGCCGACGGCGGTAGGCTCGAGCACGAACACGGCTTCCTACGATCCGTCGGGCGGAATCAGCCCGGTCAATCCGACGGCTGGTTGCACGACAGACTGCGCTTCCACGCCGGTGACTCCGGTCACGCCAGGCACGCCTGCGCTGACGGTCACCAAGGCCAACCCCGGTAGCCTGGCTGTGGGGACTGCGTTCAACTACGCGTTCTCCGTTTCCAACGCTGCCAGTGCCTTCGGTCCCGCCACCAGCGTGACCATCAAGGACCTGGTGCCTGCAGGCATCAGCATCACGGGCGTGCCGAGCGGTGCGAACGTGTCCAGTGCGACCTGCACGCCCAACACCTTCCCGTTTGCGGGCAATGGCAGCTCCGTGCTGACGTGTACGGTGAGCTTCACCACACCGGTGGCAGCTGGCAGCAACAGCAGCTTCAACCTGCCAGCTGTGCCGACGGCTGTGGGTTCGAGCACCAACACGGCCTCCTACGATCCGTCGGGCGGAATCAGCCCGGTCAATCCGACGGCGGGTTGCACGACGGATTGCGCATCGACGCCTTCCACGCCCGTCACGCCAGGCACGCCTGCGTTGACGGTCACCAAGGCCAATCCCGGCAGCCTGGCTTTGGGGACTGCGTTCAACTACGCCTTCACGGTAGCGAATGCGGCTGGAGCCTTCGGCCCCGCCACCAGCGTGACCATCAAGGACCTGGTGCCGGCAGGCATCAGCATCACGGGCGTGCCGACCGGCGCAAACGTGGCCAGCGCGACCTGCACGCCTAATACCTTCCCCTTCATGGGCAATGGCACGGCGATCCTGTCTTGCACGGTGAACTTCACTGCGGCAGTGGCGGCCGGTGGCAACACCAGCTTCAATCTGCCGGCTGTTCCGACGGCTGTGGGGTCGAGCACGAACACGGCCTCCTACGATCCAGCGGGTGGCATCAACCCGGTCAATCCGACGGCGGGTTGCACGACGGATTGCGCATCGACGCCTTCCACGCCGGTGACGCCTGGTACGCCAGCGTTGACGGTCACCAAGGCCAACCCCGGCAGCCTGGCTGTGGGGACTGCGTTCAACTACGCGTTCTCCGTGTCCAACGCTGCCAGTGCCTTCGGTCCTGCCACCAGCGTGACCATCAAGGACCTGGTGCCGGCAGGCATCAGCATCACGGGCGTGCCGACCGGCGCGAACGTGGCCAGCGCGACCTGCACGCCAAACACCTTCCCGTTTGCGGGCAATGGCAGCTCCGTGCTGACGTGCACGGTGAACTTCACTGCGGCAGTGGCGGCCGGTGGCAACACCAGCTTCAATCTGCCGGCTGTGCCGACGGCTGTGGGTTCGAGCACGAACACGGCTTCCTACGATCCGTCGGGTGGCATCAGCCCGGTCAATCCGACGGCAGGTTGCACTGTGAACTGTGCATCGACACCAGCAACGCCGGTCACTCCCAGCACGCAGGTGCCGGTGGCTCCGACGCTGACGGTTTCGCCGACCACGGTGGGAGGCTATCCGCAGATTTCCGGCACCGGCACGCCGGGCTACACGATCACGGTGAAGGATGGCTCGACGACACTGTGTACGGCAATCGTCGCGGCCGATCAGACGTGGAGCTGCACGCCAGGCGGCGGCTTGCCGACGCCGGGTCTGCACACGATCAGCGCGACCCAGACCAATCCTGGCAATGGCAACACCGGACCTGCCACAACGACTTCGCTCAACGTGCTCGGAACGACATTCACGGGTCCGACAGCCACCGGGGCAGGCAATGCCACGGCGACCTTGAGCGGTGGCGGCGCAGGCTGCGGGTTCGATGTGTCGCAGTCGTCCTTCGTCGCGGCTGCGGCGGGTGCGCCGGGCCAGTTGAGCTTCCCGTACGGCAATGTGCACTTCGTGGCCCGCGGCTGTACGGCCAGCAGCTCGATCACGGTCAGCGTCACCTGGCCGGGTCCGGTGACCGGCATGGCGTACTGGAAGTTCGGTCCAGCGTCCGCAGGGGCGGCGGACTCCTGGTATCAGCCTCCGGGTGCGGTGGTGTCGGGCAATACGACCTCGGTGGTGGTCACCGATGGCGGCCAGGGTGATGACGATCGCGCAGCCAATGGCGTGATCGTGGATCCCAGCGGTCCGGCGCGTGTGGGTGCGGCGCCGGGTGCCCGGCCGATCCCTGCGCTCGAACCGCGCATGCTCGCCATGGCCATGCTGCTGATGCTGGCCGCAGGCCTGTGGAATCTGCGCCGCAGACGCGGTTGACACACGGTTGAAGAGGAACTGAACCATCGCCTGCCGAACCTGTTTCGGCAGGCGATTTCCATTGGGCGCAGGTGCTGCATCCCGGCGGCTCAAGCCTGCCCGTAACCCCAGGCCGCCTTGCGGGCCTATCGCGCGTGCAACACACCGTAAATGAGAACAATTTAGAATTTCTCGCTGATTGGCGCCTTCCGTCGACAAGTCCCGGCCAACGCCGCCCGGGGCCGATGCACAGGTGCTGCGCACTTTCATCTCTGCCCGCCTGCCTTCCATGCACCGTTCTGTCCTGATGTTCCGTTGCGCACCGCAATGGATTTCCGACCGACGTCGCCTGCTCGCCTGCTCCCCATGACTTTCAAGAAAATCTGGTTCCAGTTGCACTGGTTCGTCGGCATTACGGCCGGTACGGTGCTCATCGTCATCGGGCTGTCGGGCGCGGTGTTCTCGTTCCACGAGGAAATCCTGGGATGGATGAATCCCGGCACTGCCTCCGTGCCCGCGCGCGATGCCGCGCCGCTGGCGCCGCCGCAGATTGCGCAGGCGCTGCGCGAGGCCGGCGAGCAGCGCGTGGTCCAGCGCATCACCGTCTTTGCCGAGCCCGGCCGCTCGGCCCAGGTGGCCTTCAAGCCGCCGGCCGGCCAGCGCCGGGGCCAGACGGTCTTTGTCGATCCCTACACGGGCGCGCAGCTGCCTGAGCAGCACGGCACGGAGTTCTTCGAATGGGTGGAGCGCCTGCACCGCTGGCTGCTGCTGTCGCGCGATGACGGCAAGCCCATCACGGGCACGCTGGCCGGCCTGCTGCTGATGCTGTCACTGTCGGGGCTGTACCTGCGCTGGCCGCGCCGGCCGCTGTCATGGCGCACCTGGCTGACCTTCGATCCGGCGCTCAAGGGCCGCTCCTTCCTCTGGGGCCTGCACTCGGTGGCGGGCACCTGGGCCCTGGTGGCCTATGTGGTGTTCACCTGCACCGGCATGTACTGGGCCTTCGGCGTGGTGCGCAGCACGGTGGATGGCTGGGCCGGCGTGCCGCCGCGTGTGGCCGCTCCCGCGGCGCCGTCCTCGAAACCCGGTGGCGGCCGGCCTGAGCCAGCTGGTGCGCAGCAGCCCATCGACATCGCGCCCGGCTGGGCCGCCTTCGAGCGCATCGCCCATGGCTGGCAGTTCGCCCAGCTGCGCCTGCCCGAGCGCGCGGGCCAGCCCCTGCAGATCAGCTGGCTGGATGCCGATGCCGCCCATGAGCGCGCGCGCAACCAGATGGCCCTGCTGCCCGACGGCGCCGTGCAGCGCGACGAGCGCTATGCCGACCTGCCCACGGGCCGCCGCGCCGTGGGTGCCATCTACCCGCTGCACATGGGCACCTATTTCGGCATGCCGGGGCGCATCTTCATGACGCTGGCCTCGCTGATCATGCCCCTGTTCGCCATCACGGGCTGGATGCTCTACCTGGACCGCCGGCGCAAGGCGCGCGCCCTGGCCAAGGAGCGCCAGGCGCTGATGGCGGACCCGCCACCGTCCGCCCCTGCGGGCCAGGACACCGTGCTGGTCGCCTTCGCCAGCCAGGCCGGCCGCGCCGAGCGCCTGGCCGTGGCCACCGTGGCCGCGCTGCGCGGCGCAGGCATGGCGGCCAGCCTGCAATCCGTGGCGGCGCTGGATGCCGAGCAACTGCGCCACCACCGGCGCGTGCTCTTCGTGGCCAGCACCTTTGGCGAAGGCGACCCGCCTGACGCCGCGCGCCGCTTTGCGCGCCTGCTGGGCGCGGCCTCGGGCTCGGCCCTGCCGCACCTGCAATACGGCCTGCTGGCGTTGGGCGACCGGCAGTACGCGGCCTTCTGCGGCTTTGGCCATGCGCTGGACCACCAGCTGCGCCGCCTGGGCGCGCAGCCCGTGTTTCCGCTGATCGAGATGGATGGCGAGGAACCCCAGGCCTGGAATGCCTGGCAGCAGGCGCTGGCCGGACATTTCGGGGCCTTGCCGCCTGCATCGGATGCGCTGCCTGCGTCCGCTGCAGGCCCGCTGGCCGATGCCACGGCCTTTGCCGCATGGCCGCTGCAGGCGCGCAGCCTGTGCAATGCGGGCAGCCAGGGCGCCGGTCTCTACGTGCTGGAACTGTCGCCGCCTGAAGGCGTCGCCCCGCTGTGGCGGGCTGGTGCGCTGGCCGAGGTGCTGCCACGCCATGGCGCAGCCACCGTGCAGGCCTGGCTGGCCGCACAGGAATGCGACGGCTCGGCCACCGTGCAATGGCGCCAGCAGACCTGCACGCTGGGTGAGGCGCTGGCCGCCAGCGTGCTGCCGGCCCCGGGCGATATCGCCCCCGGCACCGCGCCCCAGGCCGTGGCCGATGCGCTGCGGCCCCTGCTGCCGCGCAGTTACTCGGTCGCCTCGCTGCCGCAGGACGGCCATGTGCGGCTGCTGGTGCGCCAGGCCCGCCATGACGGCGGCCTGGGCGTGGCTTCGGGCTGGCTGACGGCGCATGCGGCCCAGGGCACCTCCGTGGCCATGAGACTGGTGGAAAACCGCGCCTTCGAGCCGCGCGACGAGGAAGGTACCGAGCCCGACGCGCCGGCCATCTTCATCGGCAACGGCTCCGGCTATGCCGGCCTGCGCGGCCACCTGCTGGCGCGCATGCACGCAGGCCGCCACCGCAACTGGCTGCTGTTCGGCGAACGCCAGCGGGCCCATGACGGGTACTGCGAGGCCGAGGTCTCCGGCTGGCTGGCCGCAGGCAAGCTGCAGCGCGCCGACTTCATCTACTCCCGCGACCAGGCCCGGCGCCGCTACGTGCAGGATGCCCTGCGCGAAGCCGCCGAACCCCTGCGCGACTGGATCGCCGACGGCGCCGTGCTCTACGTCTGCGGCAGCGCCGACGGCATGGCCGCAGGCGTCGATGCCGCGCTGGCCGACATCCTGGGCGCTACCGCCGTCGAAGACCTGATCGTCGAAGGCCGTTACCGCAGGGATGTGTACTGAGGTGAAGCGCCGCGTCTTAATGCACAGCGCATGAAACTGGCGCGGCCCAAGTCAGGGACACCGAGCAAGGGCCGCCCCGCCGCGAGGGTGTCGTCCCCCTCCCGCGTAGCGAGAGAGGGGGAAGGCGCGTAAGCGCCTCAGGGGGTGATGTACCTCTCCTTGCCGAGATTGAGCATCAACCGGTTCGCCCAGCCGAACAGCGCGGCCGAATGCAGCATGTCCAGGATTTCCTGGTCGGTGAGGCCGGCATCGCGCAGCGGCTGCAACTGGGCTGCGCCAAAGCTGCCCGGTGCGCGCGTCAGGGCCAGCGAGGACTGGATGATGGCGCGTTCGCGCGCATTGGTGCCGGCCGTGTCCGGGTCGTCGAACATCTGGGCCATGACATCGTTGCGCTTGGCCAGCTGCTCGAAGCGCTGGGCGTGGACCGATGCGCAGTACACGCAACCGTTGGAGCGCGAGACGGCCGTGGCCGCCACCTCGCGCTCGGCGCGCGACAGGCCGCCGGGCGCGTACATGATGGCGTTGAAGGCCTGCGAGCGCTCCGACAGCACGCGCGGCTGGCGGGCCAGCAGCAGGTAGAAGTCCGACGTGCGCGCCTTGGGGTGGCTCAGGTCCAGCACGGCCTGCTGCTCGGCCGTTGCCGTGGCGGGGTCGAGCACGGGCAGCCAGGACGTCCAGTCCAGCGTCTCGCTGGTGTAGCCGTTGCGGCGCAGCGGCTCGCCCGGTGGCGGCAGGTTGGCGGGGTGCACGAAGGGTGCGGCGGCGGCTTCGGCAGCCGGTGCGCTGGCCTGGCCGCCCAGCGCGTCCATGGCCTGCACGCCCGCGAACAGGCGCAATTGGTAGGCGATGAAGCCCACCAGCTGGGCCACCAGCACGGTGTCGTCGATGGACAGGCCGGACTCGGGCATGGCCAGCAGGGCCGCGCGGTCGCTCTCGGCCGGGTGCAGGGCCAGGGTGCGCACGAAGTGCAGGGCCGCATCCAGGCGCGCATTGCCGGTCTGGGCGCCGGGCTGGGCCAGCACGGTGCGCAGCGCGGGCGTCAGGGCATCGCCCAGGGACTCGGCACGCTGGCGGTATTCATCTGCCAGGGCCTGCACGCCGCTGACGCGGCATTGCTCGCTGGCCAGCACCAGGCGCTCGGCGCGGGACAGGCTGTCGGCCAGGCCGTCGCCCAGCAGCAGGTCCTCGCAGGCCTGGGTGGCAATGGCCACCTTGTCGCGCTGGCGGCGCGTGGCGTAAACGGGGGACTGGTCGGTCAGGCCGGCCAGGCGGTCGATGGTGTCGTTGGCGGTGGTCATGGGTATCTCAGGTCTTGTCTGCCAGGGCCCGCACGCGGGCTTCGGGGTCGGCGGGCGTCCATTCGCCGCCGTCGAGTTCGGGCTCGGAATAGGACTGCAGCTGGGCGTAGTGGTGTTCCAGGTCCTCGCGGTAGAACAGCGAGGCCAGGCCCTGGGCCAGCTTGCGCGCGCCGTCGCTGATGGCGGGGATATCGCCCGACACCGTGCCGTGCGACAGCGCGGCCGGATAGCAAAAGCAGTGCACATGGTCCAGGCCGGGCAGGGCGCCGGGCGTCTTTTCCTGGAACTCGAACAGAGGGCCCAGGTCGGGCGAGTCCGACAGTTCCTGGTCCTCGGCACCCGCCTCGGGCACGAAGCGGTCGCTCCAGATGCGCACATGGGGCGCCAGGTCGGCGAACTCGGGGCGCTGGCGCCAGTCGATGGCAAAGCCGGTGGAGACGATCAGGAAGTCCAGCACGAACACGCCGCGCGGCGTGTCCACGCGCAGCCGGTCTCCGTCCTGCTCCACCTTCTGCACGGCGCAGCCCAGGTTGAAGTGGGCGTTGGCATGGCGCGAGACGCGCAGCGTGCTGCCGTGCGGAGGTGGCACCTGCTGCACGTTGATGTAGTGGCGTATGCGCCATTTCCAGGCGTCGGGCAGCAGGAACTGACCGTGCGTGAGGCCGGGCGTGCCCGAGCCCTTGGATTTGTTGATGCGCGGCAGGTCGCTGCGGCGCACCAGCAGGTCCACGCTGGCGGCGCCGTTCTCCAGCGCGGTGGCGGCACTGTCCATGGCCGACGAGCCTGCGCCCACCACGCCCACGTGCAGGCCGGCCAGGCGGCTGTAGTCGAGCACGTCGGAGGAGTGCGCCCAGCGGCTGCGGTCCACGCCCTGCATGAAGGCGGGGATCTGCGGGCCGCCCAGGCCGTCGCGGCCCGTGGCCAGCACCACGCGGCGTGCCAGCCAGGTGCGCGAGGCGCCATCGACCGTCACATCGACCTCGACCGTGCCGTCGGCCTGCGGGCGGATGGCCGTGACCTGGTGGCCGTTGCGCACGTCGCAGCGCATCACGCGGCGGTACCAGCGCAGGTAGTCCATCCACTGCAGGCGCGGGATCTTGTCCAGCGCGGCCCAGGCTTCGCGGCCCCATTGGGCGATGAACCAGGCGCGGAAGGTCAGCGAGGGCAGGCCCAGCGCAGGGCCGGTCAGCTCCTTGGGCGAGCGCAGGGTTTCCATGCGCGCCGTCGTGGCCCAGGGGCCTTCGAAGTCCAGCGGGGCCTTGTCCAGCAAAACGGCCGCGATGCCCAACTGGGACAGCGCGGCCGACAGGGCCAGGCCGGCCTGGCCGGCGCCGATGACCAGGACATCGTGCACGGGCTGGCCGTCGCGGGTGGAGGGAGGAATCCAGGCCTTGGCAGGCCAGCCCAGGGCGACGAGGTCGTCGCGCAGGCGTTCTTCAAGGGCAGCCAGGCCCGCAGGGGCCGGGGCTGCCGGTTCGGTCAGGGACATAGACTCACCAGGAACTCACGAGGAAAGGCGCGCCAGCGGGGCAGGGCCTGCGGGCGCGCGCGGCATCAATCGATGCTGATTTTCGCGTCTTTGACCACCTGTGCCCACTTCAGGCGGTCGTTGTGCACGGTTTTCTTGAACTGCTCGGGCGTTTCGATGCGGATGGCATTGCCCTGGGACTCGAAGCGCGCACGCACCTCGGGCAGCTCCAGCACCTCGCGCACGGCCTGGCTGAGCTTGGCCACGATGGCCGGGTCCGTGCCCTTGGGCGCGAAGATGCCGAACCAGATCGAGCTGTCGAAGCCCTTGGTGCCCGTCAGGCCGCTGGAGGCGATGGTGGGCACTTCCTTGATGACTTCCACGGGCTTGGCCGTGGTCACGCCCAGCAGGCGCACCTTGCCGCTCTTGTAGTGGGGCAGCACGGTCTGGACCTGGTTCATGATGCAGCAGGTCTCGCCGCGCAGCACCGAGGTGATGGCCTCGGGGCCACCCTTGTAGGGCACGTGGACCATGTTCAGGCCCAGGCGCGCATTGAACTCGGCAAAGGCCATGTGCGTGCCCGCGCCGTTGCCCGTGGAGGCGTAGTTGTACTTGCCGGGGTTGGCCTTGATCTCGTCCACGAACTCCTTGAGGTTCTTGACGTTGATCACGTTGGGATTGATGGTCAGCACGTTGGACACATCGATCAGCGGCGCCACCGGCACGAAGTCGGTTTCCACATCGAAGGGCAGCTTCTTGTACAGCGCGGCATTGCTGCCGTGCGTGGCGGCCGTGCCGAAGGCCAGCGTGTAGCCGTCCGGCTTGGCGCGCGCCACGATCTCGCTGGCGATGTTGCCGGCCGCACCCGACTTGTAGTCAATGATCAGCGGCTGGCCCAGGCGCTGGGACAGCGGCTCCTGCACGCCGCGCGCGATCACGTCCACGCCCGAGCCTGCCGGGAAGCCCAGGATCATGGTCACGGGCTGGTGCGGCCACGAAGCCGCCGAATCGGCTGCCACCGCTGCGGTGGAGCCGAAGACGGCCAGGGCCGCGGCGGCGGCGGGAATCCAGGAGCGGAAAAACGAGGGGCGCATGGTGTGCAGGGAAATCCGGTGAATCAATTCCCATATTTTCCTGAGAACTTAATGAGCCACTTTTATATGCATATGTTGGTATGAAGCCAGTGTGGGCATGGCCGCAGCGCTCAGCAAAAAGCCCGCCGATGGGGCGGGCTTCATGCCGGGCGCAAGCGCCCATCAATGGCGGTAGGGGTTGTTGGGGCGGCGGTCATGGCGATCCGGCACGCCGTCGCGGTCACGGTCCCAGCGGCCGGGTGCGTAGCCCCAGCGGCCACCCTGCTGCGACCACACGGGCTGGCGGTACACATAGCCGGGACGCGCCTTGACCCAGTGGCCGGCCACCCAGGCATGGCGGTGGCCCTGCGGGCGCCAGTAGCCGGGTGCCCAGACGTAGCCGCGGCGCGGTGCAGGAACCGCCTCGTAGCGCATGGGAGGCGGCGCGCCGAACTGGACCGAGATGGCGGCGCCCGGCGCCGCATAGGTCACGTTGGCCTGGGCCTGCGCGGTGCCGGCCCATCCGGCCAGGGCCAGGGTGGCGGCGATCAGCGGTGTGCGAAGGGAAATCATGGCGGCTCCTTGTCCTTGGTTCATCGGGCTGGAGTCCTGGTGAAAGGAATCCATGACTGCATGGTGCAGGTCCATCGTCAATCCCGGGTTGCCGCGCCGCGAAGTCTTGCAATCTTGTGTATCGCCTTGGTGAAGCCTTGTTGCCAGGCGCTGCAGCGCGGGCTGCCGTCCTGCAGCCGCCGTCAGACAGTGCCTCTTCGAAGCGCCGTGAACGCCGTGAATTCCCAGCTGCGCATGGCCAGCACCAGGGTGTAGCCCTCGCGCTGGCCCGGCGGCAGGCGCTGGTCCTGCAGGTGCTGCTGGGAAAAGTCATGCGCCAGCCGCTGTATGCGTTCCACGAAGCTGGGCGCCAGGTGCCGGCCGATGGAGCCGTGCACCATCAGCATGCCTTCGCCCGGCTGGTCGAAGCCGCCGCCGAAGTAGTCGAGCACGGCGTTCTCGCGGAAGTACTCCATCACCGGCCCGCGCGCGCGCCAGCGGAAGGTCTTGGCCAGGCGCAGCCGGTAGCGGTTGCCGGGGCGCAGTTCGATGATGCCGATGCGGTCCAGCTGGGCCAGGTAGCGGATGCCTTCGGCCTCGGTCATGCGGTAGGTGGCCACGATCTGCTCCAGCGTCCACTGGCTGAGCACGCAGATGGCCATCAGCAGCAGCTTGCGGTCGGCGACCACGGCGTTCTCCTGCTCGGGCGTCATCTCCTGCAGCAGCGGCTGGCTGTCGGCCACGCGGCGCGCCAGGTCGGCGAAATCCAGGCTCAGCGCGCGGCAGATGGCATCGATGCGCGACAGCGGCATGTCGCCCTTGGCCAGCATGCGCTTGACGCTGGACTCGGCCATGCCCAGGGCGCGCGCCAGGTCGGCATAGGTCATCTGGGCGGCCTTGAGTTCCTTCTTGAGGGCGATGACGAGGTCGGCAGTGGTGCTCATGGGTAGCGATTATCGATACCCGAGGTGCTGGTTTGCGCGGCGGGTGCAGAAAAACGATGCTGGAAGGGCCGATGGCTCGCCACACTCCGCCTCACTTTTCACGAGGAGCAACACATGCCATCCGTATCGATTTCACCGGCCGCCGCCCTGCGCGCGCTGTACTGGGGCGCTGCCCTGCTGCTGCTGGCCGCCTGGCTTGGCCCCGCCGTGCCGCAGCCGCAGGACTTTCACGCGTTTGCCGACCAGCGCGCCTGGGGGGCGCTGCCCCATGCGCTGGATGTGCTCAGCAACCTGGGCTTTGCCTGGGCCGCCGTGGCGGGCGCGCGCCTGCTGCTGGACCGGCGTAGCCAGGCGCTGGCGCCGGCCCTGCGCTGGCTGGCCGCGCTGTTCTTCACGGGGCTGGCGTGTTCGGCCATAGGCTCGTCCGTCTACCACTGGGCACCCCACGATGCCACCCTGGCCGGCGACCGGCTGGGCATGTCCATGGCCTTTGCCGGCATGCTGGGGCTGGCGCTGCAATCGCGCATTGCCGACCGCGTGGCCGTGCGCGCCGCGGTGGCCATGCTGGTCGCCGCCGTGGCCTCGGTGCTGGTCTGGCTGCACGGCGGCAACCTGCTGCCCTGGGCGCTGGTGCAGGGCGGCGGCATGCTGGCGGTGCTGGGCCTGGCCTGCGTGGCGCCGCGCCATGGCGCGCTGGCGCTGCGCCTGGGCGTGGTGATCGCCTGGTATGGCGCGGCCAAGCTGCTGGAGTGGGGCGATGCGGCCGTCTTCGAGGCCACGGCCGGGCTGGTGTCCGGCCACAGCCTCAAGCATGTGGTGGCGGCGGCCGCGGCCCTGCCCGTGATCGCCGCGCTGCGTGCGGCCGGCACGGCGCGCATGGCCAGTACGGGCACAATGTGCGCCGATGCGTGCGGCCACGGCGGCGCCACCAACCGTTGAGGGAAGACAAGATGTTCCAGCAAGAGACCGGCAGCCCGTCTGCCCCCACCGCAACGGCCGGCGCCGTGCCATCGGCCGCGCACGAGCACCCCAACCAGTTCGCCCTGCTGGGCCAGCGGCGCTTTGCGCCGTTCTTCTGGACGCAGTTCTCTGGGGCGGCCAACGACAACCTGTTCAAGTTCGCGCTCACCGTGATGGTGACCTACCAGCTCAGCGTCTCCTGGCTGCCTTCGGCCATGGCGGGGCTGGTGATCGGGGCGCTGTTCATCCTGCCGTTCCTGCTGTTCTCGGCCACCTCGGGCCAGCTGACGGACAAGTGGGACAAGACGCGCATGTTCCGCCTGGTCAAGAACCTGGAGATCGCCATCATGGCGCTGGCCGCCTGGGGCTTCATCCAGGCCAATGTGCCTTTGCTGCTGGGCTGCGTCTTCCTGATGGGCCTGCACTCCACGCTGTTCGGCCCCGTGAAATTCGCCTACCTGCCCCAGGTGCTCAGCGAGCGCGAGCTGACGGGCGGCAACGGCATGGTGGAGATGGGCACCTTCGTGGCCATCCTGCTGGGCAACGTGGCAGGCGGCCTGCTGGTGGCCGTGCCCGAGGTGGGCCATATGCAGGTGGCCGTGGCCTGCCTGGCGCTGGCGGTGATCGGGCGGATCTTTGCGCAGTTCATCCCCAATGCGCCGGCCACCGACCCGCACCTGGTCATCAACTGGAACCCCTTCACCGAGACCTGGCGCAACCTGCAGCTGGCCCGCGAGCAGCCCGCCGTGTTCCGCTCGCTGCTGGGCATCAGCTGGATGTGGTTCTTCGGCGCCGTGTTCCTGGCCCAGTTCCCCAGCTTTGCCAAGGAGGTGCTGCATGGCGACGAGCATGTGGCCTCGCTGCTGCTGGTGGTGTTCTCTGTGGGTATCGGCACGGGCTCGCTGCTGTGCGAGGTGTTCAGCCGCCGCCATGTGGAGATCGGCCTGGTGCCGCTGGGCGCCATCGGCATGAGCGTGTTCGCCGTGGACCTGTTCTTTGCCTCGCGCGCGCTGCCGGCTTCCGAGCTGATGGGCGTGGGTGCCTTCTTTGCCCAGCCCGCGCACTGGCGTGTGATGGCCGACCTGGGCATGCTGGCCCTGTCGGCCGGCATCTACAGCGTGCCCATGTACGCGCTGATCCAGATGCGCAGCCAGCCCACGCACCGCGCGCGCATCATCGCGGCCAACAACATCCTCAACGCGCTGTTCATGATCGCCTCCAGCGTGCTGGCGGGCGCGCTGCTGGCGGCGGGCTTCAGCATTCCCCAGGTATTCCTGATCACGGGCATTGCCAATGCCGTGGTGGCGGCCTACATCTTCTTGCTGGTGCCCGAGTACCTGCTGCGCTTCGTGGCCTGGGTGGCCTCGCGTTTCGTGTACCGCTTCAAGGTGCAGGGCGACGAGCACATTCCGGCCACCGGCGCGGCCATCCTGGCCTGCAACCATGTGAGCTTTGTCGATGCCGTGCTGCTCATGGCCGCCAGCCCCCGGCCCATCTACTTTCTGATGGACCACCGCATCTTCCGCGTGCCCGTGCTGGGCTGGCTGTTCCGCCTGGCCAAGGCCATCCCCGTCGCGCCCCAGAAGGAAGATCCCGCCACCTACGAGGCTGCGTTCGAGCGCGCCGCCCAGGTGCTGCGCGAGGGTGATCTGCTGGCCATCTTCCCCGAGGGCGGCATCACGCGCGACGGGCAGCTGCAGGAGTTCCGAGGCGGCATCATGAAGATCATCGAGCGCGCCCAGGCCGATGGCCTGCAGGTGCCCGTGGTCCCCATGGCGCTGACCAATCTCTGGGGCTCGTACTTCAGCCGCATCGAGCAGGGCGGCGCCATGGTGAGGCCCTTCCGCCGTGGCCTGTTCAACCGCGTGGGCCTGAACGTGGGCCAGCCCATGGCCCAGGCCGAGGTGCAGCCCGCGCTGCTGCGCGAGCGCGTGCTGCGGCTGCTGGCGGCCTAAGAGGGGTTCTGTTCCTCTACCGTGAAGCTCAGGCCGGCATTGGCCTTGAGCCTGGCGATGAGCGCGTTGCCCATGGCAGGCGCCGTGGTCCAGATGCCGCCAGGCGTGTCCGGGGCGTCCTGCAGCAGGCAGACGGCTGCCTCGGTGATCATCTTGGACGTGGAGCCGTAGCCCGGATCGCGGTCGCCCTTGACGCCCACGCGCAGGCTGTGGCCGGCCGCGTCGGTGCCGATGAACAGCACGTCGTAGAAGCCCGATTCACGCTCCTCGCGCGATGGCCCCTCGCCAGGCTGGGGGCCGTCGTCCGCGCCCAGCGACTTGTCGGCCGCCACGGCGTTGGCCAGGGCCTCGCCCTTTTCGCCCGCGCCTGTGACCATCATCTCGTCGTAGACAAAGTCGGCGCCATAGGCATGGCCCAGCAGAAAGTTGGAGCGGTGCACGTTGCGCGTGTTGATGGCCGCCATCACGAAGGGCGCCACCCACAGGCCCAGCACCTCGTCCACCATGGGCTTGCTGCCGGACGGTTGGCGCGGGCCCTCGAAGCCCGGCGTGAGCGAGAACGGATTGCGCAGCAGCTCCAGCACGCCCGGCTGGGCGGCGGCCGCCGCCATGGTGGCCTTGAGGCTGGCCGCCGTGCCGCCCGAGAACGTGCCCTTCATCTTGCGCACCCGGCCCCGCACGCGCTGGGCGGGCTGCCCGAAGCGGGCCTGCATCTCTCGCTGCAGCATGAACACGCCCAGGTCGAAGGGAATGGAATCGAAGCCGCAGGAGAACACGATGCGCGCGCCGCTGGCCCGGGCTGCGGCCTCGTGTGCAGCGATCATCTGGCGCATCCACGCTGGCTCGCCACACAGGTCCACATAGTCCACGCCGGCGCTGGCGCAGGCGGCCACGAGTTCGTTTCCGTAGAGCTGGTAGGGGCCCACCGTGGTCAGCACCAGGCGGGTCTGCTCCATCAGCGCCTGCAGGCTTGCGGGATTGCCGGTGTCGGTCACCACCAGCGGGGTATCGGCGGGCGCGCCCAGCTCGTCGCGCACGGCCGCGAGCTTGGCGGCATTGCGCCCGCCCATGGCCCAGCGCAGGCCGCTGCCCGCGGGGTAGCGCCTGAGCAGGTACTCCACCACCAGCCGGCCCGTGAAGCCGGTGGCGCCGTGGACGACGAGGTCAAAGAGTTTGGTCATGGGAGATCTCCATCAATCAGCGTGGCGAACGTGCGATTGCCCGCTGCACTGCAGCCGGGGTGGGCGCATTGTCTGTGGCGCGCCGCAGGGTTCCTGTCGCCCAGGTGCCGTGCCCGATGGTCTGTGTGCTGGTGTCACATGCAGGAACTTTTTGGGGCGTAAACAACAGTCAAAAACTTGAAAAGTACCGTTTGGAGATACTCAATGGCCTGTGTCTGGCCACTGTTACGGTTGAATGCAGACACGCAAGTTACGTCTGGGCACCATGCGTCCCGTGTTCAACCAATGCCCTTGAGGGGCACCTCGGCAAATGTCCTCTTCTCCCATCGTCGTTCAGCGTGATACCCGGGCCTGGCAACTGCAGGTGTGGGTGTCGTTCGGCATTGCGGTCTCGCTGTGCGCCATCGGCCTGGCATGGCTGCCCGGCGAGCAGCTGGAGCAGGCCTTCATGGTGATGGGCTATGTGTTCTGCCTCTCGGCAGCCTTCGTGCTGGCCAAGTTCGTGCGGGACAACGAGGGCGGCCGCAGCGGCGCAGGCGACACGCCCATGTGGAAGCTGGTGGTCTGGGGCGGTTTTGCCGTGTCCATGGCGCTGACCGGCTGGGGGCTGGTGAGCATGGACATCAACGTGACCTACAAGGCCTTCCTGGGCGTGAGCTGGCTCTATCTCATCACCACCGCCTTCACGCTGGCCAAGATGCTGCGTGACCGCCACGAGGCCGACCTGGCGCAGGCCCGCATGCATGGCCGCCGCGAGGCCGCGCAACCGGCCGACGCCGAGTGATGTCCACCCCTTCCCCGCATTTCCAGGAGTCCAAGCAATGATGGTCAACCAATCCGTTTTCGCGCGCCTGCCGCGTGCCCTGCTGGCCGCCGGCGCGCTGTGCGCAGCCCTGGCCATGGCGCCCGCCCATGCGCAAAGTGAGGCCTCCGTGGCGCTGTCCATGCTGCCCGTGGCCTCCGTGGTGGGCACGGCTTCGGTGGCTTCGACGGCCGCTGGCGCCGTGGTGGCCTTGCCGGCCGCGCTGTCGGTGGGCGGCGCGGTGCTGACCGTGAAGGCGGTGCAGGCCTCGGCCACGGGCACGGTCTATCTGCTCGAGCGTGCCTCCGATGGCGCCCAGGCCAGCGTGGAAGTGGTGGGGCGGGGCGCCTCCGCCTCGGCCTATGCCGTGGGCACGGTGCTGACCTGCAGCGTGATCGGCGCAGGCGTTGTCATCTCGGCGGCCGGCAAGGTGCTGGCCTTCATTCCCAACGAGATGGGCAAGGCCCTGCTGCACAACGAACGCCTGTGATGCCCGCCATGAAACCGTCTCTCTCCCTTTCCCCGGTGGCCCGTTCCGCCTGCCTGGTGCTGCTGCTGGCCGCCGCGCTGGGCACGGCCCATGCGGGCCGCAGCTGCGAGGACAAGCCCCTCACCCCCCAATCCCTGCAAAAGGGGCTGGACCTGGCCCAGCGCACATCCCAGGCGCTGGATGCCGAATATGCGAAGAACGGCACCCGCGTCGTGCTGCTGGCGCGCGTGGGCCAGGACCTGAGCAAGTACGACCTGCACTACTCGCACTACGGCTGGGCCTACAGGACCCCCGAGGGCCCCTGGCGCGTGGCGCACAAGCTCAACGAATGCGGCACGGCCGGCGGCCATGTCTACCGCCAGGGCCTGGGCGAGTTCTTCCTGGACGACCTGTGGCGCTACGAGGCCGGCGTTCAGGTGCCCACGCCCGCCGTGCAGCAGGCGCTGTGGACCTTTCTGACCCAGCCCCAGACCGTGCTGCGCCTGCAGCACGAGCCCTACAGCATGGTCAGCTATGCCTGGGGCCAGCGCTACCAGCAGTCCAACCAGTGGGCCACCGAAACCCTGGCCGCCGCCATGGAGCCGGCCACGGTGCAGCGGCGCGAGCAGGCCCAGGCCTGGCTGCAGTTCAAGGGCTACGAGCCTGGCGTGCTGGTGATTCGCGCGCTGTCGCGGCTGGGCGGGCGCGTGACGGCTGCCAACATCGCCTTCGACGACCATCCCAACGACAAGCGCTATGCCAGCCGCATAGAGACCGTGACCGTGGAATCGGTGACGCAGTGGCTGCAGCGCAGCCAGCTGGCGGGTCCGGTACGCGTGCTGCCCTGAGCCGGACCGGCTCTTCCTCCGCCTGCGGTCTTCCTCGGCCGCAGGCCACTGAAACAGGAGTTTCCCCATGAGCAAGGCCCTGCGTCTGCCCGAAAAATGGTTCCGCCGAGGCCTGTGGCTGGTGGCGGTGGTGTTCGCGTCCTTCCTCATCGGCCTGGGCGGCCTGGTGGTGGGCGACCTGCCCCAGGTCGAGTCGCCGCGCACGGTGGAGGACTTCATCGCGCCCGCTGCGGCCGAGCCCGTCAAGGCCGAGATCAAGGCCGCCGATGCCGATCACGACAAGGCGGAGACGGCGCTGCAGAACGCGCGCCTCAAGTACCAGGCCACGCAGGCGCGCTACCGCTCTGCGCGCGAGACCTTCGACAACTGGGTGGCCACGCGCCGTGCCACGGCCCGGCCCGAGCAGGACAGCGAGCTGCTGTCGCGCACCCAGGCGCTGGATGCCATCAAGCAGGAAGAGAACACCGCACGCGCTGCCGTGGAGCGGCTGCAGGACGCCAGCCTGCAGGCACGCCAGCGCCTGGACGCGGCCAACCGCCAGTGGGACGGTCTGCGCGACGGTGCCATGCAGGCCTGGCGCAAGGAGATGCGCGCCATCGAGCTGCGCGTCTTCCTCTACCGCCTGGCGCTGACCCTGCCCCTGCTGCTGGTGGCCGGCTGGCTGTTCGCCAAACAACGCAAGAGTACCTGGTGGCCCTTTGTCTGGGGCTTCATCTTCTTTGCGCTGTTCGCCTTCTTCGTCGAACTCGTGCCCTACCTGCCCGACTACGGCGGCTACGTGCGCTATGTGGTCGGCATCGTGGTGACGGTGCTGCTGGGGCGCGCGGCCATTCTGGGCCTGAACCGCTACCTGGAGCGGCAAAAGCAGCAGGAGTCACTGCCCGAGACGCAGCGGCGCCAGGAACTGGGCTACGACGTGGCCCTGGCCCGCCTGGCCAAGGGCGTATGCCCGGGCTGCGAGCGCCCCGTGGACCTGAAGGACGGCGCCATCGATTTCTGCCCCCACTGCGGCATAGGCCTGTTCGACCGCTGCGGCAGCTGCAATACCCGCAAGAGCGCCTTTGTGCACTATTGCCACAGCTGCGGCACCCAGGCCGATGGCAACCGCAGGAAGCCGGGAGCCTTGCTGCCTTCCACGTCTGCTGCGCCTGCCGTGGCTCCCGTGCCTCCCGTGCAGGAGGCCGGGCCGGCGCCGGGTTGAGTCTGGCTGAGCCCGCCGGAAGCTGCCCTGGCGGCGGCTGTGGCGGTGTCGGCCGGAGCCGGCAAGACCCTTGAAGCTGCGCGGGGTTGTGGTACACCATGGCTTGCGCGCTCGGCCGGGGCGCAGATGTCTTCAGCGAGGATGCCATGTCACGCCAGCTGCCGTATCCCCCACAACACACGCCAGCGCAGCCCGCCCACCCACCGGCCGGCGCGTCCGCCCATCTTCTTCCCCTGGCGGCCTGGGCCGTGGGGGCTGCCCTGCTGGCCGGCCATGTGCTGGCCGGCCCTTCTTCATGGAAAGCCTGGGCGGCCTACGCCGCGCTGTCGGCCCTGGCCGGCATGGCCTGGGTCTGGCGCTGCCATGCTGCGGGCCTGCCGATGACCCGGACGCTGCGCGGCCACGGCTGGATACAGGCCACGATGGCCTTGCTGCTGGCGGCCTGGCAGCCCTCGCTGGCCTGGGCCTCTGCCCTGCTGTGGCTGGCCGCCGTCGCCTGGCTGCCCTGGGATGGCGAGCGCGAGCAGGCGCTGCACCTGCCCGCAGGCCAGATCGTGCTGCTGTGCGCCATGCTGGCCATGCTCTGCGCCGTGGTGGTGGCCAGGCCCATGCCGCAGATGGCACCGGGCTCGGTCGCCGTGCGCATTCTGTGGCTGGCCAGCGTGCTGCTGCCGCTGGCTGTGCATGCGCTGGCCCTGTGGCAGGCACTGAGCCGCATGCAGCGCCAGTACACCGAGGAGCTGGCGCAGCTGTCCAGCTACTGCGGCCAGCTGGCCAACGATGTGCAGCAGCTGCAGACCCGCGTGGGCTCGCTGCAATTGCCCACGGGGCGCGACACGCTGACCGGCGTGGCCAATTACTCGCGATTGATGGATGCCGTCGATGGCCTGCGCGAGCGCCATGCGCGCAAGCCTGAACCGTTTTGCGTGGTGCTGCTGGAGCTGGACCCCTGGGTGGAGCGTGCGGGCGTGCACCCGCCGCACAAGGGACCATCGCTGCAGGACCGGGTGCTGCTCATGCTCAGCGGCCTGCTGGTCACCCACCTGCGCACGGTGGACGGCATAGGCCGCTACCGCGATGACACCTTCATGCTGGTGATGCCGGATACCGCCTCCGTCCAGGCCGTCTGGGCGCTGCAGCGCGTGCGCGAGGGCGTGCGCCAGCAGCACTGGAGCGAAAAGCCCATCCCCGACCCCGACAAGGACCCGCTGACCCTGACCCTGGCCGTGGCGGAGTTCCAGGCGGGTGAAACCTCGGAGCGGCTGGTGCAGCGTGCCGAAGCGGCCCTCGCGCATGGCCGCGCCTGCGGGCGCAACCAGATCGTGGTGGCCGAGGACGTGCGGCCGCCACGTACCTCCTAGGCGAGAAGGATGCAATCCCCGGGATTTCCCGGATGCGGTCACAATGGGCGCCCATGAGGGCCGCCGGCCCGCCGCGCTTCTTCGCATGCCCGTGCTTTCCTCCATTTCTCGGAATTTCCCGGACCGTCTCCTGTGGGGGCCGAAGCCGGCGTCGCCGTTGGTGGACGAGGCGCTGCACCTGGAGCGCTGGAAGCGCCGCACCTGGCAACTGCACATCTCCGTGCTGGTCAGCCATATCTATGCGCTGCTGCTGTTTCTGGGCCATGCCTGGGCCGGCTATGCGCCCTGGGCCGTGGTGCTGGGCTATGGCCTGTGGGTGGTGGCGGGCATGGGCTTCATCACCTGGGCCTATGCCAGCGACTGGTGCCACAGGCTGCGCGATCCGGGCATGTTCCTCACGCACCAGCTGGTGTCCATCATCGGCGTGCTGGGCACGGTCATGGCCGCCCCTGCGCTGGCGTTCCAGTCCATGGTGATGCTGATCGCCTTCAGCGCCGACGGTTTCCTGGCGCGCAGCCGTACCAGCTTTTGGCTGACCTGGATAGGCACGCTCATCGCCGTGGCGGCCATCATTCTCTGGAGGGGGCCGCTGATGCGCATGACCACGGACACGGCTGCAGGCCAGTTGCTGGCCTTCGGCGTGGTGCTCGGTGCCGTGGTGCGCTGCAGCGTGCAGGCCACCTTCTTTCGCAGCATGCAGTACCGGCTGGGCATCGCCAATGACAAGCTGGCCACGGCGCTGGCGCAGATCGAGGCCTTGCTGCGCCATGACGACCTGACCGGCGTCAGCAACCGCCGGGGCGTGATCGAGCGGCTGCACGAGGTGCGCACCGCCGCCCACGACCGCGGCACGGTGCTGTGCGTGGCGCTGCTGGACATAGACCACTTCAAGCGCATCAACGACAGCTTTGGCCATGAGGGCGGCGACCGCGTGCTGCGCGCCTTCGGAACGCTGCTGAAGTCGCAGCTGCGCAGTGCCGATGGCGTGGGCCGCTATGGCGGTGAGGAATTCCTGCTGGTGCTGCCCGACACCGACCTGGCCCAGGCCGGCGAACTGCTGGAGCGCCTGCGCCTGCGCATTGCCGAAGCCCCGTGGACGCAGACCCTGGGCGAGGGCGCCCGCGTCACCTGCACGCTGGGCGCCGCGCAGTACCGCGCGGGCGAGTCGGTGGAGGCGACCATTGCACGTGCCGATGCGGCGCTTTACCGTGGCAAGGCCCAGGGCCGCAACTGCACCGTGCTGGAGCCGCAGCAGGCCCGGTCGGCCCCCAGCGCAACGCCTGCCTGACTGCTTGTGGCGTGTGGCTTGTGAGTGCAGCTCACGACGAGTGCCAGAAAACATCGTTATTCATTCGCACGGATCGTCCATAGCATCGGCACCCTGTCCAGGACGGGCTGGGATGTGCATATGAATCAATGGATCGCTGAAACCGCCGGCAACATCGCCGGGAACATGGCCGTAGACATTGCGGGCTGGGAAGGGCGTTTGTCGTCCAGGCCCCGCCAGCTGCAGGCCGGGCCGCTCAGTGCCGAACTGGCCGATGGCTGCCTGCGCAGCGTCCGCTACGGCAGCCTGGAGATCCTGCGCTCCGTGGCCTTTGCGGTGCGTGATGAACAAGGAGACCGCTGCGTGCATGGCAGCGGCGAACTGAGCCTGCGCGAGAAGGACGACCGCTTCGAGGTCCTCTACGAAACCGCGGTGGACTGTGGTGCCCTGCGCCTGGCATGGCGCGTGCGCATCGCGGGGTCGGCGCGCGGGCTGGGCTTCACGGCCTGGGCGCGCGCCCTGGATGGCATGGAGGGAGGCCTGCAGCGCGGCCTGCGCGGTGGATGCGCGGGGCTGGAGATCGTCTATCCGCGCAATGCGCTGGCGGGCCGGTCCGTGCATGTGGAGCATGCCGATGGCAGTGCCCAACGCACCGTGCTGCCCGAGCCCGATGCGCTGCTGCGCGTGTCGCAGCTGTCCGCCATCACCCATGAGCCTGCGCCCGGCCTGCAGGTGGGCTGCCGGCTGGAGGGCGCGGAGTTCGAGATGGTGGGCCAGTGCTGTGGCGGCAAGTCCTTCTTCAGGCTGCAGCCACGCGCGCAGTCCCCTGCGCATTCCTACCTGTTGACCCGGGGCCGGACCCTGGTGCAGATGGCAAGCTTCTCGTTTGCCGCGCCCGGCGCCATGCAGTAGGGCCTGGCCGGCTACCCCGGCTGGCATCAGCCTGCTCCGTGGATGCGGGCGGCGTGCACCGTGGCCTCCAGCAGCTTTCTCTCCCTCTCCAGGTGGGCAATGAACTGGGCTTGCTCCATGGCCATGGGCTTGAAGCCGGCCTCGGCCAGCTTGCGCACCAGATCCGGCTCGGCCAGCACGGCTGCGGTCTCGCGGGCCAGGCGCTCGGCAATGCGGGCATCGGTGCGGGCCGGCAGCAGCAGGCCCTGCCAGGCCTCGACATCAAAGGACTGCCAGACCGGCGTTTCCTGCAGGCTGGGTGTCTGCGGCAAGGTGGCGGCGCGCAGGCGCGAGGTCACGCCCAGGCCGCGCAGCTTGCCTTCGCGCACGAAGGACTGGACCAGGGCCACGGGCAGCACGGCCAGGTCGATCTGCCCGCCCGCCAGCTCGGTCAGCGCCTGCGGGCCGGATTTGTAGGGCACATGCGTCCATGACAGGCCGGCCTGTTGCTGGAGCATTTCTGCGGTCAGGTGCAGGCTGGTGCCCACGCCATCGGTGCCCACGGTCAGCCTGCCCGGCTGCTGGCGCGACAGCTGCACGAGCTCGGCCGCCGTGGTGGCCGGCAGGTCGGGGCGGCCTGCCAGCACGAAGGCCGAAGAGGCCACGGGCGCCACGGGCAGCAGTTCCCTGAGGCCGTCATACCGGAAGCGCTCTGGCGACACCAGCGGCGCAATGAGCACGCAGCTGGCCACGCCGAACAGCGCGGTATGACCGTCCGGCCTGGCCTTGATCACCCGCTGGGTGGCGATGGTGCCCGAGGCGCCCACGGTGTTTTCTATGACCACGGGCTGGCGCAGCCGCTCCGCCAGGCGCGGCATGACCAGGCGCGCGGCCACGTCCACGCTGCCGCCCGGCGAAAAGGGCACGACCACGGTCAGCGGCTGGCTGGGCCAGGCGTCGGCCCCAGCCGTGGACGCGCGGGCTGCCTGTGACAGCCAGGGCGCGCCCAGCATCCAGGCCGCCATTTGCCTGCGGCTGAGGCTCATGACAGCCTCCCTGCGGCACCCAGCCAGGGCAGCTGGTCTGCGTGATAGCGCCAGGTCTGGAACACGCTGTTGAGCCGTCCGGGGCCGGTGCGGCGTGCTGCGGCATCGGGGTACTCGGCGAACCAGGGCAGGATGTATTCCCAGACCACCTCCCCCGCAGGCGTGACCTCGAAGAGCCGGCCCGTGGCCGATTCGGTGATGTGGGTGTTGCCGTTCCACAGGCGCTGGGCATTGCCCATGAAGGCGGTGTAGAAGGCGTTGACCATCTCGTCCTGGTAGCTCCAGACCACGCGGTGGTCGGCAGGATCGATCTCCACCACACGCGAGAAGGCCACATGGGCGCCTTCGCGGAAGTTGCCGTTGTCGAAGGCCAGGATGTGGCCGTTGTCCAGCGCCACGGGCGCATGCTGGTGCGAGACCACCGACGGCGGAATGTGCAGCGTCACCGCGCCGCTGGCCTTGTCCACGGCGATGATGCCGGAGGTGGTGCGCAGGCTCATGAGCACGCTGCCGTCGGCCCTCACGCCCAGGCCGTTGACCAGCGGCCAGTGGTAGCGGCCGAAGCCCGGGTGGATGGGGAAGTCCTCGGGCGCCAGATGCTCCCAGGCCTTCCACTCCCAGACCAGGCGACCGCTGCGGTCCACTTCGCGGATCACGTCGCCGTACATCACCTCGCCGGGCCCGTGCGCGGTGCCGCCGGGCACGCGCTCGGCAAAGCCCGCAGGCACGGGCGCGCAGGCGGCATAGAGCAGATGGCCGTTGGGCAGCCATTGCGCGTCATGGTGGTGGTCCGGGTCCTCGTGGCGCCAGACGATCTCGCCCTGCGGCGTGACCTCGTAGAAATCGCCGCCATGCCACATGGACCATGGCGCATAGCGATCGGGCGAGCGGGGGTGGTTGCCGTTGTAGCCCAGGTTGCCGTTGGGCAGGATCACGGCGTGCCGGCCCGCGCGCACGGGCAGCTTCCATTCATGGGCCACGCGGCCTTCGATGTCCACCAGGTAGACATGGCCGTCGGCCGTCTGCGGCGCGATCAGGGTGTAGCCGCCGGCCGAGAGGGCGGGGTCGTGGGCGATGAGTCCGACGCCGCGGCGGCGCTGGGTGACTTGGTCTACGGTGCTTGCCATGGGCTGCTTTCAAAGGAGGCCGGGAATGAGCGCCACTCTAGGCAGTCGCAAGCGTCAGGAATAGCTGTTTGTTTTGGATGAGGTGTCAGATAAAAATTTACACTCCGCGCCATGCCCGCAATCTCCCAGGCCTTTCGCTGTTTTGACGAGGTGGCGCGCCGTGGCTCGGTGCGCAAGGCCGCCGTCACGCTGCACCTGACGGCGGCCGCCGTGAACCAGCAAATCCTCAATCTGGAGGCCCAGGTCGGCGTGCCGCTGTTCGACCGCCTGCCGCGCGGCATGCAGCTGACAACGGCCGGGGAGCTGATGCTGGCGGCCGTGCGGCGCAGCCAGCGTGACTTCGACAACGCGCTGGCCCAGGTGGAGGACCTGCGCGCCCTGCGCCGGGGCCATGTGCGCGTGGGCGTGTCCCATGCCACGGCCGAGTACCTGCTGCCCCTGGTGATCGCCAGCCTGCACGGGCGCTATCCGGGCATCACCTTCAGCGTGCGTTCGGGCACGGGTGAGGAGCTGCTGCGCGGCGTGGCGCAGGGAGAGATCGATGTGGCCTATTGCCTGCGCCGCCCGCCGCCGCCCGGAGTGCAGGAGGTGCGCGCCTGGCCCCAGCCGCTGGGCGCGGTGATGGCCCCCGGCCATCCGCTGGCCACCGAGCCGCGCCTGCTGCGCCTGCGCGATTGCGTGGACTATCCGCTGATCCTGATGGCGCCGGGCATGGAGTTGCGCAGCATGCTGGAGCAGATGGACAGCGCGGCCCTGCACCAGCAGCGGCCGCTGGTGGAGACCAGCTCCGTGCCCATGGTGCGGCGCCTGGTGGCCGGCAGCACGGCCCTGGGATTCCTGGTGCCCGACAACGTGGCCGAGGATGTGGCGGCCGGCCGCCTGCTCTGGCGGTCCCTGCACGACGCAGGTGCGCAGTTGCCCGGCTGCCTGTACCAGCGCATCGGCTACACCAAGGCAGCCGCCATGCGGCTGTTTCTGGACGAGCTGGAGCGCGTGGCCGACGAGATGCGCGCCGGCTTCGAGACCGGCGTGTCCTGGTCGCTCAAGGACCTGGCGACCTGAGCGACCCGGCCACCTGAGTGACCTGAACGATCGGCTGCGGGGCGTCAGACGCCCCGGGCGCGCTCGGCCTTGAAGCGTGCGCGCATTTCAGTGAAGTTGCCCGCCTCCAGCGCATTGCGCACTTCCTGCATCAGGTTCAGGTAGTAGTGCAGGTTGTGGATGGTGGTGAGCATGGGGCCCAGCATCTCGCCGCAGCGGTCCAGGTGGTGCAGGTAGGCGCGCGAGAAGCCGTCGCGCCCGCCTTGCTCCCAGCTCACGCCGCTGGTGCCGGCGCAGGCATGGCAGGTGCAGCTGGGGTCCAGCGGCTGGTGGTCGGTCTTGTGGCGCGCATTGCGGATCTTCAGGTCGCCATAGCGCGTGAAGATGGTGCCGTTGCGCGCATTGCGCGTGGGCATGACGCAGTCGAACATGTCCACGCCGTCGGCCACGCCCTGCACCAGGTCCTCGGGCGTGCCCACGCCCATCAGGTAGCGCGGCTTGTGGGCTGGCAGGCGGTGGGGCGTGTGGGCCATGATGGCCAGCATCTCGTCTTTGGGCTCGCCCACCGAGACGCCGCCCACGGCGTAGCCGGGGAAGTCCATCTCGACCAGGGCCTGCAGCGATTCCTCGCGCAGGTTCTCGTACATGCCGCCCTGCACGATGCCGAACAGCGCATTGGGGTTGCCCAGGCGCTGGAACTCGTCGCTGGAGCGCTTGGCCCAGCGGCGGCTCATCTCCATGCTCTTGCGTGCCTCGGCCTCGGTGGTCTTGTGGCCGTTGGTCTCGTAGGGCGTGCATTCGTCCAGCTGCATGACGATGTCCGAGTTCAGCACGGTCTGGATCTGCATGCTGACTTCGGGCGACATGAACAGCTTGTCGCCGTTGACCGGGCTGGCGAAGTGCACGCCTTCCTCGGTGATCTTGCGCATGGCGCCCAGGCTCCAGACCTGGAATCCGCCCGAGTCGGTGAGGATGGGCTTGTCCCACTTCTCGAAGCCGTGCAGGCCGCCGAAGCTCTGCATGATGTCCAGCCCCGGGCGCATCCACAGGTGGAAGGTGTTGCCCAGGATGATCTGCGCGCCCATCTCCTGCAGGCTGCGCGGCATCACGCCCTTGACGGTGCCATAGGTGCCCACGGGCATGAAGATGGGTGTCTGCACCACGCCGTGGTTGAGCGTGAGCTGGCCGCGGCGCGCGTGGCTGGAGGGATCGGTCTTGAGCAGGTCGAATTGCAGCATAGCCCTCCATTGTCCCAGATGGCCGCATGTGCGTGTCGGACGCTCCGTGACTGTCCCCGGAGCCCGTCCGGCTTAGCCGGCCCGCGTCTACACTGGGGTGGTTGCGATTCGCCAGCTACAAAAAAGGAGGTCCGCATGCTGAAGATCATGATTGCCGTCGATGGGTCCGAGCCCTCGCTGGATGCCGTGCACCACGCCATCTCCCTGGTGCGCCAGGGCCTGCAGGCGCATTTCGTGCTGGCCCATGTGCAGCAGGAAGCCTCGCTGTTCGAGTTGGCCACGCAGGACTCGGACATGATTGCCGCCGCCAGCGTGGACGCCGGCATGCACCTGGTGGCGCCGGCCGTGGCCCTGGTGCGGGCGGCCGGCATTTCCTACGAGGTGGAGATCGGCCTGGGCGAGCCCGCCGCCGCGCTGGCCGACATTGCCGAGAGCACGGGCTGCGAGCAGATCATCATCGGCGCACTGGGCCAGGGCGGCCTGCGGCGCGTGCTGATCGGCTCGGTCTCGCGCGAGGTGGCACGCAACAGCCGGCTGCCCGTGACCATCGTCAAGCATGCCGAGCCGCACGATGAAGAAGGGGAAGAGGACCTGGGTCCCGAGTGAGGGGGTGCCGCGCGCGCGGGCTTTCAGGCGGCCCGCCGTTGCTGGCCCTGATGGGACTGGTGCCGGCCTGCATGGGCGCCGTAAGCTCCGTAGGCACCATGAGCGTGCGCATGCGCGTGGGGTTGCAGCTTGCCGTGCGGCAGGCTGGCCAGGCGCTGGAACATGCGGCGGCAGTAGCCGCGTATGCCCAGGCATTTGTTGATCTCATCCACCGGCAGGGGCCCGGAGACCACGACGATGCTGTCGGCCTGGTCCCAGTCGCCGGCCGCGCGCAGCCGCCTGCGCGTGCACAGGGCCCAGGCATGGATGCGCGTGGGCGAGCCATGCTCATGGACCTGGCCCGTGACCAGGTCGAAGGCAATGGCCACCAGCTCGGTCCTGAGCCGGCAGCGGCGCTCGCCCGTGATGGCACTGGGCGTCTCGCGCATGTCGTACAGGCAGTAACTGCCGGCCTTGAGCTGGTATTGCAAATCCATGGCGGACCTCCGCGGTTCGTTCTGGGGCGGGTTCCGGGCCTGCCTGAAAAGGCCCGGGGCATCGGCGCATTCTGACGCATGGCCCCGGCCGCTGGCAATGCAGCCAGCGGGACGGGGCTTCCCCGCAAAGGGCAAGCGGCAAAGCGTGCCCCGCGAGGGCCGGTCTTCTAGAAGTCCAGAAGACTGAAGCCCACGCTGAGCACGGTGCGCTTGTAGTTGTAATCGATCAGGCTGTCACCGTATCCGCTGAAAAGCTGGACATGCAGGCGCAAATTGCTCTTGCCACCGTTCCATCCTTCGCCTAGGGTGCGCAGCCATTCGACGCGGCCGGAGCCACGGCCCTGGCCCAGCGAGCCGCGCGCAGTGAAGCCCAGATAGTTCTGTGCATTGACGTTCCAGCCCAGTTTCACCTCGCCCCGGCCTATGTAGTCCTGGATGCGCGGGTTGTCGTCGTGCTCGGCGCTTTCGCGGATGCGCTGCCAGGCCTTGGCGTGCAGCTGCCAGCGGTTGTCCAACTCGAAGCCGGTCATCAGATACCAGCGGTTCCAGCTGCGCGACAGCGGATCGCTCTGGCCGTTGGACTGGTGCACCAGGCCCACGCCGCTGTAGCGCCAGCGCCAGCCGAAGGGCAGCCGGGCATCGGTGGGGTAGACGTAGAAGATCTCGGGCTCGTGGTCCGTGTTGCGGAAGGGCCGCGAGATGGCGGGGCTGAACAGCTGCCAGTACGACTGCTGGGTGTAGCCGACCCACAGCGAGTCCTTGCCCGCCGAGGTGCTGCTGGTCAGCAGGCCCTGGGCGACCTTGGTGCGCACGGACAGCTGCACGCGCATTTCCTCGGTCTTGTAGGGCTGCGACTGCGCAGGGTCCTTGCCGGGCGTGGTGGGCTGCCGGTTGACATGGTCGGCCGTCACCACGGACACGGACATGGGCCGGTAGCCGCGGAAGCTGAAGGTGCCGCAGTCGCTGCCCGGTTCCAGCTCGAAGTAGCGCGACAGCTC
>NZ_JADDRN010000046.1:0-27978 GCF_017355445.1 Delftia sp. SD018
CAGGAAGTGGAAGCCGCCGTCAAGGCCTGGTCCACCGCATGGGCCGGCCAGGACATGGACCGCTACCTGGACGCCTACAGCGACCACTTCTCCCCGGCCGATGGCAGCAGCCTGGCCAAGTGGAAGGAGCAGCGC
Source organism: Delftia sp. SD018 (assembly GCF_017355445.1). Taxonomy (NCBI): domain Bacteria; kingdom Pseudomonadati; phylum Pseudomonadota; class Betaproteobacteria; order Burkholderiales; family Comamonadaceae; genus Delftia; species Delftia sp. SD018. Next base: position 136 of record NZ_JADDRN010000046.1, read on the forward strand.
CGCCAGCGCATCGTTGGCCGCACCGCCATCGTCGTCAATGTGCGCGACCTGAAGGTGACCGTGGATGGCGACAAGGCCACGGCCCAGTTCCGCCAGTACTACGCATCGGGCGCGCTCAAGACCACTACCCGCAAGACCCTGCGCATGCAGCGCGAAAAGGGACAATGGCGCATCACCCATGAAGGAACCGGCTCCTGATGCCTGAAAAAGCGCGTCCCCTGGCACTGCCACCCACCGGCCTGCTGCGCCTGCATGCGCGGGCCGCCGGGGTGGCCGTGCTGCTGGTCGCGCTGTCCGCGGTGTCCTTCAGCCCGGTGGCCCATGCCAGGCAGGCCAAGGCCAAGGCCTCCAAAACGGCAGCTGCCAAGCCTGTCTCCTCCAAGCCTGCCTCCGGCAAGGCGGGCACAGCCAGGCTGCGCGCGGCATCGGGCAAGCCTGCCCTGGCCGCCGCTGCGGTGGCCACGGCGGGCGGTGCCGCTGCCGCAGCAGCCACCCATGCCAAGGCCGCCGCCCCCGCACAGCAAAGCCAGGCGGAGGCGCGCCTGCTGGCCATCATCCGCCAGGTGGAGCAGCGGGATCTGGACGGCGCGCTGAAGGCCGCCGGCGATCTCACCGCCGAGGTTCCCAATTTCCGTGCAGCTCAGCTGGTGTATGCCGACCTGCTGCGCTTCAAGACCGGCCGTGCCGGCGAGGTGCTGGCGGGCACGCCCGTCGCCGCCTCCTCCGCTCCCGGCCATCCGGGCCAGGGCGTGCTGGTGCGGCACAACCTGTCCGTGGGCAGTGTCGCGCGGCTGGAAGGCCCGGCCAGTCCCACGCAGGCCCAGCTGCAGGATCTGCAAAACGAACTCAAGCGCCGCCTGCAGGCCGACAGCGGCGCGCCGCCCGCAGGCTCCGTTCCCGGCGAGTTCCTGATGCTGGGCGCGTCGGTGCGGCATGCGATTGCCATCGACGCCAGCAAGTCACGGCTGTACCTGTTCGCCCATGAGGCGGGCGGGCTGCGGCTGGTGGGGGATTTCTATGTCTCCGTGGGCAAGCTGGGCACGGACAAATGGCAGGAAGGCGACCAGCGCACGCCGCTGGGCATCTACTTCGTGGGCCGCCACATCCCCGGACCCCGGCTGCCGGAGTTCTATGGCAAGGGCGCGCTCACGGTCAACTTTCCCAACGACTGGGACAAGGCCGTGGGCCGCTCGGGCAGCGGCATCTGGCTGCATGGCTCGCCGCCCGACCAGTTCTCGCGCGCGCCCGAGGCCAGCGATGGCTGCCTGGTGCTGGCCAACCCCGACCTCACCTTGCTCATGCAGACCGTGGACCGGCAGACGCCGGTGCTGATCCGCGAAAAGCTGCAGTGGGTGGCCCCCAAGGCCCAGGCCCAGCAGAAGGCGGCAGATGCCTTTGTGCGTGTCGTCGAGGAATGGAAGAGCGCCTGGGACGGGGCCGACCCGCGCAAGCTGGCCGCGCTCTACGCGCCGGACCTGCTGCAGTCGCCCGCCTCGCGCGCATCGCAGGAACGGCTGGCTGCCTACCTGAACCGCCCCGGCGTGACGCTGCAGGACCTGTCCATCTATTCCTGGAAAGATGCCAAGGGAGAGATCCGCGTGGTCAACCTGCGCGCCAGCAGCAAGGCCTTCGCCGAAGGCCTGCCGCTGCGCCAGTACTGGCGCAAGACGGGCGGGCGCTGGCAGCTCTTTTCCGAAGACGTGATGGGCTGAACCGGGCCGAGTCCGGTTGCTCCCGATAGCGCCCGATAGCGTCCGATAGCGCCAGGCGGGGCCCGGCCGGCTCAGGTGGTCTCGTTCTTGCGGTTGCTGTCGAACCGGCGCTCCGCATCGAACAGATGCTGTATCAGCACATGCGAGGTCATGTTCACGCCGATCCCGCCAATCATGGCCGGCAGCAGGTACAGCGCCGTGGACAGCTCCGAGACGAAGATGGCGTTGTCCGACAGCGACGGCGTCTGCCGGGCCGCCGATGCCAGGCTTTGCAGCAGGTAGACATCCACCCCCGCCATGGCCACCAGGGCCAGCCCGAACAGCAGCACCGTGGTGCGCGAGATGCTGCGCTTGGCCAGCAGGGCCGCGTAGATGGCGCAGGGAAGAACGACCGAGAAAACCACCAGGCTCCAGAATCTGGCTTCGGTGAAGACGGTGGTGCTGATGCGCAAGGCGTTCATCGGTGCGGTCCTTTGGGCGACCAATATGCCGTGCTTGCGTAAACGCCCGGTGAACGGCAGGCAAACCAGCGGTTCCACATGCAACCAGCCGCGCCGGCCTGCGGCAGCCGACTGCAGGAATCACAAGATCAGGTCTGCCGCACCAGGTAGGCGGGCAGCTGCGTCTCAGGCAGCACGGCCAGCACCTTGAGCTGCAGCTGGGCGCGCTTGCGCGCCTGCGCCAGATAGTCCTGCAGCGCCTGTGCGGCCCGCTCGTACTCCCCCTCCCACAAGGCATCGACGATCTGCCGGCAGTTCTCGGTCAGCGGCGGGTTGGGCGATTGCGGAAACATGCGGCAGAAGGTGCTGTGGATCAGCCAGGGCATCTGGCACTGCTGCAGCATGCCCACCAGCTTGTCGTTGGGATGCCGGGCCAGGAAGTCGCCGTGCAGGTGCTGCTCCACGCGCTGTTCCAGGCGCTGTTCCAGGCGCAATGGTTCCTGCGCGTCCGGAACACCTGGCGCCGTCGCGCCTTGCAGGCCGTGGCGCAGGCTGGCGAGCATGTCCCTGTCCAGGCGCGGCCCGCTTTCGCGCAGCGCTGCGGGCGCCAGCAAGGCGAGCAGCTCGAAGTCCTGATTCACCGCGCGTGCCGTCAGCGCGGCCACACGCCAGGCGGCGTAGGTGCTTTTCTCCACCAGCCCTCTATCTACCAGCCGGCTCAGCACCTCGCGCAGGGCCACGCGGTTGACGTTGAAGTGGTCCATGGCGGCGCTCTCATCGATCTGAAAGCGCCCGAAGATCATGGCGATGGAGATGGACTGCTCCAGCTCGTCGTGGATGCGCTCGCTTTCCGATGGAATGTGGATCGTGGCCTGGCCCGCCTCCAGGCCCAGGGCCTGCGCGTCCAGCGTCAGGCGCTGGGGCTGCACGGCCTGCCCGGGCCGGGCGACCAGGTAGCCGCGTCCGTCGAAGGTGCTCAGCAGCCCTTCGGCATGCAGCAGCTCGAAGGCCTTGCGCACGGGAATGCGGCTGGTGCCGAAGACTTTGGCCACCGGCCCCTCCAGCAGCACCAGGCCGGGCGCCACCCGCTGCTCGACGATGGCCTGGCGCAGGCGCTGGCGTATCAGTTCATAGCGCAGCCGGCGCTCGGAATCGCCAGATTCGCCGCTCTCGCCGGTCTCTTCGTCCCGCGCAGTCTGCGTGGATGCTTGTATGGCTCTTCTCATTCCTGCTTCATCTGCGTGTGCGTGTGCGTGTGCCGCTGCCGGCGGGGCCGTCATCGGGCAGGACTATAAGGCGCGCGCACGGCGCAGCAGCGTGGCCCACTGGCGCACCAGGTAGTTGTGCTCGTCCATGACGGTGTTCCAGACGGCGATGCGGCCCAGGCGCTGCTCGTAGGAGCCGCCGTCGCGCACGCTGCCGCGCGGGATCACGAGCTGGCCGTCGGTGCCCTGCAGGTCTTCGGCGGCGGGCAGGCCGGCGTACCAGTAGTCCCATTCGCTGGCGCTCAGGTGCTCGCGCGTGCGCAGCGGGTTGGAGATGTAGTAGCCCTGCCGCGCCATCGCGGCACCGGGCCAGCCGGATTGCCACCAGTTCAGGTAGCGGTAGGCGGCATCCAGCGTGTCGCCCCTGGCCTGGCTGGAGATGCCCAGGCCGCCGTACCAGGCGCGGTAGCCTTCGCGCGGACAGGCCAGGCGGTAGTCCAGTCCCGCCGCGCGGTAGTGGCCCATGGCCGGCGACCAGTGGCTCTGGATGGCAACGCCTGCATCGATCATCAGCCGTGCCGCATCGGCGTAGTTGCCCCAGAAGCCCCGGAACTGCTCGGACTCCTGCCGCTGCAGCAGCACGGCCATCATCCGGTCGATTTCCTCCAGCCCCAGGTTGCTGATGTCGCCGAAACGCATGTCACCGCTGGCCTGCAGGGCAAGGGCAGCGTCCAGCGCGCCGATGGCGGCATCGGCCTGCAGCGCAGCGCGCCCTCGGCAGGCGGGGGAGACCAGCCAGGACCAGCTTTCCTCGGCCTGGTCGAACAGCGCGGGCAGGGCGGCTGGCAGGTAGACAAAGCTGTCGACGTTGTGCGTGAGCGGGAGCATGGAGATATGCGCGCTGGGCACATCGCTGACGCTGCCATCGGCCTGCACATACAGGCGCGTGACAGGATTGCAGCCCGCGCCAAAGGCCGCCTGCGGCGTGATGCGGCCGGTGCGGGGCAGGGCGTTGACCTCGTCCCAACAGGTCAGGCGCGCCGTGTCGATGGGCTGCAGGGTGCCGGTGGGCCACAGGAAATCCACGCTGTGGAACCACTGGTCGTACAGGTCGAAGCTGTCCTGGCGCATCACGGCCTGGCGCTGGGCGTCGAAGCCGTCCAGCACCTCGAAATGGATGCGTATGCCCAGGTCCTGCTGCGCACGCTGGCGCAGGGCTTCGGTCAGCGTCACCGAGGTGCCGAGGACACGCAGTTCGGGATCGTTCTTGCGCATGTTGCGGTCCTTGCCGTGGAGGTTCACGCAGTGTGGGGTGAGGGACTTGCCGGGGTCTGGCTGCCATTGTCCTGCGAGTGGAGGCGGTAGAACGATTGGAACGATTGCCAGGAAGCCCTGACCTGCTGCTCATCGAGCCCGGCCGTGATGAAGACCAGGCGGGAGCGCCTGTCCTCGCCCGGCCACTCGGGCAAGTGCTCGGGGGCGTGCATGAGATGGCCCATGCCGTGCAGCGCCGTGGGCTGCCCCTGCGGCCAGCCATCCGCGGCCACGGCCACCAGTCCCTTCAGGCGCAGCAGCCGGTCGCCATGGCGGTGCAGCAGCATGGTCAGCCACAGGGTGAGCACGCACCAGTCCACCGGGCTGTCAAGTTCCAGGCAGAACGCCTGGGCGCCTGCGTGCAGACCCTGGCCCTGGCGCTGGCCCGTGCGGCCGCGCGGCGTGCCGACAATGGCGCGTGCCAGCCAATCGGTTTGCAGAGCATGGGATTCCTGCATCTGCCAGGCAGGCGGTACCGCTGCGCCAGGGCCGCAGGTGACGATGCTGGCCAGGGGATTGATCTGCGCCAGTTGCGCGCGCTGTGCCTCGGCCTGCTGTGGCGTGGCCAGGTCGGTCTTGCTCAGGTACAGCCGGTCGGCCGCCGCGACCTGGGCCAGCCATTCGGGGCGCTGGGACTGTTGCCACGGGGCATGCAGCGCATCGACCACGGTGGAGATGAAGGCCGGCCTGAAGATCTGGCGCAGCTGCGCATCGCCGATCAAGGTGGCGATCACGGGGCCGGGCGCGGCCAGCCCCGTGGTCTCCATCAGCACCCTTTGAAAAGGCGGCAGCTCGCCGCGCAGGCGGCGCTGGTGCAGGCGCCACAAAGCGTCCTTGAGTTCGCCGCGTATGGCGCAGCAGACGCAGCCGTTGTCCAGCAGCACCGTGTCGGCGTCTATGCGGCCCACCAGCAGATGGTCCAGCCCCACGGCCCCGAATTCGTTGATGAGCACCGCAGTCTCGCCCGCGGGCGAGTCCTGCAGCCATTGCCTGAGCAGCGTGGTCTTGCCGCTGCCCAGAAAGCCCGTGAGCACCCCCACGGGCAGCCGCTCGCCGTGGTGGTCCGTCAGGCCGCTCATGGCGCCTGCTCCCTGTGTTCCTGTGCTGGTGCACGCCCTTGTGACCGCACTTGTGCCTGCGCCGGCTGCCACGGCATGGCCAGCGGATCCAGGGCTCGGCCCAGCATCTGCTCGGCGGCGGGCCACAGCGCGCCGAAATCGGCAATCAGCACGCTGGCCCCCGTGGGGCCGGCCAGCACATAGGACTGGCCATGGAAGTCGCTGAGCCGCAGCCGCCACAGCGCCAGCAGCCGGTTGGCGCGCGCAATCTGAATCAGCCGCTGGCGGCGCCCGGCCGATCCGGCCGGCGCCTGGCTCCAGTGGCCGGAGCCCTGCAGCAAACCGCACATTCCACACATGACAGAAACCCTTTCGGTTGCGAATGGAGCCGCCTGCGAAACTGGCGCAGCCAAAGAGCAGAGACACCGAGGAAGGGCCTATGCCGGCCGCGCCGCCCCGCACCGAGGGTGTCGCCGGCTGCCCGTACGCCCCCCTCCGAAGAGAGGGGGAAGACGCGAAGCGACTCAGGGGGTGCTTCTTTTCACGGCATGACATCGCCGGAGTTGGGCCCCAGCGTCTGCCCCACATACAGATTGCCACCGGGATCGGAGGCCAGCAGCACGGCCGTGGGCGCCACCTCGTCGGCGCGGCCGAAGCGGCCCAGCGGCAGGCTGGCCTCCTTGGCGCGCTTCCAGTCCGCGCTGATGCCATCGACCAGCGGCGTGGCGATGGGGCCGGGGGCAATGGCGTTGACCAGGACGTTGTCGGGTGCCACTTCCAGCGCCAGCGACTTGGTGAAGCCGATCACGCCGGCCTTGGCCGCCGCATAGTGGCTCAGCTCCACGCCACCCTTGATGCCCAGCTGCGAGGCGATGTTGATGATGCGGCCCCAGCGCTGGGCCTGCATGTGCGGCACCGCGCGCCGCGCACACAGGAAGACGCTGCGCAGGTCCACGCGCAGCATCTCGTCCCACATCGCGGTGGACATGTCGGCGCAGCGCGACTGGGTGAGCATGCCGGCGTTGTTCACCAGGATGTCGATGCCGCCAAAGGCCTGCACGCAGCGGTCGATGATGCGGTGGGCCGTGGACTCGTCGCCCACGTCGCCGATGACGGTTTCGGCCTGCGCGCCCAGCGCGCGGCAGCGCTGTGCCACGCTGTCGGCGCGGGCGGCATCGATGTCGGCCAGCAACAGCTGCGCGCCGGCCTGCGCATAGGCCAGGGCGATGGCCTCGCCGATGCCGCTGCCGGCGCCTGTCACGACGGCGCGGCGGCCGTCCAGGGGCTTGGAGGTGTTCATGTCGGATGTCCTCAACTGGGCCAGCGCACGGTCAGGCCGCCGTCGGCAATGATGGATTGGCCGGTGATGTAGGAGGCCTCGTCGCTGGTCAGGAAGCGGATCAGGGCGGCGATTTCGCGGGCCTGCCCCACGCGTCCCAGCGGGATGCCCCTGGCCGCCTGCGCCAGGCCCTCCGGCCCCAGCGAGTTGACCGGGTCCAGCGATTGCGGCGTCTCGATCAGGCCCGGAATCACGGCATTGCAGCGTATGCCACGCGGTGCCAGCTCCATGGCCACGGCGCGGCACAGCCCGGGCACGCCTGCCTTGGCGGCCGCATAGTGGGCATGCTGCTCCCAGCCGTAGACGCCGCCTGCAATGGAGGAGACGGCCACCATGGCCCCGCCTGCAGCCATGTGGCGCGCACTGGCCCGGAAGGTGCGCATCACGCCGCCCAGGTCGATGTTGATGACCTCCAGCCACTGCGCATCGCTCATCTCGGTCAGGGCCGCCTGGCGCAGCAAACCCGCATTGGCGACGGCGAAGTCCAGCCGGCCGAAGCGGTCCACGGCGACCCGGGCCAGGTGCTCGACCTGTTCGGCATCGCCCACATCGACCGCCTCCATGACGCACCGCCCGCCCGCGCGTTCGACGAGTTCCAGGGTCCGGCCGGGATCGTGCGGATCCCGGGGGTAGTAGCTGCCGGCCACGGCAATGCCTGCCTGCGCATAGGCCACGGCCAGCGCCTGGCCGATGCCGCTGGCGGCGCCCGTGACGAGGGCCACCTTGTTGCTGGGGGTGTCCGGGTTCATGGCGGCCTCACTTCACGGTCTCGGGATCGACATGGGGTGCCAGAAACATCAGCAGGCCCGAGGCCGCGCAGGGAATGGCGCCCCAGTACAGCGCCGCCTGCACCCAGTCCGAGCCTTGCGACAGCGTCCAGGTCACGCCAAAGCCTGCCGCGATGGCGCCCACCTGGCCCATGGCGTTGACGAAGGAGCTGGCCGTGGCACGGATGTGGCTGGGAAAGCTCTCGCCGATCAGGAACAGGGCGGCTGCATAGGGGCCGATCAGGAAGAACAGCCCCAGCGAGTACAGCGGCACGATGCGCCAGAAGTCGCCCGAGGGCGCGTTCAGCATGAGCGCGAAGGCCAGGCCACCCAGCATCCAGCCTATGGCCACGGCGTTGCGCCGGCCTATGCGGTCACCGAGCCAGCCATGGAAGACATAGCCCAGAAAGCCCGCGAGATTGGAGATGATGAGCACCTGCAGCGCGCTGGAGAAATCCACGCCCTTGCCCGGCGTGCCGCCCGCGCCGCCCAGCACCGAGGTGCCCAGCACCGCGAAGATCACGATGGCGAACCAATTCAGGAAAAAGCCAAGGGCCAGCGACAGCGTGGGTCGCAGCGAGGCACCGCGGAACATGGCCGACAGGCCGGTGTGCTGCTCCTGCTGTGGGCTGGCGCCATGCTCCTGCGCCAGGCGCATGGCCTCTGCCTCGCGCCCGGCGCGGCGCAGATCGGCCACGCGCCGCGCGGTCAGGAACTGGGGCGTCTCCACCAGCCGTCGGCCCAGCACGGCAATCACCAGGGCCGGGAACATGGCGAACACGAAGGACAGCGCCCAGCCACCGCCCTGGCCGAACCAGCGCTCGCCCAGCGGATACAGCAGGGCCACCAGCACGGCGGTGAGCACGGCGCCCACGGGCCAGCCGCCCTGCACCAGCGAGTAGATGAAGCCACGCCGCCGCAGCGAGGCCGGGTCGGTATAGACCAGGGAGAACAGCTCGCTCAGGTAGGTGGCGTTGATGCTTTGCTCGGCGTAGCCCAGGCCCGCCAGCGAGCGCACCACGATCAGCAGCACGAAGCCCAGGCCCGCCGACAGGCCGATCACCCAGCCGGCCAGCGCCGTCAGTCCCGAGCACAGCGCGGCGCCCGCCACGGCGATGATGATGCCCTTGCGCCGCCCCAGCCGGTCCGCAATGGGGCCGATGGCAAAGGCCACGATCACCGTGCCCAGCGTCACCCAGGTGTTCAGGCGCGCCTGCTGCTCGGCGCTCCACTGGAAGTGCTCGCCCAGTTGCGGCAGCAGGGTGCCGAAGAGGATGAAGTCGTAGACGGCAAAGACCCAGGCGAAAAAGCAGACCCAGGTGGCGTAGCTGACCTGCCTGCGCGTCACGGTGGGCGCGGTCCAGGGGGCATCGATGCCGGCCGGGGTCGGATGGCCGGCGCCTGGGGCGTCGGAGGCAATGGCGGAGGTATTCATGGTGTCCTCGCTGAGGTGGGATGCGGCATCAACGCGGCTGGCGGCGCAGGAAGTCGTCGGCGATCTGGTCGCACGTCATGAAGCGCACGCCCTCATGCGACTGGAAATGCTCGATCAGGCGCTCCAGCATCAGCAGCACCTGGGGGCGGCCGGAGACATCGGGGTGGATGGTGATGGGGAAGACCGCGTAGTCGTGCTCGCGGTAGACCCAGTCGAACTGGTCGCGCCACATCTGCTCTATGTCGCGCGGGTTGACGAAGCCGTGGCTGTTGGGCGACTTCTTGATGAACATCATGGGCGGCAGGTCGTCCAGATACCAGTTGGCGGGGATCTCGACCAGCCGTGTCTCCTTGCCGCGCACAAGGGGCTTCATCCAGGTGTCGGGATGCTTGCTGTAGTCGATGCGGGTCCACTGGTCGCCCACGCGCACGTAGTACGGGTGGAAGTCGTTGTGCATCAGGCTGTGGTCGTACTTGATGCCTTTCTTGAGCAGCAGCTCGTTGGTGACCGGGCTGAATTCCCACCACGGAGCGACGTAGCCCGTGGGCGCGCGGCCGGCCAGCCGCGTGATGACTTCGATGCTGCGGTCCAGCACGGCCTCTTCCTGCTCGGGCGTCATGGCAATCGGGTTCTCATGGCTGTAGCCGTGGATGCCGATTTCGTGGCCCGCGTCCACCACGGCCTTCATCTGCTCGGGAAAGGTCTCGGCGGAGTGGCCCGGAATGAACCAGGTGGTCTTCAGGCCGTATTTGTGGAACAGCTTGAGCAGCCGCAGCGAGCCGACCTCGCCCGCGAACATGCCGCGCGAGATGTCGTCGGGCGAGTCCTCCCCGCCATACGAACCGAGCCAGCCGCCGACGGCATCGACGTCCACGCCAAACGTGATCTGGATTTCCTTGCTCATGTCATGCACTCCTATCAATGGGAACGGTGGAGGGGGAAAGAACCTGTTCGACGCTCAGCGCAATGCGCAGCAGCCGGTCGTCATCGCCCCGGGGGCGCATGAGCTGCAGGCCCGTGGGCAGAAACGCAGGCCTGCCGTCCAGGCCGGGAATGCGCTGCACGCCGCTGGGCAGGGCCACGGCCGGCGTGTCCAGGTAGCTGCCGGGCATGGTCAGCCGCAGCGTGGCGAGGTTGGTTTCGGCAAACAGCCTGTCGTCGTCCAGCAGCGGCAGCAGCAGGGGTGCGGTGTGGCCCGTGGTGGGCAGCACCAGGGTGGCATCGCCCAGCTCCTGCGCGAACAAGGCCATCAGTGGTGCGCGCTGGGCGATCAATGTCCGGTAGCTGTCGGGACTCAGATGCCTGGCCGCCTCCAGGCGCTGGCGCACGCGCGGGTCCATGCGTGCGGCCTGATCGGCATCGTCCAGGCGTGCGCGGTGGGTGGCAAAGGCTTCATGGGCGCCCAGCCAGCCATGGCGCCGGGTCAGCGTCCGTACGGCGCGCAGGCTGCGCAGCGTGCGGCGCTCCACGCGGGCACCCCGGGTCTCCAGCAAGGCCAGGGAGGACAGGAGGTTGTTGCGCACGGGAGCTTGCACGCGGTCGTCATCCAGCAGGCTGAGGTCCGTGCAGAACACCTGATTGCGCAGGTCCGCAGCGGGGGATGCGTTGGCATGGCCGTCGTCGGTCAGCCCGCGCAGCACGCGGTCCAGCGCCATGCAGTCGGCCACGCTCAGGGCCAGCGGCCCCAGGGTGTCCAGGGACGGCGCCAGCGCAAACACGCCCTGCAGGCAATAGCGCCCCCTGCTGGCGCGATAGCCCACCAGCCCGTTGAAGGCGGCGGGAATGCGCACGGACCCCGCCGTGTCCGTGCCCATGGCCAGCGGCCCGCACCCCAGGGCCACGGCCAGCGCAGCGCCGCTGGACGAGCCCCCGGGCGCCCGGTCGTGGCCTCCCTCATGTGCAAACACCGGCGTGCCGAAGCAGGGATTGAGCCCCAGGCCCGAGTAGGCGAACTCACTGAGATTGGTCTTGCCCAGGCAGACCATGCCGGCCGCTGCGGCACGCGCCACCACGGTGGCGTCGGCCCGGGCTGGCGCGGCCGACTGCAGCAGGGCCGAGGCTGCCGTGGTCGGCGTGCCGCGCACGTCGAACAAGTCCTTCCAGCTGATGGGGACGCCGTCCAGCGGCCCCAGCGGCCGGCCCGCGCGCCAGCGCTCCGTGGACTGCCGGGCCTCCTCGAGCGCGCGGTCCGCCGTGATGCGCGTGAACACTGACTGACTTGCGCAGGCAACGCGCAGGCAGTGCTCCGTGGCTTGCATGGGCGTCAGCGTGCCGGCTGCATAGGCCGCATGCAGTTCGGAGGCCGAGGGAGGCGCCGTCTGGCAGCCATTGGTTTTCATTGAATTTGAATGTTGATGTCAAAGTTCATTTTTTGATTCTAGTGAGCGCCTGCATCCCGCGTCCGGGTGGTTACCCGGGGGATGTGGCGCTGTTGATGGGGGGAGAAAGCTGCGTGCGCAGCCCTAGCGGCCCTGGCGATCCTTGTGGTCCGCCTCGCCGGATTTCCAGTAGCCCTTGGTGCTCAGCTGCATGCGGGCGATGCCACGGTCCAGGAAATGCATCTTCAACGTGTGCATGGCGCCGGACTCGCCGGCCATCCACAGATAGCCAGTGCCCAGCGGCAGCGGCCGGTACATGAGCCGCTGGCACAGCCTCTGTCCGGGCTGGCCTGGCGCAGCGGTGATCCACTCGGTGCGCCAGTTGGCGGCGCTTTCCATGGGTTGGCATTCGCCGTCGTCGACGATTTCCACATAGGCCTTGACCCGGGCGGAGGCCGGCAGACTCGCGGCGATGGACTGCATGGCCGGCAGGGCCGAGGCATCGCCTGCCAGCATCATCCAATCGGTGTCGGCTGGTGGAGCGAAGCCGCCACTGCGCGGGCCGGCAATGGCCACCTGCTCGCCCACGCGGGCCTGGGCGGCCCAGCGGGAGGCGGGGCCGTCGCCGCCAGCGGAGGTGTTGTTCTCATGCTTGGCATTGAACGCATCGCCATGCAGCACCAGGTCAATGTCCAGCGTGCCGGCCTGGCGGTCCACGCTGCGCAGCGTATAGGCCCGGCCTTCGCCGGACGGCAGGAACAGCTTGACCCAGGCGGCGGGCGCATCCGCTGCGGGCGCTCGCGAGAAGGCGGCAATCTGCTCGCCGCCCAGCGTGATGCGGCGCATGCGCGGGGTGATGGACTGCACGTTCACCACGGTGCCCAGCGCGCGCTGCGTGCCGGCGGGGGTGTGAAGCGGCTCAGCCATGGGAGGCTCCCCGGGCTGCGTTCACGCGCAGCAGCAGGGCCACGGCAATGGACAGGGCCACGCTCACGGCGGCGGCGAAATACACATCTCCCACGCCGGTGACGCTGGCCAGCAGCCCGGCGGCGGGGGCCGTCAATCCCATGGACAGGTCGAAGAAGGCCACATAGGCGCCCATGGCCGCACCGCGCGCCTGGGGTGGCGCACGGCGGACGGCCTCCACGCCGAAGGCCGGGAAGGCCAGCGAATAGCCGAAGCCGGTGAGTGCGGCTCCCGCGTAGGCCCAGGCCGCATCGCCGCCGCCCCAGATCAGCAGCAGGCCCGCCGCCTCCAGCGGAATGCTGGCCAGCGCCACCCGCACGCCGCCCAGCTTGTCAGGCAGATGGCCGAAGAACAAACGCGCCCCGATGAAGGCCAGGCCGAAGGCCGTGAAGGCCAGCGAGGCCGCGCCCCACCCGCGCGACGCGAACAGCAGCGCCGCAAAAGTGGTGATCACGCCAAAGCCCGCGCTGGACAGGGCCAGCCCCAGGCCGGGCAGCCACACCGTGCCCAGCACCTTGTAGAACGGTGTGCGGCGCTGGGCCGCAGCCGGCGTGGCGCGCAGGCCCCAGACCATGGCCAGGGCGGCCAGCGGCAGCACGATGGTGGCCACGGCAATGCCCGAGAAGCCCCAGGCCGCCTGCACTGCCACGCCGGCCGGCGCGCCCGCCGCATAGGCGCCGTACATGGCAATGCCCACCCAGGCCATCACCTTGCCGGCATGTTGCGGGCCGATCATTGCCATGCCCCAGCTCAGGGCGCCGGTGATGATCAGGCTCTCGGCGCAGCCCAGCATCACGCGGCCGGCGGCCAGCACCCAGACTGCGGCCTGTCCGCCCTCGAAGGCGCGGGACATCAGGTAGGCCACGCCCGAAGCGGCGGCCAGCAACATACCCAGCACCACGGCACGCCTGGCGCCGCGCGTGTCGGCCAGAGAGCCGGCCCAGGCCCGCGACAGCAGGGCCGCCGCGAACTGGCAGCCCATCACCGTGCCCACCCCCAGCGTGCCCAGTCCCAGGGTCTGGCTCAGGTGCAGGGGCAGCACGGGCATGGGCATGCCCAGGCAGAGAAAGCTGACGAAGACCGCCAGCGTCAGCGGCAGCAGCCGCGCAAATGCGTTCACCGGCGGCGACGCGGCCGCGGATGGCGAAATTCCGGTAGACATGTGCATTCCCTTTCAAATACGAGTAAAAACTCAGATCACATGTCCAGGAGAATATGAGCCATGGCTCGCATTGAAAACTCGCATTCGCAGGCGGCGCAGCGGCAGCCGCCCCAGCCCCGCAAGCAGCCACGGCAGGCGCGTTCCCTTGCCACGGTCGAGGCCATTCTGGAGGCCGCGGCTCGCGTTCTTGCAGAACGCGGCTACGCCGCCACCAACACCAATCTGGTGGCCGAGCGCGCAGGTGTGAGCGTGGGTTCGCTCTACCAGTACTTTCCCAACAAGGACTCGCTGATCACGGCCTTGCACGAGCGCCACGCCGCGCAGATGTACGCGGCCATTGCCGCCGTGCTTGCGGCCGAGCGGCCGCAGGGCCTGCAAGGCCATGTGCAGGCCATGGTCCGCGCGCTGCTGGCGGCGCATCGGGTCGAGCCCGATCTGCACCGGGTGCTGGAAAAGGAGTTCCCCTTCTTCGACGCGCCGCGCGAGCAAAGCGCGGCGGACGGCGGAATCTTCCGCCAGGTGCGCCAGCTCCTGGAGCTGCACCGCAGTCAGCTCGCCCACCGCGATCTGGACCTGGCCACCTGGATGCTGCTGCAGACCATGGAGTCCCTGGTGCATGCCGCCGTCATCGATCCGCCGGCCATGTTCACCCCCCAGGCCCTGGAGGATGGCATCGTGCAGGTGCTGATGGGGTATCTGCGAGCGCCTGCCCTGGGTTGAGGATGCAAGGCGCGATTTGGCCGCCAGGTCCTCAGGGTGCGAAAGCCTCTTCAGCCCCGAAGGCAAGCTGCCCGCAAATATGACCCGGATTCTGCTGTCTTCCTCCGGCGCAAGAAAAAGCACGGAGCCAATAAGCCAGATATCGCCATCTGCTCAGAAAATCCCCAAGCCCTGATCTGAAAACACACTGCACGCCCATGCCCAAAAAGTCCTACAGCGAGTACCTGCTCGAACAGCATCCCGAACTGCACGGGCTGTTCCCTTATTACGAATCGCTTGGTATGGCCGAGCCCGTGCTATGGGCTCTGAGCGAAAGCCGCGGAGAGCCCACCGTGGCAATGGCGGCATTGGTTCACGGGTTGTGCAGCGAGGTATCGGCCGCCGGAGACAGCCGCTGGCTGGAGCAGTTGCACCAAGGAGATCTGAACGTCAACGAAGGCCCGTTGCTCAGCGATGCGCAGCAGGCGCTGGGCCGCCTGCGCGCGTTGGGCATTGCCGACGACCTGCTGATGCCCCTGGTGCGCGCGGCACAGGCGCATGCTGTCAATGACATCGCAGCCATGATCGACATGGGGCCGCAGATCTCCTGTCTGCCTTTGCCGCAAGGCAGGCAAGCGCACTGGCAGTTGTTCGATGTGGACGTCGAAGACGGCGAAACCCCGGGCAAGGGTTTGAGCGGCTTTGCCATCGATGTGCGGCACGTGCTGGTTCGCTAGTGCCGGGCCCAGCCATCACCGTGTTCAGCTTGGGACGCAGCTGCCCGCATCTTCCTCCGGCGGGGTGACACGCCAGAAGAGGGATGGAAAGCCTTCTCCCACCGGCTGATGGCCGGGCGGCTGCGATGCCGCCAGCTGCAGGTGCAGCACGCCGCAGGCATCCACCATGTGCTGGGAAATCCAGGGGCTGATGTCCATGCGGCCATCGATCAGCACCAGCGGCTTTTCGCGCAGCTTCAGGGCCAGGGCCTTGGCCTCGGCCGTGGGGCCTGCGATCACGCGGATATCGCCGCCCAGCGCTTCGCGCGCGGGTTCGGCAAGCGCCTGGCTCAAGGCCTTTGAATCGAAGTTTCTCCAGTGCCGGCTGTTAAGCCGCAGTTCACTGCGCGCCGAGGTCATCTGGGCCACGAGCAGCAAGGCCAGTTGAAGCGCCACGAAGCACTTGATGGCGGTGGTGATCGATATGCGCGACGGGTGCAGCCTGGCACCGGCCAGCTCCATGGCGACGGGAACGGCCAGCAGCAGAAAGGGCGTGCCCCAGTGCAGCTGCAGCGACGAGCCCGCAAAGATGCCGATGGCGCAGGTCAGCACGATGGGCGTGAGGCCAAAGCACAGGATCAGCGCGCGCGATGCATCGGCTGTTCCGGGACGCTGCGGTGTGTCCTGCGGCGCAAGGCGGCTGCGGCGGTGCAGGGCCATCACCAGTCCCAGCAGCACCCAGGCGAGCAGCGCGCGGTTCAGCAACTGGTCTGCCAGCCAGTGCACGGTGTTGAGCAGCCTGGCGCCGCCGCCCAGGCTGGCGCCCAGCGAGGATTCGGTGGCATAGCGGATGGGGCCGAAGTCGTTCAGGAAAAGCCAGTAGAGGTGCGGCGAGATGATGGCCAGCGAAATGGCTGCCGCCAGCACCAGGCCGATCATGTGGACCCGATCGCGCCAGGCGCCTGACGCCAGCCAGAACAGGAATACCGCCACGGCGGCCAGGATCATCTGGTACTTGGCCAGTGCGCCCAGCCCCAGGAAGCAGCCCAGGGCGGCCCACCAGCGCAGCTGCCTGCTGCCCACCGCACGCCATACCAGCAGGGCGCTGGCCGCAAAGAAAGGCATCAGCACGACTTCATGGTTGAAGAAGTGCATCCGCTCGTTGTAGTAGGTGATGCACATGGCCGCCAACAGGGCCAGCGTGGCGTAGCGGCTGCCGCGCAAGTCATTCAGCAGTTTCCAGAAAAGGAACAGGCCCGCCAGCGTGAAAAGCGCGCCGGTGGCGTAGCTGGTGCGCGCAGACAGGCCGAACAGATGGACCGGCACCGAAAGCAGCCAGGTCGGCAGGGGCGGGTGCTTGTAGTAGCCCCACTCCAGGCTGTGCACCCAGGTCAGCTGTTCGAGGTTGTCCTTGGGTGCCGTGAGGCTGGAGCTGTCGATCTGCAGCAGCCAGACCACCGAAAAGAGAAAGAGGCCGATGAGGACCTTGATGTCCATGGAAAGCGACGGTGCGGGCATGGCCAGCGGAGCGCTTCGCGTGATCGCGCTCGCTGCTTGTGAGGGGACGGGATGGGTCATAGGAAATGCCAGCGGCGATGACAAGTGCGCTGGCACAGGGGAAATTCCCAGGAAGGCGGTCGAACGGGAGCTTCAGCGTTGGCTACGGACTCTTGGCTTACGCGAGGCGCTATGAGTCCGGCAGAATATGTCTGCCTGGTCAATACAATGTAAAGATTGTATGAAGATACTGTGGAGACGCCGGCTGCGGCTCAGGCGCCGGCCGGCTCGCCGAAGTCGTGGACTGCCGCGCGCAGCAGCAGCATCGACAGGCGTTCCGCGGCGGGCGTCAGAGGCAGCGCAGCACGCGTGACCTGCACGATGTCGGGCGCCATCAGACTCTCGCGCACGGCAATGGGCTCCAGTACACCGTTGAAGAGGGGCGTATCGGCCCACTGGCGCGGCAAGAAGGCGAGGGCGTCACTGCTGGCCAGCAGCGCCAGCAGGGCCATCAACGATTCGGCGACCGTCACCACGCGCGGGCTGCGCAGGCCGAGCGCGGAGAACTGCTCCTCGAACTCTTCCTCGCGGCGCTCGCGCAGGCCGGTGACGATCCAGTCCGCCTCCAGCAGCGCCTGCAGGCTGCCGGCGGTGCGCAGCGGATGGCCGCGGCGGGCCAGCACGACACGCTCGTTGCGGTGAACCAGGGCCACCTGGTAGCTGGCGCTCAATTGCCTCTCGGGCCGAGGGCCCAGATAGAAGTCCAGCCGGCCGTCGCGCAGCGCCGGCTCGACGGCCGGAAACAGACCTTCGACGAAACGCAGGTGCACATCCGGCCAGTCGCGCCGGAACTGGGCATAGGCGCGGGCCAGCAGCGACAGCACGGGCGCGCTGGACAGAGCGACGGCGACATGGCCCTGCATTTCGCCGCGCGCCTGGGCGGCCTCCTCGCTGCCGCGACGCAGCTCCTCGAGCGCGGCCTGCGCGCGCAGCAGGAATCGCTCGCCCGCCACGGTCAGCGATACCCCGCGCGCATGGCGCTGGAACAGCGCCACGCCGAGCTCGGCTTCCAGCTCGCGCACGCTGCGCGTCAGTGCCGGCTGGGTCAGGCCCAGGCTGCGGGCGGCGCTGCGCAGGCTGCGTGCCCGGGCAACGGCGACGAAATTGCGAAGGTGATGAAGTTTGGGCATCGGTCGGAGCGTGTTTATGCCCGTTTCCGAGCGCGCCAAGGCCAGGGGATTTCCCGCAGGGGCCGTGCACGCGGGCTCCGCCGCGCCTGAGCCGCCGCAGAACGCTCCAGTGATAACAGCCATGCATCGCTGAGGCGTTTCTGCCCTCTGCCGCAGCCGGCCTGCCAGACCTAGCATGCCCTCCATAACGTCGGCACAGCCCGGCGACCCCATAGGAGACAAGCAGCATGAGCATTAGGAAATGGGCCGGCGCCTGTGCACTGGCAACCCTGGCGGCGGGCTCCGTCGCCGCGCAGACGGCCGCCGGCGGCACGGTGCGCATCACCACCGCCTTTCCCGCGGGCAGCGGCCCTGACGTGGTGGCCCGGCTGGTCGCCGACAAGCTCTCGGCGCAATGGAGGCAGCCGGTCGTCGTGGACCCCCGGCCGGGTGGGGCCGGCGTGGTGGCCATCAACGCGATGAAGAACGCGCCGCCCACGGGCAACGACTTGGTGGTGGTGGACGTAGGCCACTTGTCCATCAATCCGCTGGTCTTGCGCAAGCTGGCCTATGACCCGCAAAGCGAGCTGACGCCGGTGGCGCTGCTCTACAAGACCGCTTTCTTTATGGTGGTCGGCGCGCAAAGCCCCTTCCACAGCCTGGCCGAACTGATGGCGGCGGCGCGGCGCAAGCCCGGCATGACCTATGGCTCCAATGCGGTGGGCGGGCCGCTGCATCTGGGCGCGGCCCGGGCCGCGACCGCCATGGGTGTCGAAATGATGCATGTCCCCTACAAGGAGACTTCGCAGCTATACGCCGCCGTGTCGACGGGCGAGGTGGACTGGGCTTACGGCAGCATTGCGACGTCCGGCCCCCTGCAGCAGGCTGGCAAGCTGCGCTTTCTTGCCGTGGCGGACAGCCAGCGTTCCCCGGCGCTGCCCGATGTGCCGACCGTGCAGGAGGCCGGTGGCCCGGCCGGCATCGATGCGCTGACCTGGGTTGCGCTCATGGCGCCCAAGGGCACGCCGCCGGCCGTCGCCGAGCGCATCAACGAGGCGGTGAACCGGGCCCTGTCCGCGACTGACGTCAGGGATCGCCTGGCCGGTTTCGGCTTCTTCACCAGCATTGGCCCCGCAAGGCAGGTCGCCGACCTCATGCAGGCCGACCGCGAGCGCTATGCCGAAGTGCTGCGCCGCGTCAAGGTGACCGTCGATTGAGCCCCGGGGAGACGCCATGAAGACCGAAGTTGCGATCATCGGAGGAGGGCCCGCTGGGCTGATGCTGGCCATCGAGCTGGGCTGCAGGGACATACCGTGCGTGCTGATCGAGGAGCGCAGCGGGCCGCCGACGCTGCCCAAGGCCAATGCCACCTCGTCCCGGACCATGGAGCATTACCGCCGCCGGGGCTTTGCCGACCAGGTGCGCAGGCTGGGCCTGCCGCCCTCGCACCCCCAGGACGTCGTCTATTGCACGCGTCTCACAGGGCCCGAGCTGGCGCGCTTTCGCATTCCTTCGGCCGAGGAGGCCGCCTCGGGCACGGCCTATGGCGACTACGGGGAACAGGCCTGGCCGACGCCCGAGCTGCCGCATCGGGCGCAGCAGATGTTCATCGAGCCCGTGCTCAGGGCGCAGGCCGAACGCCATGCCAGCGCCGTGCTGCGTTTTGGCCTGAGGGCCGAGGCGGTGCGGGACACCGGTTGCGCAGTCCAGATCGAATGCCGCGAGCCGGACACGGGCCGTACCGAGTTGCTGCAGGCCGCCTATGTGGTCGGCTGCGACGGGCCGCGCAGCCTGGTCCGCCAGGCCATGGGCGTCGTCTACGCAGGCCATGGCCGCGAGCGGCGCGATTTCCTGGGCGGCCAGATGATGTCCATCTACTTCCGGGCGCCCGGTCTGTACGGGCTGATCGGCAAGCCCAGGGCCTGGCAGTACTGGGCCGTTGGTCCCGGGCAGCGCGGCCTGCTGTGCGCCATCGACGGCGTGGACCGGTTCGTGCTGATCGTGCAGCTGCCCCAAGGCACCCAGCCTGCCGATTTCCATCCGCAGCAGGCGCTGCAGGCCGTCGTCGGCCGGCCTTTTGCGCACGAGCTGATCGCGCTGACCCCCTGGAACGCGGGCTATGCCCTGGTGGCCGAGCGCCTGCGGCACGGCAGGATGTTCATCGCCGGCGATGCGGCGCACCTGTTCACGCCCACGGGCGGCATGGGCTACAACACCAGCGTGGACGACGTCGTGAACCTGGGCTGGAAGCTGGCGGCGGCCATCCAGGGGGCGGCCGGCCCGGCGCTGCTGGACAGCTATGAGGCCGAGCGGCGGCCGATCGCCCAGCGCAACACCAGTTTTGCACGCAGCATGGCCGACAGCATCGGATGCCTGCCGGTCACGGCCGCAGTCGAGCAGGAGGGGCCCGTGGGCGACAGCGCCCGCCATGCGCTCGGGCAGGCACTTTCGGAGCATGTGGCGCGCGAGTTCAACATCCCGGGGCTGCAACTGGGCCTGCGCTATGCCGACAGCCCCGTCGTCGCCCGGGAGCTGGCCGAGCCCCCGCCGGACGAGCCCAACCGCTACCTGCCCGGCGGTTATCCCGGCACGCGCGCTCCGCATGTGGCAACGGGGCCGGACCGGTCCCTGCTCGATGACTTCGGACGCGATTTCACACTGCTTGCATTCGGCCCGGACGGCCCGGACGGGCTGGAGCCCTGGAGGCAGGCTGCTGCGCAATACGGCATCCGGCTGGATGTGGTGAGGAGCGAAGACGGGCAGACGCGTGCGCTGTATGGCGCCGACCGCGTCCTGATCCGCCCGGACCACCACATCGCCTGGCGCGGCGACGGTGCGGCGCAGCCGACCGAGGTCATGGCGCTGGCGCTGGGCCATCGCAGCCCGCCGGTGGGGCCCGGCTAGCCCCGGCCCATCCGGCCGCCTGCTCCCCGGGCCGTCCGGTCTTGCGCTTTCGTGACCCTGGCCAGTCCGGCCGGGGGACGCCGGCCTGCGCCTGAGTCTGAGCCTTCGCCGTCCTTGCCGACATCCATCACTTTCAGGAGACAACATGCCACACCCCTCCTTTCCTGTTCGCGCCGCGCTATCCGCGCTATGCCTGGCCGGTGCCGCTGCCGTGCCCTCGGCACCTGCCCTGGCCCAGGGCGTCACGCTCTATGGCCTGCTCGATGCATCCGTCGAGCACCTGACCGATGTGGGCCAGGGAGGCGCTTCGCTGAACCGCATGCCGGGCCTCACCGGCAGCGTGCCGTCGCGCATCGGCCTGCGCGGCTCGGAGGACCTGGGCGGCGGCCTGCGTGCCCTGTTCACGATGGAGCAGGGCCTGGCGCTCGACGCGGGCGTGCTGAACCAGGGCGGGCGCGCCTGGGGGCGCCAGGCCTTCGTCGGCCTGTCCGGCGACTGGGGCAGCCTCACACTGGGGCGCCAGTACACCATGCTGTACTGGTCCCAGCTCGATGCGGACATCCTCGGCCCGAATGCCTACGGCGCCGCCTCGCTGGACAGCTACCTGCCCAATGCGCGTGCGGACAACGCGCTTGCGTGGCGCGCCGGCCTTGGCGGCTTCACCGTCGGCGCGACCTACAGCCTGGGGCGTGATGCCGTCAATGCGGGCCCCGGTCCCGCGGGAACCAACTGCCCCGGCGAGCAGCCGGGCGACTCCAGCGCCTGCCGGCAATGGTCGGCAATGCTCAAGTACGAGGCCAAGGCCTGGGGCATCGCGCTGGCCGTCGATGAAATCCGTGGAGGCCCCGGCGCCTTCGCAGGCCTGACCAGCAGCGCGCGCAAGGACCGTCGCTCCACCGCCGCGGGATGGGTGCGCTGGGGGGCATGGAAGCTCGGCGCCGGGGTCATTGCCCGCCACAACGACGGCCGTCCCGACGCGCCACGCAGCGATCTCTGGTATCTGGGCGCCAGTTTCGCCGCCACACCGGCCCTGACCCTCGACGCGCAGGCCTTGGATCTGCGTTTCAGGCGAAGCGACGACGGGGCCCGGCTCTTTGCCCTGCGGGCCCAGTATTCGCTGTCCAAGCGCACCACGCTGTATGCGACCGCAGGGCATCTGTCCAACGAGGGAGCACTTGCGCTGTCGGTCAGCAATGCGGCGCCAGGCGCCGCGCCCGCCCCCGGGCGTTCGCAGAACGGCTTCGCTGCCGGCGTGCGGCATAGCTTCTGAGGCTCAACCCGCATGCAGGGCCCGCGTCCGCGTCCCGATCCATTTCCTTCCCACTTTCCACTTCCCGTTCCAGGAGACAGACCATGAAACTGATACGCCACGGCGCCAGCGGCTGCGAGAAGCCCGGCGCCATCGATTCCCAAGGCCAGGCGCGCGACCTGTCGGACCTGGTGCCCGATTTCACGCCCGAGTGGATGGCGCCCGGCAGGCTGGCCGCGCTGGCCGCCGTCGATCTGCAGCGGTTGCCGCTGGTGGCGCATGGTAGCCGCCTGGGCGCCCCTGTCGCCGGCACGCGGCAGTTCGTTGCCATCGGGCTCAACTACCGGCGGCATGCCGAGGAGTCGGGTCTCGACATTCCGAAGGAGCCCGTGGTCTTTCACAAGGCGCTTTCATCGCTGGCCGGGCCGGACGACGAGGTGCGCCTGCCCGAAGCGTCGGTTGCCACCGACTGGGAGATCGAACTGGGCTTTGTGATCGGCACGCGCGCAAGCCGCATCCCCGTGGAAGGTGCGCTCGCGCATGTGGCCGGCTACCTGCTGGCCAACGACATTTCCGAGCGTGACTGGCAGATCAAACGCAACGGCCAGTGGGGCAAGGGCAAGAGCTTCGATGGCTTCGGCCCGGTCGGGCCGTGGCTGGTCACGGCCGACGAGCTGCCTGACCCCCAGGCCATCGAACTGACGCTGTCCGTCAACGGCGAGGTCATGCAGCGCAGCAGCACGGCAGACATGATTTTTCCGGTGGCCTGTCTCGTGTCCTATCTGAGCCAGTTCATGACGCTGCTGCCCGGCGACCTTGTCATCACCGGCACGCCCGCAGGTGTCGGCCTGGGCATGAAGCCGCCCCGCTTCCTGAAGTCCGGCGATGTCATGACGCTGGACGGCGGGGTTCTTGGGCGGCAGCTCCAGCGGGTGCGGTGATGGCCTCGCCCGCCCACCGGCCGCGTGGCGGTGCCCGCCGGTCTTCGCACAGTGAGCATGCAAAGGAGGGAACACCATGAGCGGCCTTCCCACGCCATCTGGAACGACACCTGGAACGCCGTCCGGCGCGGCCGGGCAGCCGGCCGTGCATTCGATCGATGAGTTCGTCTTCAGCGTGCCCGATCTCGAAGCGGCGCGGCATTTCTACGCCAGTTTCGGGCTCGAGGTGCGCGACATCGACGGCGCGCTGGCGCTGCACACCTACGGGCACCCCCACCGCTGGGCGCGGGTGCTGGAGGCCGCAACGCACAAGCGGCTGCAGTGGCTGAGCCTGGGCATCCATGCGGCCGATCTCGATGCCTTCTCGCGCCGGATCGACGGCGCGGGGATCGCACGCATTCCTGCGCCGGCCGGTGCGCAGACCGACGGTATCTGGATCGCCAGCCCCGACGGGGTGCCCATCCAGTTGCGTGCAGCCGCCAAGAGCTCTCCGTCGGCGCCCGCACCGCACGAGCTGCCGCCGGCCTGCCGCAATGCCGGCCGCGCGCCGGCTCGCAGCCTCATGCCGCAGATCCGGCCGCTGCACCTGTCGCATGTGCTTTTGTTCTGCGCCGACGTGGATGCCGCGCTGGCGTTCTACACCGATGTGCTGGGACTCAGGCTCTCGGACCGCTCGGGCTCGGTCATCGCCTTCCTGCACAGCCCGCACGGCAGCGACCATCACCTGCTGGCACTGGCCGCATCGCATGGACCCGGCCTGCACCACAGCAGCTGGTGCGTGCCTTCTGTCGACGCCGTGGGCAGCGGCGCCCGGCAGATGGCCGAGGCGGGCTATGCGCAGGGCTGGGGCGTGGGCAGGCACGTGCTGGGCTCCAACTTCTTTCGCTATGTGCGCGATCCCTGGGGCAGCTTCGCCGAGTACTCCTGCGACATCGACTTTGTCGAGGCGGGCGCGGTGTGGCCTGCGGCCGACCATCCTCCCGAGGATTCGCTCTACGTCTGGGGGCCGGACGTGCCCGCCGACTTCGTCACCAACCACGAGCCGCCACGCTGAGGCGCCCGCCAATGCCCCAGACGCAAGAACGCCCCGCTGCCTTGCGGCATCGGGGCGCTTTTTTATGTGGGCACTTTTGTGGGTATTGCTCTTTTGTGCCTCGTAACCTATTGATTTATATGGCTATCTGGCGGAGACTGTGAGATTCGAACTCACGGACGGTTGCCCGTCGGCAGTTTTCAAGACTGCTGGTTTAAACCGCTCACCCAAGTCTCCGAAGCTGCCTATTCTAGCCGGGCTTATGCCGCTCCTGCCGGGGCAGGGGGCGTAAAAAAGGCGCCCCTGTGAAGGGGCGCCTTTTTTGGGTGCGGCGCGGATCAGCCGCGGGCAGCGATGGCCTGGGCTGCGGCCAGGGCCGTCATGTTGACCACGCGGCGCACGGTGGCGGAGGGGGTCAGCACGTGGGCTGCGGCAGCGCCGCCCAGCAGGATGGGGCCGATGGTCGTGCCGTGGCCGCCCGTGGTCTTGAGCACGTTGAACAGGATGTTCGCGGCGTCCAGGTTGGGGCAGATGAGCACGTTGGCCTCGCCGTGCAGCGAGGACTCGAGCAGGGCGCGGTCGCGGATGGCTTCGGACAGGGCAGAGTCGCCGTGCATTTCGCCATCGCATTCCACGTCGGGGTTGGCGGCGGCGAACAGGTCGCGCGCGGCGCGCATCTTCAGCGCCGAGGGGCGGCTGGACGAGCCGTAGTTGCTGTGCGACAGGAAGGCCACCTTGGGCGGGAGGCCGAAGCGGGCCACTTCCTCGGCCGCCAGGCGGGCGATGTCGGCCAGTTCGGTGGCGTTGGGCGCCTCGTTGATGTAGGTGTCGGCGATGAACAGCGTGCCGCTGTCCAGCATCACGGCGTTGACGGTGGCGAACTCGCCAGCGCCTTGCTTGAGGCCGAGCACGTCGCGCACATGGGCCAGGTGGCTGTCGAACTTGCCGACCAGGCCGCAGAGCATGGCGTCGGCATCGCCCAGGTGGACCATGAGCGCGGCGATCAGCGTGTTGGAGCGGCGCACGGCGGCCTTGGCGGTCTCGGGCGTGACGCCGTTGCGGCCCATCAGGCGGTGGTAGGTTTCCCAGTACTGGCGGAAGCGCGGATCGTCCTCGGGGTTGCAGATCTCCACGTCCTTGCCCAGCACCAGGCGCAGGCCGGCCTTGGCGATGCGGGCCTCGATCACGGCGGGGCGGCCGATCAGGATGGGCTTGGCCAGGCCGTCATCGACGGCGACCTGGGCGGCGCGCAGCACGCGCTCGTCTTCGCCTTCGGCATAGGCCACGCGCTGCTGGTTGGCCTTGGCAGCGGCGAACACCGGACGCATGAACATGCTGGTCTGGTAGACGAAGCGGGTCAGGCTCTCGCGGTAGGCGTCGTAGTCGGCGATGGGGCGGGTGGCGACGCCGGACTCTTCGGCAGCCTTGGCCACGGCCGGCGCGATGCGCAGGATCAGGCGGGTGTCGAAGGGCGTGGGGATCAGGTAGTCGGGGCCGAACTTCAGCTCCTTGCCCTGGTAGGCGGCGGCGACTTCATCGCTGACGTCCTGCTTGGCCAGTGCGGCGATTTCGCGCACGCAGGCCAGCTTCATGGCTTCGGTGATCTTGGTGGCGCCGCAGTCCAGCGCGCCACGGAAGATGTAGGGGAAGCACAGGACGTTGTTGACCTGGTTGGGGTAGTCCGAGCGGCCCGTGGCCATGATGCAGTCCGGGCGCACGGCCTTGGCCAGCTCGGGGCGGATCTCGGGTTCGGGGTTGGCCAGGGCCAGGATGATGGGCTTGTCGGCCATGGTCTTGACCATGTCGGCAGTGAGCACGCCGGGAGCCGAGCAGCCCAGGAAGACGTCGGCGTCCTTGACGGCATCGGCCAGGGTGCGGGCGTCCGTCTTTTGCGCGTACTGGGCCTTGGAGGCGTCCAGGCCACCGGGGCGGCCTTCGTAGATCACGCCCTTGGAGTCGCACATGAAGACGTTTTCGCGCTTGACGCCCAGGCCCACCATCACGTTCACGCAGGCGATGGCAGCAGCGCCGGCACCGGAGACGGCGATCTTGACGTTGCCGATCTGCTTGTCCACCAGCTCCAGCCCGTTGAGCAGGGCGGCGCTGGAGATGATGGCCGTGCCGTGCTGGTCGTCATGGAACACGGGGATGTTCATGCGCTTGGACAGCTCCTGCTCGATGTAGAAGCACTCGGGCGCCTTGATGTCCTCGAGGTTGATGCCGCCCAGCGTGGGCTCGAGCGAGGCGATGATCTCGATCAGCTTGTCCGGATCGCGCTCGGCCAGTTCGATGTCGAACACATCGACGCCGGCGAACTTCTTGAACAGGCAGCCCTTGCCTTCCATCACCGGCTTGCCGGCCAGCGGGCCGATGTCGCCCAGGCCCAGCACGGCCGTGCCGTTGGTGATGACGCCGACCAGGTTGCCGCGCGCCGTGTATTCGGCGGCCAGCGAGGGGTCGGCCTGGATGTCCAGGCAGGGGTAGGCCACGCCGGGCGAATAGGCCAGCGACAGGTCGCGCTGGTTGGACAAGGGCTTGGTGGGCGTGACGGAGATCTTGCCCTTGTTGGGGCTGCGATGGTATTCGCGGGCTGCGTCGCGCAGGGCTTGTTCGGCGTTGGACAGGTTTTGGGTCATACAGGAATTCTCTGCAAATGCTCTCGGAGCTTACCGGATAGCTACAGCCTATGAGGGTCAGGACAGTTTTGCCTCAGGGATTTCGACAACAAGCCCCCTGGCGCCTATGGACGGCAGGGGGCGCACAGCCCGGCGGGTAGGCCGGGCGATTGTTGGGCGTGCCCGCCAGGGCGGGCACTGTTTCATCAGTGGGCGTCTGCCTGGCGTGCGGCCCGGACGGCAGCAGAGGTATCGCTGCTGGCTCCGTTGAAGAAAATGTTCAATGCCACCGCGGTAATCGAGGCCAGCAGGATACCGGATTCGATCAACGGATGAATGCCGTGGGGCATCCATTGGCGGAAATTCGGCGCCACCAGCGGAATCATGCCCACGCCGATGGACACGGCGACGATCATGGCGTTGTTGCGGTTGGTCTGGAAATCCACGTTGCTCAGGATGCGGATGCCGGTGGAGGCCACCATGCCGAACATCACCAGGCCCGCGCCGCCCAGCACAACGGTGGGCAGGGACTCGACCAGGGCGCCCATCTTGGGCAGCACGCCCAGCACGATCAGGATCACGCCGCCGGCCACGCAGACCCAGCGGCTCTTGACGCCGGTGACGGCGACCAGGCCCACGTTCTGCGAGAAGCTGGTGTAGGGGAAGGTGTTGAAGATGCCGCCGATCAGCGTGCCCAGGCCGTCGGTGCGCAGGCCGCGCGTCAGCTCGTCCTGGCTGATCTTGCGATCGGTCATGTCGCCCAGGGCCAGGAACATGCCGGTGGACTCGATCATCACCACCACCATCACCAGACTCATGGTGAGGATGAGGATGGGGTCGAACACCGGCGTGGCGATCTCGAAGGGCAGCACCATCGTGAACCACTCGGCCTTGGCGACCTTGCTGAAGTCCATCAGGCCCATGGCCACGGACAGCACGCCGCCGATCAGGATGCCCATGAGCACCGAGACGTTGGCCAGGAAGCCCTTGGCAAAGCGCGCGATCAGCAGGATGGACAGCAGCACGATGGCCGAGATGCCCACGCCGGTCAGGTCGCCGTACTTGGGGTTGGGAATGGTGGGCACGACCGCGAAGCCCTTGGGCACGGGCGGCAGCGAGGAGCCCGGCGCGCCGGCCGTGGCCTGGGCGTCGGCCAGCCATTTCAGGTGCTCGGGGTTGGGCACGCTGGGCGCGGTGGGGCCGACGGGGTTGCCGAAGATCCAGTTCACGCCCACGCGCATCAGGCTGATGCCGATGACGGCAATGATGGTGCCGGTCACCACGGGCGGGAAAAAGCGCAGCAT
>NZ_JADDRN010000047.1:0-23974 GCF_017355445.1 Delftia sp. SD018
AAGAAACGTAGGCCAAAGAAAGACGACCCGAATGTCCGCGACCCTCCGCTTCGCTGCGGGCAACCTGCGTCGTGGCGGTTGCGGGGTTCGCCGTGAAACTCACTTCGCGCTGCGCGCTACGTTCAGACATCACGGCGAGTCAGATCACGAAGCAAGCCTGTCCTTCGGCAGGCTTGCAACCCCGCAACCGCCACGCCGCAGGCGCGGACATACGGGATTGGGGAGAAAGGCAGCCGCTCGCTGGCGCTGTGGCTCAGGGGGTTACTGTGCGTCGGTCCAGAACCTTGTCTATCAGGCCCCATTCGCGGGCCTCTTCTGCGGTCATGAAGCGGTCGCGGTCCAGGTCGCGTTCCACCTCTTCGTAGCTGCGGCCGCAGTGCTGTGCGTACAGGCGTGTCACGCGGTCCTTGGTGCGCAGCATTTCCTCGGCATGGATGCGGATGTCGGAGGCCTGGCCCTGCACGCCGCCCAGCGGCTGGTGCACGTGCAGGCTGGCGTTGGGCAGGGCCATGCGGTGGCCGGGCTCGCCGGCCATGAGCAGGAAGGAGCCCATGGACCGCGCCGTGCCCATGCACAGCGTGTGCACGGGTGACTTGATGAACTGCATGGTGTCGTACATGGCCAGGCCGCTGGTGATCACCCCGCCCGGCGAGTTGATGTAGAGGTGAATGGGCTTGTCCGGGTTCTCCGCCTCCAGGAACAGCAGTTGCGCGCAGACCAGGGCAGAGACCGCATCGTTCACCTCGCCGTTGAGAAAGATCACGCGGTCGCGCAGCAGGCGCGAGTAGATGTCGAAGGACCGCTCTCCGCGCGCCGACTGTTCGACAACCATGGGGACGAGCATCATCGTTTCGCGCATGGGCGAACTCCTGTGTGTGGTGGTGAAAAAAAGAAAGGGCTGCGGCCCTGCGCCGCATGCCCCGTTGCCCGGGCCCTCAGGCCGCGTCAATCAGGTCAGGTGCATCAGGTCGCGTACATCAGGAAGCCGCCGTCGTTGGCCGCTTCCCTGGCGGGCTGCACCCGCGCATCGGTCAGCACATGGACGATGCGCAGCAGCGTGCCGCCATCGGCGCCGGGGCTGATCTGCAGGTCCACCGTGCTTTCCAGAAAGGGCGGCTCCGCCTCGCGCAGCCGCAGGCGCAGTTCCTGCTGCGGCACCTGCTGCAAAGGCTCGGCATGCTCGGTGCCCGGCAGCCACTGCGCGCGCAGCTCGGGAATGCTCAGCGCGCGCCAGACCTTCTCGGGCGGGGCGTCCAGCACGTACTCCTGCACCAGCTCGCGGGCCGCATCGTCGGTGTCCATATCGCTCATCTTGTTCATTGGTCCATGTCCTTGAGCAGGCCCTTGAGTGCATCCACGCGCTGCGGCCAGTAGGCGCGGTACTTCGCCAGCCAGCCCGCAATCTGCGCCAGCCCGTCGGGATCGACCTCGTAATGCATGAAGCGCCCCTGGCGCTGCTCGCTCACCAGCCCCGCATTGCGCAGCACGGCCAGATGCTGGGACATGGCTGACTGGCTGATGTCCATCCCCTCGCGCAGCGCGCTGGCATGCATGCTGCCAGCGGCCAGCTTCTCGAAGATGGAGCGGCGCGTAGGGTCGGCCAGGGCCTTGAAAATGTCGTTCTCGGGCATGGCGACACTTTAGCAACCACTTATTTCAAATGCAAGCAGTCCATGGCAAACACCACCGACAAGGCCTGCTCAAGGAAGTCTGACTCGGCGGGTGAATTGGTGGGTTGAAGTGGCTGACGTATAACCG
Organism: Delftia sp. SD018; assembly: GCF_017355445.1. NCBI lineage: Bacteria > Pseudomonadati > Pseudomonadota > Betaproteobacteria > Burkholderiales > Comamonadaceae > Delftia > Delftia sp. SD018. The sequence continues at coordinate 1,759 of NZ_JADDRN010000047.1, forward strand.
CTGCACGGGGCCGCAAAAGAGTCAGGAAACCCGTCATTTCCAGCCCCGCAGCGCATTGGCAAAGCCGAGGGCAAAGGCTCGCAGCAGCCAGTTCACTTCATTGGAGACTCAATGGCCCATTCATCCACTGGCGGCAGCAGACCTGCAAAGCGCACTTCCCTCAAGCCACCCCGAAACAAGACCGCTCTGCTGAAAAGCCTGCTGTGGATAGCGGCCGCAGTCGGCCTGGCCCCCGATGCCCAGGCCGTCATGAAATGCCTTGCCGACGGAAAAACCTGGTACCAGGATGCCCCCTGCCCGCAAGGCACCACCGCCAGGCCCATGCAACTGGACCCGCCCCCTGCAGCCATCGAGCCTTTGCGGGCCGCAATGCCGACCGAGCCCGCCACCAAGCCCGCGTCAGCCCCCGCACCACAGGCTGTATCGCCCTCCTCCATGCTGGAGGAAGAAGCGCGCATATGTCTTGACTGGTACCAGAACAATGCCGGCCTGCCCCCGGGCGCAACGTACCTGAGTGCCACCAAGGATCGCCGGGTGGTGACCCTCGTGATTGCCGCCCCCGTTTCCATGACAAACCACACGGGAGCCAGAGTGCAGGGCACGACGCAGACGCCAGCTTCCTGCGAGATCAACGGCGGCAAGATTAATGACGGATGGACACGCACTCATGCCAGGCGTGGCAACTGGATTCAGTGAATGCAGCCCCGCAGCAAAACTTTGAAATTCAACCCAATGGACACGCGCATCCTGCTTTTGCATCTGGAGCACCCGCTGCAAGCCTATTCAGGCAGTGCATCGCCCGTTGAAATCGTCCTGGCCGGCCTGGGCTACGAAGCCTCCGACTACTGGCCGGGCTTGGCCATCGAATGGCTGGAGCAAGGTGCACCAGTGAACGCTGAGGTGCTTCAAGCGCTGGCTCGGGTATCTGAGAACAAGCACATTTCCCAACGGATTCGGCATCGCAGCTTCGCCGTTCTGCACCGACATAAGGCGTAGCCGCATAGGGAACGGTTGCCAACGCCAGGCCTCTACCGTCGCCAAAAAAAAGAGCCAATCAGTACGAGTCTGCAGCGACGAGCATGGCTCTGTTCAAAACTCCGTCGCCACAGTGCACGAATTCATGGCTCCGGCGAACTGCAGCCTCCCAACGCACGCAGATTCCCTGCATGTGAAGCGCAGGCAATATGTTCGCGCACTCACCCATCACGACACCCCAGCAGACAAGCCCTCATCCGCAAACCGCTTGGCCGCCTTGAGCAGATAGCTCACGGCATAGAGGATGGGGTCATCGGCCTCGTCGCCATTCAGATGGTCCACCACCTCGACGGCATAGCCCAGATCCACCGCCGTGTCGTGCAGCAGGCCCAGCAGTTCCTTGTCCTGCGGCTCCAGCGACTGCGCCTGATCGGCCTTGGCGTAGTAGATGCGCAGCAGGTCGCGGCAGACGCAGTTGATGGCCGTGATGTTGTGGCGAGCGTGCAGGTCCAGAACGTCCAGAGCAGCGCCCATGTGGAGGACGGCGTCAATGACGAGGTCGTCGAGCCGAGGTGCGGCAGAAGCAGCCGATGAAGGATCGGGATGGTGAGGCATCCTGCGATGCTCGGTGAATCGGCGAGGGGCGTCTCTACGGAATTCGTAGAGCGGAAGCCGAGCCAGGATGGTTGTCTTTGGCTTGGATACGACAATGGCGGCCACCCGTGGAAATGTCTCACCGGATTGCGCAAATCCTCGGAGTGCCGACTGCCTACCTTTACTGCAAGGACGATGATCTTGCCGAAGTGATCCTGGCGCGGAGCAAGCTGGCTCGCGGCGGTCGGGCGCAGGAGAAAAAAGCTGTATTGGGGTTGATGGCTGGGCGGCAGGGGCGAACCAACTGCAGCCCCGATGACGGCATGTTGGCAGGATTAAGCGGCAAGAGATCGCTGGCTGCGTATCGATATCGCGAAGGGAGGCTGTTCTTCTCAGACGACGGCAAACGGCCAGGCGCGGACGTTGGTTGCGAGTAAAAGCGGACGCTCAACGTGGAGGTCACCGGCGCTGCGCGGCTCTATCGCGCAGCGTCCGGTGGACCGCAGGGTTAGTTTTCACTTTGAAAACCAGATGTCTAGAAACTTCTTTTCGCTACCTTTGAACCAAAGGTAAGCGGCGGACCATATTGAGCCGCAGAGCACCGACCAAAAGACGAACTGAATCCACGCACCAGCAGGCTTTTTTATTTTTGCGTCGTTGAATATCTTCACAAGCTCCTGAAATGGCTCAGTGAGACCAACAGCAAGGAAGAACATGATGCCGGCTGAAAATGCCAGCATTCCAAAGTACGCGACGAGCCACCACGAAGATTTTGGGTTTCCGACGGCGATTGGAGCGCCTACCGCTGCCTTGAATTCGCAATAGGGGACTCGGCGCGGTTCACTCCCCCGAAAGAACCAAGGGTGCGCCTCCCGCTTGGCACGCTCCCAGTCGTGCTTGAGTAACAGTGCCATACGGGCGGTGAATTCAATGAGATGGCCGTCGAGGTCAGTAGCCCCGGAGAATTTCTTGGAAATTTCGACAAGGGCTTTGTCTTCAGCATCAAACGGGTTTACGTTCAGTGCCAACTGGGCACATTGTCTTTCAACTTCTTTGGTATCTCCTTCGCGGGCGGCCTTAATGAGTGCGTCGGCAAGTGCGCGCATTGCACCGCGCCACTTGGCGCGTTCCTGCGTAACGTTCTCTACATGTATTTTTCGTTCGCTACTGCGAAGTGAAACGAGAGCAGCGACTAAGCCAGCCAAAACGGTGGATGACAAAACGGTAGAAAAGTCCAAGGCGAGGGGGCTCCTATGAAAGCTAACGTTTGACATGAGAGGCGGCGCCCGGCTTGCCGGGTGAGGTCCTCTCGATGGAGGGGTTAGGCCAGCGTGCGCTTGCGGCGGCCATCACCATGAACAAGTATCGGGAGCCAGTTCTTATCAGCTGCGACGTGCGCAAACTCCGCCTGAATCTGCTGAAGGGTAAAGAACGGTTCTGTCATATAGACCACGGCATAGAAGTGCTTCCAGTCTTCACTGCCTGCGTAACCGCGCATGTCTTCGTAGAAGCCACCAATGATCTTCTTCGCCTCTTCTTCGCTGACTGCGTATTTGTACTCTGCTGCTGCCTTTAGAGAACGAACCCCAATGTCTGGTTTGTAGGTCTTGGTTATCTGAGCAATTGGAATCTCTCGAACGGTGTCGGGGAAGACATGAATGAGCAAATCGTAGACGCACCTTCGGACTTCAGCTTCACTTGTCGGCTGCATCTTTCGGTCGTAAACGATCTTTGCGGTGTTCTGGAGGATACTCTCGAATAGTGAGCGTTGCTTTCGATCATCGCTTTCCTTTGCATCGACACCGAAAAGAGAAGAAAGAGTTCGGTGGTATTTCCAGAAGTAGCCCAAGACGTCACTGTGTTGCTCACCAACATATGGCAATGTGGAGAACGATGTGAGCTTTCCATCAAACTTTGCAAAGCCCGTTTTGAAGTCCTGCAAGAGACTCGTGTAGCCGAGAGACTCCAGAAGCAAGCAGATCGATATGTAAATGCGCTCAAGTTGCGACTCGAATGAAATCATCTCCATTTCATACTCTTCATCCGCGTAGTCGTTTTCCCCAGAAAGGCGATAGCTAAGTGCCTCGAGCTTGTTGACTGAGCTCCATCCCTCTGAGATTTGTTCGTCGATGTCTTTCAAGAGGGATTGGCAGAATGTTTTGTCGTTCATGTTGGAAGGCTTCAAGAAGGGGTTCGCGGGTCTAACGTAATGTAGACCGCAAACAAACGCAGGCCATATCTGTCGCTTGCGGTCCAAATTTGCACGCAAGAAATGCCGCAAGGGTCTTGCAGCCAAGCCTTGCGCCAGGTACACCGGACGAAAATACAGTACTAAAACCAGCCATGAAACCCGCCGCCTCTCCTGTGTTACGCGTCGCACGGTTGTTGAATCAGATCCACGAGCGAATTTGTAACAAGCACTATAACCTACGCACGGAGCATGCCTATGTGCAAGGTACGGTTTGCGACCTCGCGTGACATGGGCCAGCAGGAAGTCGAGGTTTTCAGACCATGTTGGCCAATGAGTGACGGCTTTCGAGCTTCTCGTTGGATGGCTGCTCAGGGTCGACAACCGACGGCTGGCCGCCAGATTCAGGCTGGTTGCGAACTGTGAGTTGATGCGCAACGAGCGACAGCCACCAAGCCTGAACCTGCCATTGCCTGCAAGCGCCATTCATGCAGAAACAGCAACCGGCTACGGCGCAAGTTGCATCCAGAGATCCGGAAGCCGAATTGACACGAGCTCTCAGGAATTCATCGGGCCACCACATCCAGGCGCGGCACCACCTCATCGTCATCATCGTCATCGCCGGGCAGCAGCTCAAAGGCCTTGAAGACCGCGCGCTCGACGCGCTTGGCCAGGTCTTCGTCGCTGAAGACCCCGGGGTACGTCTTGCGCAGCCTGCTGCTGACCTTCATGTTGGTCACCAGAGATCGGATGATCGTCGCATAGTCCTCATCACGGCCCTCGATGATTTCCTTGAGGCTGTCGCGTGCGGCGTCGTAACGCAAGAGGTACACGGCCTCGTCCTTGAGCCCGTGCAGGATCGAGTGGCGGATGACGTCAACCAAGTACTCGGACTGGAAGGTGAGGTCGGCATAGCGCCAGGTGGCCAGACCCCGACTCCAGTCGGCTACGTGCAGGTTGGACTCGACACCGTCTCCGTGTTTCACGGTCGCGCCGAACTTGCACATCGGATTCATCGTGACCATCAGCGGCCGTGAAAGGTGCTCCAAGGCGGTGTCATAGGCGGCGCGCCGCATGGCGTTCTCGCTGATCACCGCCGAGACCGGCAGGATCACCGGCGCTGGCAGGAAGCCATCGCGCCGAAGGATGTCGTTGATCAGGAAGCGCGAGAGCCGGCCATTGCCGTCACTCAGCGGGTGGATGTAGACGAAGCCGAAGGACAGGGCCGCCGCTCGCAGCAGCGGGCTTTGCCCACGGGTACGCTGCTCGAACGCACGCAGCCCCTCCATCATCTCGGCCATCATTTCATGGTGCGGCGCCAGGTAGTCGATCACGGGCTCGAAGATCGAGTTGGTGTGCCCGACAAAAACCGGGGACCGGCGAATGCCTAGCTTGGCGCCCACCATCTTGTCGCCCATGACGGCCCGCTGAATCAGCAGCATCCCCTCTTCCGTGAGTGCGGACTCGATCTTGCCGCAGTGCGTGCTCATGGCGCGCGCCAGACGGCGGATGCGGTCATCTTCCTTGCCCTCGGACTCGATGGCAAAGCTGGCCTTGCTCTCCTTGATGGTCAACCAGTTGACAGCACGCTCTATCGTCTCGAGCCCGAACTGATCCACCATGCTGTCGATCTCCGCGCGCAGTGGCGCTGGATCAGTCGGGCCTCGCTCCCCAAGGTCGACCATTGGGCAAAAGGCGCGGGTGCCTGGCAGGTTGTTGTTGATGCGCCAACGGCGCACCTTTTCCGCCGCCGTGGCGGTGAGGTACTGGGACGGGGCGAGCAAATCGACATAGTTCCCGCCGGCGTCGCCCACCCCAACCAGGATGGCGCCAGTGAGCCACTCATAGAGGAAGCCGCAGCGGCGCGCGTATGCACCCGTGGGTTCTTCCAGCACCCATTTGGCGATGGGCTCAGGTCCGGTGACTTCGAAAAGGCGGGTGAGAAAGTCCAGCTCGACGCCCTCATGCTTGAGTGCAAACGTCAAGTGCGCGCTCAGCGTCGCATCCGGCTGGTAATGGGCTGGGTACGTCTTGACCGTGAAGCCGTTTGACACCGCTCTGGAGCGCGCCGAGCCTATGACGCTGCGGACCCGAAAGGGCTGCACCGGCGCCACGTCGTACTCCTGCGACAGCCAGTTATATCCGGCGTATCCATCTACATTTTGCATACGGCGCCCTTGAAACAGTTATCTGCGCCATTCTCTACAACAAAACACTTACGATCAACGGCACGCGTCAAGGCCCGCACCAGATCGACGAACATGGCAGTCGGCGCCGGATTCGCTCCGCGCTAGGGTCACTTTTACTGCGAGGCATATTCGCCGCTCCCTTCAAGCGCCGCTCCCGTCCTGCGAGGCCATTACCGCGCGGTGGTTGGCTTGGCCACCCGAACATCCTGTCAAGCCGCTACAAGCGGAGCATCGACTTTGTCTGCACGGCATTGACGGAAATTCCTCACTGCCACAGGATTTTTGCCGCAGCATCGTTGGACCTTCCGCAACCTACCCGAGAGGTACCCCATGGCTGAACAAGCGACCCAGGACAAGCAACCTCAACCTGATCCGGCCGAGTTCAATGCGTTCTTTCCATCCCGCTACTCGCTCAGTCAGTTCACGTCGCCCAAGTCCGACCTGCGGGATGCCGACTACGCGACCACCTATCAAGGAAGCAAGAAGATCCTGATGATCGGCGCGGACGAGCGCTACCTGCTGACCGACAACGGCAGCTTCTTTTCCACCGGCAACCATCCCGTCGAAACTTTGCTGCCCATGTACCACCTCGACAAGGCCGGCTTCGCCTTCGACGTGGCAACGGTTTCGGGAAACCCCGTCAAGTTCGAGTTCTGGGCCATGCCCTCCGAAGACGAGACGGTCAAGGGCTTCTTCGACAAGTACCACCCGCAGTTCAAGCAGCCGTTGCGCCTGTCGTCTGTGCTTGCGCAGGGCTTGGAGCAATATGCAGCCATCTTCGTGCCTGGCGGGCATGGCGCGCTGATCGGCCTGCCCGACAGCCGTGACGTGGGGGCGGTGCTGGAATGGGCGGCCGCCAACAACCGGTTCGTCATCTCCCTGTGCCACGGCCCTGCCGCATTCCTCTCGGTTGGCGACAGCGACATCTACCGGGGCTACAAGATATGTGCTTTTCCCGACGCGCTCGATGCGCAGACCCCCGACATCGGCTACATGCCGGGTCACCTGACCTGGAAGTTCGGCGAAAGGCTCAAGGCCTTGGGCATCGAGATCGTGAACGATGGCATCTCGGGCGCGGTGCACCGGGACAGGCAGCTCATCACGGGCGACAGCCCGCTGGCTGGCAATGCGCTCGGCAAGCTTGCTGCCGAAACCTTGCTCGCGGAAGTCACGGCCTGAAGTAAACGTTTCCGTTTCGTGTTGTCAGCCGCAGCAAGGCGAAGTTCGGCTCAGGGTCGTTCCACTGTCGCCTTTTCCGCTGGCAGTTGCAGCCCATCGGCCAGCGCCACACCCAGCGCGTCAATGACCGCCCGCACGCCCGGCACGTTGCGGCGGTCGCGGTGATAGGCCAGGTACACCGGGCAGGACGGCAGTGGCGCGTCCACCTCCAGCCGTGCCAGGCCGGGCACGGCATGGGCCATGGCGTCGGGCAGCAGGCAGATGCCCTGACCTTGCTGCGTGGCCTCCTGGCGGGCCAGGTCGGAGCCGGATCGAAAGACGAATCGGGTGGCGCCCCGGCTGGTCAGCCACAGGTTGGAGGCGTCCTGCCGGCCGGTGGCGAGGTCCTGTCCCACGAAATCGTGGCAGGCGAAGTCCTGCACGCGCAGGTGGCGACCCGGCAGGCGCTGCTCGACATAGCCGTGCGAGGCGTACAGGCCAAACGTCAGTTGCCCCGCCCATTTCTCCACCACCACGGCCGAGCTGGAGCGCCCGACCCGGAGCGCGACGTCCACTTCGCGCCGCCCGACATCCGTGAAGCGCGACTCCACGGCCACTTCGATATGCAGTCCGGGGTGCGTGCTTCTCAACTGCGAGAGCACGGCGGTCACGGGCTTCACGAAGCCCTCGCCCATGCTGACGCGGATGGTGCCGGTCAGCGCATGGGCCTTCTCATCGGGCCGGTCGTCGCGCTTGATGCCGCCCAGTCCCAGCTCGAATTGCTCAGCCAGCTCCACCAGTTCCATTGCATCGGGCTCGACCGTCGTCCCTGCGCTGCTGCGGTGTACCAGGGCGCGGCCCAGGGATTGCTCCAGCGCCTCGATGCGCCGCGCGACGGTCGAGGTGGACAGGCCCAGGGCAGCGCCTGCGGCAAGCAGGCTTTGGTGGCGGTGAAGCGCCAGGAGCACGCGCAGGTCATCCCAGGTGGTGGGCGGTTGGTTTTTCATGAATGCAAATCAGCTTACCAGCGCTGCCCATTCCCAGGCGGGCACCCCGTCGCAATACTCGAGTGCATGAAAACCCCTTTTGATTTCTCCCAGAAAACCGTCCTGGTGACCGGTGCCTCCATGGGCATCGGCGAAGTATTTGCCAGGGAGCTTGCCCGCCGTGGCGCCAAAGTCGTGCTGATCGCGCGCAGCCGCGACAGGCTCGAAAAGCTCGCCCACGAATTGCCCGGCGCCGAATTCCTGGTCGAGGACCTGGCGACACCCGGGGCGGCCCGGCGGGTTTTCGAGGCCGTCAGCGCCAGGGGCCTGCTGCCGGATCTGCTGGTGAACAACGCAGGCTTCGGCACCCATGGCAGGTTTGATGAACTGGCGCTGGCCATGCAGCGGGAGGCCATCGACCTGAATGTGGGCGCCCTGGTGGAGCTGACGCACCTGTTGCTCCCCGCACTGGAGCAGCGCCAGGGCGGCGTCATCAACATCGCCTCCACGGCAGCGTTTCAGCCGGTCCCGTACATGGCTGTCTACGCCGCGACCAAGGCCTTTGTCCTTTCGTTCAGCGAAGCGCTCTGGGCCGAGTACCGGCCGCGCGGCGTGCGCGTGCTGGCGTTGTGCCCGGGCGCTACCGACACGGCGTTCTTCGCCCGCGCCGGCGAGGCCGCATCCTTCGGGAAAAAAGCGTCCAGCGAAGACGTGGTTCGCCTCGGACTGAAAGCCTTCGACGACAACCGCGCCTCGGTGGTGCACGGTTGCGCCAACTACCTGACGGCCCTGGTCGCCCGCGTTGCCACACGCGAGTTCATGGCCCGGTTCACGGCGCGCGTGATGAGGCCTGCAGCGCAGCCGGCTTGAATGCCCCCGGTCTCAGGGATGCAAGCTTGCCGCGGCCCGGCCATTCCTGCCCCGGCCTGCGTTCACCAGTCAGCCGCCACTGCCGTCAGCCCTTCGTGAGAGGGAAAGTGCGGCAGCACCTCCTGGGCCAGTTCCTCCAGCACCTCGGCGGGCGGGCGCTGTGACCACTGGATGCCCAGCGCCGCGTGGTTCACCCCCGCCGCCTGCCACTGTTCGAGCAATGCCACCAGTCCCTTGCGCCCGGTGCGCAGGACATAGCCCCCATGCAACGGGGTTGGGGGATGGCCGGGGTCATCGACCAGGTCGATCCACTCATTCGTCATGTGCGGGCGGAATGCGCCTCCAGGGATCAGGTCACGCCAGGCACGGATTTTTTCCGCCAGGTGCTGAGGCCCCCGGGGGGTATGGGTGGCACCGGGGTAGGTCAGCCAGCCATCTGCATGCTCTGCAATCCATGGCAGCGATTGGCCTGACGATCCAGTCACCATCAGCGGAATGCTCCCTGCAACGGGCTGGGGGAGAAACTCGGCACCTTCCAGGCGCCCCAGCGGGGAATCGATGTCCAGGAGCCCAGGCGGCATGAGCTGGCGCATATAGGCCACGGCCTGGGAAAAGCGCTGTGCCCGGGCCGCGTGTTCCAGTCCGTAGGCGGGAAACTCCATCGGCCTGTCGCCAGAGGCCAAGCCCATCACCAGCCGGCCGCCGGAGAGCTGGTCAATGCTTGTGGCGGCCTTGGCCAGGTCGATCGGATGGCGCAGGGAGACGATGGCGCTGCCCGTGGCCAAGGCGATCTTGCGGGTACGGGCAGCCAGGAAGGACAGGTAGGTGAAGGGGTCGAACACCTGCCCTGCGTCCCCGAACGAGGGATCGAACAAGGGGACATCGCGCACCCACACGGCGGCAAAGCCATGCTGGTCGATGCGGTTGACCAGATCGGCCTGCCCGCGCAGCACCGACATGTCGCCCTTGTAGCTGCGCAGCGGCAGGAAGATGCCCACGGTCAGCCGGTCTGGTGCAAACATGCGCCGATAGCCAGGGTGTGCGTAGAACGAGGCATAGGAAGCCCCACCCGTGCGCGGGGAGACAGGAGTTGCGTTCATTGTCTGGACCTGACTCGTGTTCATGCGCCGGTTGCCGGTGCCGGCAGCGTGATGCCCTTGCGCACCGCAGGTCGGGCCGCGACCCGCTCATGCCATGCGCTCAGATGGCGGTGCCGGCTGAAGTCGAAGTGGATGATTCGCGCGATGTGCATCCAGCCGAAATGGGCAATGTCTGCAATGGAGTAGCAGTCGCCCGCCAGGTAGGGGCTGCCTTGCAACGCGTGGTCCAGCACCGTGAACGCCTCCTCCGTCAGGCGCCGGTAGCGTTCGATTGCGGCAGGAACTGGGCTGTCCGCGAACAGCTCGAAGTGCACGCGCTGGCCCAGCAGCGGCCCGACACTGGACGCATGGAATTGCAGCCATTTGATCGCCTCCCAGCGGGCCTGCAGGTCCTCTGGCAGCAGCTGTCCGGTCCTGTCGGCCAGGTACAGAAGAATGGCCGCTGACTCAAACAACACCACCCCCGTCTCGGTGTCCGTGAGCACGGGAATGCGGCCATGGGGATTCAGCGCCAGAAAGGCCGGCTGCCGGTGCTCGCCTTCATCGATGCGCACATGGTGCAGCTGGTAAGGCAGCGAAAGCTCTTCAAGCGCAATGGTCACCTTGAAGCCATTGGGGGAGCTGTCTGAATAGAGATGGAGCATTTGAATTTTAGATAAACTGAATTCATAGAATCACTGGAAAGACTTATTCTCAACAGATATACATCTAGTTAAAAGCGATGATTTCTGCTCCATGAATTTAGTAAATCTAAAAATAAGATGACCTATCCATTGCAGGCGCTGCGCACTTTCGTGGAAGTGGGGCAGCGCAAAAGCGTCAAGGCTGCGGCGCAGGCCCTGCACGTCACGCCCGGCGCCGTCAGCCAGCAGATCCGCGTGCTGGAAGACCGCCTGGGAGTGGTGTTGCTGGAGCGTGAGCGCCTTGGCATGCGGCTGACCGAGGCAGGCGCCAGCGTGTTCCCCAGGCTGCGCGAAGCGTTTCTTCAAATCGACCAGGCCATGCACGACCTGGAAAGCACCAAGGCAAGACGGAGCCTGACCGTCAGCACGGTCGCCACGTTCGCGGCATCGTGGCTGGTGCCCCGGCTGGGGCGTTTCAAGCAATTGCACCCGGACATCGAAATCCGCGTGGAGGCCACGTCGGAACTGGTGGACCTGCGGCGCGACCGGGTGGACGTGGCCTTGCGCCATGGGCTGGGAGACTATCCGGGGCTGGAGGTTCTCCCCCTCATGGCACCGGTTCTGACGCCCGTCGCCTCGCCGGGATTCCTGAAGGCGCACGGGGCAGTGATCCATGAGGCCGGCGATTGCCTCAGCTACCCCCTGCTGCATGACGGCGACCGCGCAGACTGGCCGCTCTGGCTGAAAGCGCATGGCGTGGCCGACGACATGCGCGCGGAGCGCGGCAGTGCCTTTGACGATGACTTCCTGCTGATCCGTGCGGCAGAGGCTGGCCAGGGCCTGGCGCTGGTGCCGCAGGCCTATGCCCAGGAAGAAATCGCGGCGGGCCGGCTCATCCAGGTGCTGGACAAGCAATGGCCCGCAAGGTTTGCCTACTACGCGGTGACGCGGCCCGGAGCGGCCGACCGCCCCGAAGTGCGCGCGTTCCTGGAATGGATTCGCGACGAGGCGGAAAAAAACCTGTCACCTCCCCAACCCTAGCCCAGCACAAGCCTTGCTAGCCTTGGCACATGCTGATCTCCGAACTCGCCCAACTCACGGGCGTCTCCATCCACGCGCTGCGGCACTACGAGCGCGCGGGCCTGCTCAAGCCCCGGCGCCTGCCCAATGGCTACCGCGACTATCCGCGCTCGGCCCGGCGCGAGGTGGTGTTCATCGCCATGTCCCGCGCGCTGGGGTTCGGGCTGCCGCGCATTGCGGAGAACCTGCGCGCCTGGCGTGCGGGGCGCATAGGCCCCGGTGACCTGGCCGATGCCGTGCAGCAGCGTGTGCAGGAGATAGACGAACAGATCGCCGCGCTGCAGGCCCAGCGCGCCCAGGCCCTGGACCATGTGCAGTGGCTGCGCGCCCGCCAGGCCGAGCGGGATCTGGCGCAAACGGCATCGACCCCAGCCAGGACCCCCGACAAACCCGCCGCGCCCTGGCCGCGCGTGCGCCGTGCCGCTTCACCCACCACGAAGGAGACAAGCCATGACTGAGCCGACCACCCACCCCACCCCATCCACCCATGCGCTGCAGAAGGCCGTGCTGGCCATGCCCATGGCGCGCACCCTGGGCCTGCGCTTCGTGCGGGCCGAGCCCGGCGCCACCGAGCTGGAGATGCCGATTGCCGATGCCCTGTGCTTTCAGCCGGGCCAGTTGCAGGCCACGGCGATCTTTGCGCTGGGCGACTTTGCGGCGGTGTCGGCCGCAGGTTCACTGCTGCCTGCTGGCTGGGCCAATGCCACGGTAGACGGCAGCGTGAAGCTCTTCGCGCCCGCACGCGGCACCCACCTGCGGGCGCGCGGCCGCGTGGTGGATTCCGGCCGCGTGCTCAGCATCTGCGCAGCCGACCTGTACGCGGTGGCCGAGGACGGTCATGAAACGCATTGCGCGACCTGGCTGGGCACGGCGCGCAATCTGGAGCCCAGGCCAGCGCGGGCCTGAGGGCGCTCCCGCCGCCTCCCCACCCCGTATGTCAGCGCCTGCGTCGTGGCGGTTGCGGGGCTGCGAGGTTGTCGAAGGGCAGACGACCTCGCCAAGGCCACCACGGCTACAAGCTTTTCTTCAAGCCAATCTTCTCTTCAGATAGAGACTCTCGCCTATTGTGAATAAGCAATATCAACAGAGCACAGGACACGAGAGAAGAAACCGAGAAAATATAGTTGATCATGGAATAACTGGAGCCATGGAAGCCCAATGACATTGGGGCAAAGAATATCACTGCATAAATAGTCCAGAAAATCATTCTTGATGACCAATAAAGACCTAGCCCGCCAGAAATTGCTGCCGCATAGAAGAACACCACATCCGTAGTTCCTTTGCACACCAAGGAAAGGAATCCCTCACCGACAATTTGAAAACCATTCGCTTCTGATATTTCATAGAACAGCATGAATACAGCCAATGCAACAACTGGGATAATGGCACAAAAAATCATCAATGACGATGAATCTTTGATGAACTGAAATTGCACTGCCCATTTCCCACGATTTTTGGATATCTCCATTGCCAGAAGAGCACAGACTCCCATGGCAGGCAGTTCTGCCAGCAGCAATATGGCAGAAGCTTGAGATTGAATTGCAGAATACATTGCACCCAGCCCTGCAACAGACATTGACAATATATAAAGCAGATATTTCCCAAAGAACGCATTGGCATAGCCAGGGATTAAGACGGAAAATATTCTTCTGCCAGGCAATACACGAAAATTGAATGAAAATCTGAATTGACAGTATTTCCGCATCAAAGCATATGCGGCAACGGAAAAAATGATGTCATTGAACAGATAGGCCAGAGCGACCGAATCATCACTCATCCACTCATTCTTCGCAAGCAGCGCCAGCACAACAATCACACAGGCTGCATGGAAAAAAACCTGCCACATTCTGAATTTTGCAACGATGGCAGTATGTGATCTTGACTCAAGAACGCAGCCGCATACATTGATGATTCCGAAGAAGGGAATACACAGAATTATCAATCTTGCCTGGGATATGGCTCCATCCAACAGTTCCTCTGGCAAACCGGATATCAGGGTTTTCGAGATAACAGGAAGCCAATACACCAGAATAAAACAAAACCCGGTGTACAGAAATACCAGCCAAAACAGCAAACTGATGAGCGAGTCCGATTTCTCCTTCTCTTTGCTGGCAGCCATTTCCGGAAAAAAGATGGAACCAATACTCGCGGGCAACACAAAGAAAAGTGATGCAAAGGAAAGGGCTATGCTGAATTGGGCAACGAGAGTCGAGCTATAAAAACTAATGGCAAAAATGGTGACCATGGAGGCAAGCGGTGGGGCGGAGCGCCCAACTGCAAGATCAAATACCCGCTTTGCATCGCCAGGCCTCATACCTATCCCTCCTCCGCAGAATCAAAACCCATGATATATGACTCGAATTCTTTGAAATGAAGATCCTGCTCTTCTTTGATAGAGCCATTCATTTCCCTTGTCCTTCGCCCCTCTCATCCCGGAATATGGACCACCAAAACAATGGCGACCAAATATATTGGTGCAATCCTCGAAATACATCTGGATGCAGCAATAGAAGAATCTTTCAATTCGATATGAATAAATCAATCATTCATTGCAAAAATGCATGATGCAATCGGACTGATCTGAAAGTCTTGATGCACAGCCTGTGCTGCACCAGCGCCTGAATTGAATTCGCAGTCTGCCAACCCTGCTTTTACATCGGCGGCTCATATGCATGCCACTGCGCTGTGGCGATTGCATTGCAGTCCTGCCGAAGGACAGGACTGCCCCATTGCCTGACGCGGGTCCAAAACAGACCCGGCCAGTCAACTCACCCCCGCAGCTTCGCCCGCCGCGCCTTCACCGCCGCAGCCAACTGCTCCAGCACAGGCAGGGTCTGCTCCAGGCTGATGCAGGCATCGGTCACGGACACGCCATGCACCAGCGGCTGGCCGTCCACGATGTCCTGACGCCCTTCCTGCAGGTGGCTTTCGATCATCAGCCCCGTGATGCGGGCATCGCCACTGGCGATCTGCTGGGCCACGTCGGCCGCCACGTCGATCTGGCGGCGGTGCTGCTTGCTGCTGTTGGCGTGGGAGACATCGATCATGACCTGCGGGCGCAGGCCTGCGCCTTCCAGCAGGGCGCAGGCGGCCTGCACATGCTCGGCGCCGTAGTTGGGCTGCTTGCCGCCACGCAGGATGACGTGGCAGTCGCCATTGCCGCGGGTCTCGAAGATGGCGGACTGGCCCATCTTGGTCATGCCCATGAAGGCGTGGGGCGCGCTGGCCGCCTGGATGGCGTCGCTGGCCACCTTGACGCCGCCGTCCGTGCCGTTCTTGAAACCCACGGGGCAGGACAGGCCGCTGGCCAGCTGGCGGTGGCTCTGGCTTTCCGTAGTGCGCGCGCCGATGGCGCCCCAGCTGACCAGGTCGCTGATGAATTGCGGCGACAGCAGGTCCAGGAATTCCGTGCCCACGGGCAGGCCCAGGGCCAGCACGTCCAGCAGCAGGGCGCGGGCCATTTCCAGGCCTTCGTTGATGGCGAAGCTGCCGTCCAGGTGCGGGTCGTTGATGTAGCCCTTCCAGCCCACGGTGGTGCGGGGCTTCTCGAAGTAGACGCGCATGACCACGAGCAGCTCGCCGGCCAGGGCGTCGGCCTGGGCCTTGAGCTGGCGCGCATAGTCCATGGCCTGGTCGTGGTCGTGGATGGAGCAGGGACCGACGACGACGATGAGCCGGTCGTCCCGGCCCTGCAGCACGTCCGAGATGGCGGCGCGGCTGGTTTCCACCAATTGCTGCGCGGCTTCGGGCGCGGGCAGCCATTCCTGCAGCAGGGCCGGGGTGATCAGGGGGCGCACGGCCTTGATGCGCAGGTCGTCGATGCGGGTGGTGTCGTGCGTGCTCAGGGGCACGGCACTGCGTTGTACGTGGGTGGGGGTGGTCATGGCGCTATTGTCGCGCCTTGAGGTTTCCCGACCGGGGCGGGCAAGTGGCTTGCCCGCCCCTTGGCATCGACTTACTGAGCCGCCGCTGCAGGTGCCGGTGCTGGTGCTGGTGCTGGTGCTGGTGCTGGTGCTGGTGCTGGTGCTGGCGCAGGTGCGGACTCTGGCGAAGCCGGCGCAGCCGGCACAGCGGCCGGTGCCGCGCCGTACTGCCAGCCGGCGGGCAGCAGGCCATCGACCCAGTGCAGGCGCCAGGCCATCAGCGCCAGCAAGGCCGCCACGGCCAGCGCCACCAGGGTGTTGCGCAGGCCATTGCCTTCCGCATAGGGGTCGCCCGCCGTGCGCCGTGCGCCCACCGGCACCTTGGCGGTCTGCGACAGGCTGCGGCCCAGCGGCAGGTTGATGCGCATGCGGCCGTTGATGGCCCAGCCGCTGGCGTCCAGGATGGGCCCCAGGCTGCGCTGGCGCAGCTTGAGCCAGGCAATCATCATGCTGGGCCCGGAGATGGCCGCGATGAGGCCGACCAGGGCCACGGGAATCCAGGGCCCCAGGTCGATGAACTTGCCGAAGATGCCCACCAGCACGGCGCTGATGGAGCCCAGCGCCACGCCCAGGGCGGCCACGGTGCCCACATCGGTCTTGCGCGATGCGGCCGCAGCGGTGGCAGCCGTGGCGGCTGTGGCGTTGGCCGCAGCGGTGCCGGGCGCCGTGACCAGTTGGCCGGCCTGTGTGCCCAGGCTGGCGGTCACGCCCTCTTCCTTGGCCGAGGCGCGCTTGGCCACCTGTTCCTCCACCATGCGCAGGAATTTCTTGTAGGGCAGGAAGAAGGCCTGGCCGATGCTGGTGGGGTTCTCGATGAGCTTGACGATGGTGGCGTCCCAATCGTTGCCCGCGCGGTCATAGAACACGCCGTTGCGGCCCACGAAGAGAAAATCCACATCGCCCGCCGTGAAGGCCGCGACGATGGCTTTCTTCTTGCCCTCGCGCCGCAGCTCGCAGTAGGCCAGGCAGGTCTTGGCACGGCCGGCCAGCGCGGCGTGGGCGGCGGTGTCGCTCACTTCCACGGTCAGGTCGCAGCTGCGCGCATCCAGATAGAGCGTGCCGGCCTGGAAGGCCGCGCCCTCGCGCCGGTAGAAGCTGCTGAACGAGACGAAGTTGTTGAGCAGCACCAGCAGGTCGCGCTGCAGGCGGATGAGCTTTTCCAGCGCCACGGCCTGCAGGCTGTGTTCCTTTTCGGACTCGTCCTGGGCGATGAGGTCCAGCAGCGCGGCTTCCTGCCCGCCGTCCAGCAGCGCCTGCACCTCCTGTTGAGGCAGGGCATCGAGCGGCGTGGCGGGACGGGCCGCCAGCCATTGGCGGCAGGGCTGCAGGGCGGCCTTGACCTGCTCCCACTGCGCGGCGGTGATCTCCTGCAGGTCTTCGCCCAGCACGGGCTGCACGGCCTGCTCGCGCAGGGCCTGCAGCGCACCGGCCCAGGCGGGGTTGACGCCCTGGGCCAGCGGCAGCGCGCGGTCGGCCGCCACGGCGGCCAGCGGCAGGGCGGCAATGGCCTGGGCGCCGCTGTCCAGCACTTCGCGGCCCAGGGCGGCATAGCCTTCGATGGAGGGGTTGAGCGGGTCCTGCGCGCGCGTGTCGAAGGCGGCCAGCCGCGTGCGTGCGAAGAAGTCGTCCACCTTGGCCTGCACCGCGTCCACGGCGCGGGCCGCCGCCAGGGCCTGGTCGCGCTCGGCAATGCCGCAGCCCAGGGCCTCGGCGCCTGCATGCCAGTCGCGCAGGGAACGCAGGTCGGCATAGAAGGACTCGGCCTGCTTGCGTGCGATGCCGGCCACGCCATCGGCGCCCGCCGCCGTGCCATAGGCCTTGCCGATGCGCTCGACCAGCGCGGCCAGCGCCTTGTCGTCCCCGGCGGTGGCGGGGCTGACGATGCCGTCGCCATTGAAGCGCATGGCCGCCAGGGAGGCCAGGCGCTCGCGCACCTGGGCCAGGCTCAGCGCGGCGCCGCCGGCCTGGCCGGACAGGGCCAGCATGCGCTCGGCCTCGGCATGCAGCAGGGCGCCCTGCTCGCTGTCGCGCTCCAGGCTGGACAGTTGCAGCACGTCGCCGCCATCGGCCAGCACCTGGGGGTCACGCACGCGCGCCACGGCCCATTGGCAGGCGGCGATCAGTTCGGGCGGGCGGATGCGGCCGTCCTTGTCCTCGTCGATCAGGTCCAGCGTGTCGCTGTCGAACTCGATGCCGCGCGTGGGGCAGGCCAGGGCCACCCACAGCTTCTGGTCCAGCTCGCCGATGTGCGCAATGTCCTGCCCGGTGCGGATGACCACCTGGTCCACTCCACCGGCGCGAAAAAACTCCCAAGCATGTTGCTGCTGCATGAAATACCCAACGGCCGCTCTGGCCAACATTCAAAAAACGAAAACGAAAAACCGAAAAAGGGCCGCAGTTTAAAAGTCATTCGGCCTGCTCAATTGAAGACATTTGTCAACGATGGGCGTCAGCACAGGCTGTCAGGGCTGGCGCTTTGTGTGAAAATAAAAGCACTGAATAGATACTTTATTGCCTCCATGCCCTCCAACTCCACCGCGTCGGCCCCTCAACAAGGCCGGGACAAGCTGCACCTGCAGCTGGCGCGGCTGTTCCGCAGCAAGGTGTCCACGGGCGCCTGGCCCGTGGGCAGCGCCATTCCCACGGTGCAGGAGCTGGAGGCGCTGCATGGCGTGTCGCGCACCACGGTGCGAATGGCACTGGGCGCCCTGGTGGCAGAGGGCCTGCTGCTCACGCGCAAGCGCGGCGGCACGCGGGTGATTGCGGCGCCCTACAAGCCGCCGTCCTTCCTGCTGCCCACCAGCTGGAAGGAGCTGGTGGCCTTTGGCGCCCACATCGGCCAGATCACCCTGCACACCGGGCGCGACTGCCTGCCGCCGATTCCTGAAGGCTTCCCCGACGTGGGCCGCATGGCCCCCGCCTACGTGCACCTGCTGCGCGTGTACGACCATGACGCGGCGCGGTTCTGCCTGTCGCAGCTGTATCTGGAGCAGGAACTGTTCCCCGAGATCGAGGCCCAGCTGGAGCGCAGCTCCCTGGCCGTGGCCCTGAGCAGCGACCCCTCGCGCATTGCCGTGGCGCGCCAGCACCTGAGCGTGGCGCCGGCCGACGAACTGGCCGCCGAGCACCTGGGCGTGGCCCTGGGCACGCCGCTGATGCAGGCGCTGCGCTGGGCCTGCAATGCCGACGGGCTGCTGATCTACTGGGCGCGGGTCCGCTTTCTCAGCGAGTACGTGCATATGGAAATGGATCTCCTGAAATGAACCCGACTTCCTCATTCCCCGCTTCACGCCCGCATGCGGGCCGCGTGGCCTGGATCACCGGCTCGACCAGCGGCATCGGCCTGGCCGTGGCGCGCCATCTGGCCAGCGAGGGCGCAGCCATCGCGCTGCATGGCCAGGCCGCCGCTTCTGCCGAGACCGATGCGCTGGTGCGCGAGATCGCCCACACGCATGGCGTGCCGGTGCGCCACTACGGCCTGGACCTGCGCGACGGCAGCGCCATCGCACCGCTGGCGCAGCGCATTGCGGCCGAGATGGGCGCCATCGACATCCTGGTCAACAACGCAGGCATGCAGCATGTGAGCCCGCTGCTCGAATTCCCGGCCGGCAAGTGGGACGAGCTGCTGGCCGTCAACCTGTCGGCGCCCTTCCACGCCATCCAGGCCTGCGCACCGCAGATGCTGGAGCGCGGCTGGGGCCGCATCATCAATATCGCCTCGGTCAGCGGGCTGGTGGGCGTGGCGCGCAAGCCGGCCTATGTGGCCAGCAAGCACGGGCTGATCGGGCTGACCAAGTCGGTGGCGCTGGAGTTCGCCACCACGCCCGTGACCTGCAACGCCATCTGCCCCGGCTGGGTGCTGACGCCGCTGGTGCAACGACAGATCGATGCGCTGGCAGCGCGCGAAGGGCTGGATGCCGAAGCGGCGGCGCGCCAGCTGCTGGGCGCCAAGCAGCCTTCCCAGGCCTTCGTGACCGTGGAGCAGGTGGCGGCGCTGGCCGGTTTCCTGGCCAGCGAGCAGGCCGCCCAGGTGCGCGGCGCACACTGGAACATGGACGGCGGCTTTGCCGCTGCCTGAGCCGGCCACGCCTCGCCCTGCCCCGCCAAACACCTTTTCATACCAACGACAGACAAACCCAACCAGGAGAGACAGATGTCCTTGAACGAAACCCATGACGCAGGCCTGCGCAGCTGGGTGGCCTCGGCCAATACCGGCGCCAGCGACTTTCCCATCCAGAACCTGCCGTTTGCGGTGTTCCGCCGCGCAGGCAGCCAGGAGGCCTGGCGCGGCGGCGTGGCCATTGGCGACCAGGTGCTGGACCTGGCGCGTGCCAGCGCCCTCAAGGCGCTGGGCGATGCCGTGCAGCCGCAGCTGGAAGCCGCTTCGCAACAGCGCCTGAACGGCTTCATGGCCATGGGACCAGCCGCCTGGTCGGCCCTGCGCCTGGCGCTGTCGCGCGCGCTGCGCGAAGGCGCTGCCGCACAGGCGGCACTGCAGGATTGCCTGGTGGCCCAGTCCGACGTGGAGTACACGGTGCCGGCCCAGGTCGGCGACTACACGGACTTCTACACCTCGGTGCACCACGCCACCAACGTCGGCAAGCTGTTCCGCCCGGACAACCCGCTGATGGAAAACTACAAGTGGGTGCCGATTGGCTACCACGGCCGTGCGTCCAGCCTGCGCGTGTCGGGCGTGGACTTCCGCCGCCCCATGGGCCAGCTGAAGGCGCCCGACGCCGCCGCACCCGCGCTCAAGCCCTGCGCACGCCTGGACTATGAGCTGGAGATGGGCATCTACACCGGCGCGGGCAACGCCTGGGGCGAGGCGATTTCCATGGACGAGGCAGAGAACCACATCTTCGGCCTGTGCCTGCTCAACGACTGGTCGGCGCGCGACATCCAGGCCTGGGAATACCAGCCGCTGGGCCCCTTCCTGTCGAAGAACTTCGCCACCACGGTCTCGCCCTGGGTCGTGACGCTGGAGGCGCTGGAGCCCTACCGCACGGCCTTCACGCGGCCCGCCGCAGATCCCCAGCCCCTGCCCTACCTGAGCTCGGCCGCCAATTCCGAGCGCGGCGCGTTCGACGTGCAGTTGAGCGTGGCGCTGGAGACCGGCCGCATGCGCACCGAAGGCCAGGCCGCCCAGCAGATCACCCACACCAGCTACCGCCACGCCTACTGGACCATGGCCCAGTTGGTGGCCCACCACAGCGTCAACGGCTGCGACCTGCAGCCCGGCGACCTGCTGGGCACGGGCACGCTGTCCGGCCCGACCTCCAGCGAGGCCGGTGCGCTGCTGGAGCTGACCGAAGGCGGCAAGAAGCCCGTGGCCCTGGCCAATGGCGAGAGCCGCACCTTCCTGCAGGATGGCGATGCCGTGATCCTGCGCGGCTGGTGCGAGAAGCCGGGCGCCGCGCGCATCGGCTTCGGCGAGTGCCGCGCCACCGTGCTGCCCGCGCGCCAGGCCTGATGGCAAAGGCAGATTGATCGGGGCCGATGGAGCGGCCCGATTGATCTGCGCGATTGATCTGCGCGATTGGTCTGACCGATTGATTCACCCGATCGATCCGCCCGAATGTCGTGATTCCGACAGCCATGAGTGCATGACACAATTGCTGACATGCCCGCCCCATCGGAAGACGCCATCTCAGCACCTCCCGCCACCATCGACTTCGGAAGGCAGGCGGCCCCTGCCCGGCAGGAGCCCGCCTTTGCCGAGCCCGGCAGTGCCAGCAGGCCCGACACGGCCGACTCTCCCAAGAGCCCCAGCAAACTGCCGCCCTCGATAGCCAGCGCCTTCGCTGCCGCAGCCTATGCGCTGCAGCACGGCGATGACGCCGCGGCCCCCAACGAGCGGGCAGGCGTCGGCGCACATGCCGGCGCCACCAGCTTCACGGGCGGACAGGGCACCGGCCTGATGCCGGGCCTGTACGCCAGCCTGATTGGCGAGCCCTCACGCGACTACTACCTGCGCCTGTTCGAGCGCTTCGACGCGCTGGGCAAGCCCTTGCCTACCTGGAACCTGGCCGCAGGCCTGTTCACCCTGCCATGGTGCGGGCTGCGCGGGCTGTGGCAAGAGGGCGGCCTCTATGCGCTGGCCGCCGGCGGCACGGGCCTGGTCTGGGGCCTGCTGCTGCGCCCCGCGCTGGGCCTGCCCCCGGCGATTGCCCACGGCATCGATGCCACGCTGATCCTGCTGGCCATTGCCATTCCCGGCCTGGGCGCCAATGCCCTGTACTGGCACCATGTGCGCCGCCACACGCTGCAAGCCATTGGCGAGGCCCCCAACATGGCCGCAGCGCACGAACGCCTGGCCCGCCGCGCGGCCACGCCCCTGCGCAAGCGGCTGGCCGTGGCGGCCGGTGCGGTGCTTGCCGCCGCTGCCGGTGCAGCCATCTGGGCGCTGTCGGGCATGCCACATTTCCTGGCGGCACAGACCGAGGTGATCCCGTCCGAAGCCAGACCGGCCGCTGCACCAGTTTCGCCAGCTGCACCAGCCGTGGCGCCAACGCCCGCCGCAGCCGTAGCTG
>NZ_JADDRN010000048.1:0-23048 GCF_017355445.1 Delftia sp. SD018
TGCTGGCGTGGTTGCAAAGATCATTGCGTAATTCTTGGAAAACTAGGAATACACAATGTCCAAGCAAAAAATCCGCATCCGCCTGAAGGCGTTTGACTACAAGCTGATCGACCAGTCGGCTGCTGAAATCGTTGACACTGCCAAGCGCACCGGCGCGATCGTCAAGGGTCCCGTGCCCCTGCCGACACGCATGAAGCGTTTCGACATCCTGCGCTCGCCGCACGTCAACAAGACCAGCCGCGACCAGTTCGAAATCCGCACTCACCAGCGCCTGATGGACATCGTTGACCCGACTGACAAGACGGTTGACGCTCTGATGAAGCTGGACCTGCCCGCAGGCGTGGACGTCGAGATCAAGCTGCAATAAGAACTTCACGGCCCCTTGCTGGGCCGTTGAAGGGCTTTGATTTAACGCGAACTTGCTTGAAAAGGCAGTTCGCGTTAAAATTTGGGGCTTCGCCTTTCTTGAGCGAAGTTTTATCAACCTTCTTTCGTGCGCAAGGCCTTGGACATCTGGGGCGGGAGCGCAACGCTGGGCCAATTGCAGTTTCAGCGGCGAAAGTTTTGGAGCAAACAAATGAGTCTGAGCAACTCCCTCGGGTTGCTGGGTCGCAAGGTGGGCATGATGCGTCTGTTCACCGATGACGGGGACGCAGTGCCCGTCACGGTGGTGGATGTGTCCAACAACCGTGTGACTCAGGTCAAAACCCAAGAGAACGATGGCTACGTGGCCCTGCAGGTCACTTTCGGTTCGCGCAAGGCATCTCGCGTGACCAAGCCAGAAGCCGGCCACCTCGCCAAGGCAGGTGTCGAAGCCGGTGAAGTGATGGGTGAATTCCGCGTGACCGAAGAAACCGCTGGCAAGTACGCCGCAGGCTCTGTCCTGCCCGTCGCCGAGCTGTTCTCGGTGGGCCAGAAGGTGGACGTGCAAGGCACTTCCATCGGTAAGGGCTTCGCCGGCACCATCAAGCGTCACAACTTCCGCTCGCAGCGCGCCTCGCACGGCAACAGCCGTTCGCACAATGTTCCCGGTTCCATCTCGATGGCCCAGGATCCAGGTCGCGTGTTCCCGGGCAAGAAGATGACCGGTCACATGGGCGATGAAACCATCACCACCCAAAATCTCGACGTGGTTCGCATTGACGAAGCACGCCAACTGCTCTTGATCAAGGGCGCTGTTCCGGGCTCCAAGGGTGGCTTCGTGACGGTGCGCCCCGCCATCAAGGCCAAAGCTTCCAAGGGAGCGAACTAATGCAGCTCGAACTCCTGAATGAACAAGGCCAGGCCGCATCCAAGTTCGATGCGCCCGAGACTGTTTTCGGTCGTGAATTCAACGAAGACCTCGTCCACCAGATCGTGATCGCCTACCGTGCCAACGCACGTCAGGGCACTCGCGCTCAGAAGGACCGCGAGCAGGTTCGTCACACGACTGCCAAGCCGTTCAAGCAAAAGGGCACCGGCCGTGCTCGTGCCGGTATGTCTTCCTCGCCTCTGTGGCGTGGCGGCGGCCGCATCTTCCCGAATCTGCCTGAAGAAAACTTCACGCAGAAGATCAACAAGAAGATGTACCGCGCCGGTATGGTTGCCATCCTGTCGCAGCTGGCCCGCGAAGGCCGTCTGGCCGTGGTGGACTCGCTCAAGCTCGAAAGCCCCAAGACCAAGGTGCTGGCCGACAAGTTCAAGGCCATGAACCTGGAATCGGTCATGGTGATCGCTGAAGAAGTCGACGAGAACCTGTACCTGGCTTCCCGCAATCTGAAGAACGTGTTCGTGGTCGAGCCGCGCTACGCCGACCCCGTGTCGCTGGTGCACTACAAGAAAGTGCTCGTCACCAAGGGTGCGATCGACAAACTCAAGGAGATGTTCGAATGAGCACGCTCAAGTTTGACGAAGGTCGTCTGATGCAGGTGTTGGTTGCTCCCATCGTGTCCGAAAAGGCCACCATGGTTGCCGAGAAGTCCAACGCCGTGACGTTCAAGGTGCTGCAGAGCGCCACCAAGCATGAAATCAAGGCCGCCGTGGAACTGATGTTCAAGGTGGAAGTTGCTGGTGTCTCCGTGGTGAACATCAAGGGCAAGACCAAGCGCTTTGGCAAGACCACTGGCCGCCGCGACCACGTTCGCAAGGCCTACGTGATGCTCAAGCCCGGTCAAGAGCTGAACCTGTCCGGGGAGGCTGCGTAATCATGGCTGTTATCAAGCTCAAACCGACGACCCCCGGCCAACGCGGCACGGTCAAGGTCACGCGTGACCATCTGCACAAGGGTGCAGGTTTCGCCCCCCTGCTGGAGCCTCAGCACCAGAAGTCGGGCCGTAACAACAACGGTCACATCACCACCCGTCACAAGGGCGGTGGCCACAAGCACCACTATCGCGTGGTGGACTTCAAGCGCACCAAGGACGGCATCCCCGCCAAGGTCGAGCGCATTGAGTACGACCCCAACCGTACGGCCCACATCGCTCTGGTGTGCTATGCCGACGGCGAGCGTCGCTACATCATTGCTCCGCGCAACCTGGAAGTCGGCGCAACGATCGTCAGCGGTTCGGAAGCCCCGATCCGCGTGGGCAACACCCTGCCGATCCGCAACATCCCCGTGGGTTCGACCATCCACTGCATCGAACTGAAGATCGGCGCTGGCGCGCAGATCGCCCGTTCGGCAGGTACGTCGGCTACGCTGCTGGCCCGTGAAGGCATCTACGCCCAAGTGCGTATGCGTTCCGGCGAAGTGCGCAAGGTGCACATCGAATGCCGCGCGACCATCGGTGAAGTCGCCAACGAAGAACACAGCCTGCGCCGTCTGGGCAAGGCCGGTGTGAAGCGTTGGATGGGTATTCGCCCGACCGTTCGCGGCGTGGTGATGAACCCTGTCGATCACCCGCACGGTGGTGGTGAAGGCAAGACCGGTGAAGGTCGTCACGCTGTTGACCCATGGGGCAACCTGACGAAGGGCTACCGTACCCGTAACAACAAGCGCACGCAGTCGATGATTGTGTCGCGTCGCAAGAAGTAAAGGGTAGCAAATGACTCGTTCTCTTAAAAAGGGTCCGTTTGTTGACCATCACTTGCTGGCAAAGGCCGAAAAGGCCGTCGCCACCAAGGACAAGAAGCCCGTCAAGACCTGGTCGCGTCGCTCCATGGTTCTGCCCGAGTTCATCGGTCTGACCATCGCCGTGCACAACGGCAAGCAGCACGTGCCCGTGTATGTGACTGACCAGATGGTCGGCCACAAGCTCGGCGAATTCGCGCTGACCCGTACCTTCAAGGGTCACCCGGCGGACAAAAAAGCCAAGAAGTAAGGAATAGAACATGTCTGAAACACGTGCTGTTCTCCGTGGCGTCCGCCTGTCTGTGGACAAGGGTCGCCTGGTCGCGGACCTGATCCGCGGCAAGAAAGTGGACCAAGCCCTGAACATCCTGACGTTCACGCAGAAAAAAGCTGCCGTGATCATCAAGAAGGTGCTCGAGTCCGCCATCGCCAACGCCGAGCACAACGACGGCGCCGACATCGACGAACTGAAGGTCAAGACCATCTTCGTCGAACAAGGCACCACGCTCAAGCGCTTCACCGCGCGTGCAAAGGGCCGCGGCAATCGCATCAGCAAGCCCACGTGCCACGTGTACGTGACGGTTGGCAACTGAAAGGCCTGGGAAGAATATGGGACAGAAAATCCATCCTACCGGCTTCCGCCTGGCTGTTAGCCGCAACTGGGCCAGCCGTTGGTACGCAAGCAACCGTGACTTCGCCGGCATGCTGGCCGAAGACATCAAGGTGCGCGAGTTCCTGAAGGCCAAGCTGAAGAATGCCGCCGTGTCGCGCATCCTGATCGAGCGTCCTGCAAAGAACGCCCGCATCACGATCTTCTCGGCACGTCCTGGTGTCGTGATCGGCAAGAAGGGCGAGGACATCGAGAACCTGAAGAAGGAACTCGCAACCCGTCTGGGCGTGCCCGTGGCTGTGAACATCGAAGAAGTGCGCAAGCCTGAAATCGATGCCAAGCTGATCGCCGATTCGATCTGCCAGCAGCTCGAAAAGCGCATCATGTTCCGCCGCGCCATGAAGCGTGCAATGCAAAACGCCATGCGTCTGGGTGCCCAAGGCATCAAGATCATGTCTTCGGGCCGTCTGAACGGTATCGAAATTGCACGTTGCGAGTGGTATCGCGAAGGCCGTGTGCCACTTCACACACTGCGCGCCGACATCGACTATGGCTTCTCCGAAGCCAAGACGACCTACGGTGTGATCGGTGTGAAGGTCTGGGTCTACAAGGGTGACACGCTGGGTCGTAACGACCTGCCGGCAGCCGAGACCCCCCGCCCCGAAGAAGAACGTCGTCCTCGCGGCCCCCGCCGTGATGGTCGCGGCGATGGTCGTCGTGACGGTGCTGGCCGTGGTGCCCGCCGCCCCGCAGGCGCTAACGCAGCACCTGCTGACGGCAGCGATAAGCCCGCCGGCGCTGGCGCTGATTCCGTTAAGCGCGTTCGCAAGACTGACGCGCCCGCTACAGCAGCGGACGGTAAAGGAGAATAAAGATGCTGCAACCTGCTCGCCGCAAATACCGCAAGGAGCAAAAGGGTCGCAACACCGGTATCGCAACGCGTGGTAACTCCGTTGCTTTCGGTGACTTCGGCCTGAAGTCCACTGACCGTGGTCGCCTGACGGCGCGTCAGATCGAAGCGGCTCGCCGCGCGATCTCGCGTCACGTCAAGCGTGGCGGTCGTATCTGGATCCGCGTGTTCCCGGACAAGCCAATCTCTACCAAGCCCGCAGAAGTGCGTATGGGTAACGGTAAGGGCAACCCCGAGTACTACGTGGCCGAAATCCAGCCCGGCAAGGTGCTCTACGAAATCGTGGGCGTCCCTGAAGAGCTGGCTCGTGAAGCGTTCCGCCTGGCCGCTGCAAAGCTGCCGCTGCGTACGACCTTCGTGTCCCGTCAAATTGGTGCCTAAGGAGAACAACATGACGAAAGCTGCTGAACTCCGCCAAAAAGACGTTGCCGGCCTGGAAGCCGAAGTGAAGTCCCTGCAAAAGGCTCACTTTGGCCTGCGTATGCAAAAGGCTACGCAACAGCTGGGTAACACGAACACGCTGCGTACCACGCGCCGTGACATCGCCCGCGCCAAGACCATCCTTGCTGAAAAGCAAGCTGCCAAGTAATCAGGAAGCCGACATGACGGAAGCTAAAAAATCCCTCAAGCGCACCTTGATTGGCAAGGTGGTCAGCGACAAGCGTGCCAAGACCGTGACGGTCATGGTTGAACGCCGCGTCAAGCACCCGATCTATGACAAGATCATGATCAAGTCCAGCAAGTACCACGCTCACGACGAGCAAGGTGAATACAAGCTGGGCGACGTGGTTGAAATCACGGAAAGCCGCCCGCTGTCCAAGACCAAGAACTGGGTTGCTACCCGCTTGGTGCAAAAGGCTGCTCTGGTGTAAGCCTACACAGGCCCACCGGCTGCAAGGCCACAGGAAACGACCCACAATGTGGGTCGTTTTTTCGTTTGGGGACCACCATTTCGGCGGCCCCCGGTTTTGCACCACAAAGGAGATAGAGATGATCAAAGTCGGAGATGCCCTGCCCGCTGCCACCCTGATGGAATACGTGGAAGTCGAAGGCAATGGCTGCAGCATCGGCCCCAACCCCGTGAAGCTGCCCGAAGCCGCTGCCGGCAAGACCATCGCGGTCTTCGCCGTGCCCGGCGCATTCACTCCCACCTGCTCGGCCAAGCATGTGCCCGGCTTCGTGGAGCAGGCCGAAGCCTTCAAGGCTGCCGGCGTGGACGAGATCTGGTGCCTGTCGGTCAACGACGCCTTCGTGATGGGCGCGTGGGCCCGTGACCAGAAGACCGACGGCAAGGTGCGCATGCTGGCCGACGGCGATGCCGCCTTCGCCAAGGCCACCGGCCTGACGCTGGACCTGAACGGCAAGGGCCTGGGCCTGCGCAGCAACCGCTACTCCATGCTGGTCAAGGACGGCAAGGTCGCCACACTGAATGTGGAAGGCCCTGGCAAGTTCGAAGTCAGCGACGCTGCCACCCTGCTGGGCCAGGCCAAGGCCTGATCCTGATCGTGCTGCAGGCCTGCCGGGCCTGGGCACCGCGCTTTTGCGAAAAAAGGCATTGCACCCAGGTGCAATGCCTTTTTGTATTTCAGGGGGCTGCCTCCGCCGGGCCCTAGAAGATATCGGCCTTGAGGTAATGCGCCCCTGCGATGGGGTTGTGATAGTAGGGCGGGATTTCCTCGAAGCCCAGGTCCGTGTAGAGGGCGCGCGCCGACTCCATGTCGTCCAGCGTGTCCAGCAGCACATGGTCATAGCCGGCCTGGCGCGCCACATCGAGCATGGCCTCGGCGAGCTGGCGGCCCAGGCCGAAACCGCGAAAGGCCTTGCGCACGAACAGGCGCTTCATCTCGGCGGCGTTGGCGTAATCGCAGTTGTCCAGCGGACGCAAGGCGCAGCAGCCGGCCACGGCGCCATCGACCTTGGCCAGCAGGATGTGGCCGCGCGGCGATGCGTAGTCGCCAGGCAGATCGGCGATCTCGGCCTCGAAATCTTGAAATTGCAGATCGACATCCAGGCTTGCGGCGTACTCCTGGAAGATCTGGCGGACTTCGTCCATGTCTTCCAGGGGATTCGGCGCCAGCAAGGCGACAGCAGGCTTGTCCACGGGCACTTGGCTAAAACGACTGAAAACGCAGTGTAGCGGCAAGCTGGCAACATCTGGCCACGCCGTCAGAAAGCACCCCCCAGCTGCTGCACCCACCATGCGGCGGCCCCCGCCACCAACGCCAGGACCAAGGCCAACAGGCGGCTGGCTGCCGTGTCGCGTGAAGAGGGCAGGGGTTCGGGCAAATGCTTGTCTCCCGTCACCATGGCGCGCACCAGACCCCGTCCGCGCCAGGCATAGAACAGGATGGCCAACAGGTGCAGGGCCACCAGCGCGTACAGCAGATACTGCCCCCAGTGCGCGTGGTAGGCGGTGGCCTGTGCCACGGTGTCGCCCGATACAAAGCGGCCCAGCGGCCCGGAGAACGCAATCTCGTCGTCGCTGAGCAACCCGCTGCCCACCTGGGCGATCAGCACGGCCAGCATGGCAAACACGGACAGGGCGCCCAGCGGGCTGTGGCCTGCGCTGTCGCTCTCCGTTCCTTGTCCCCGCACATGGCGCAGCACGGTGGCGGGCGCGTGGATGAAGCTGGCAAATCGCGACCAGCGGCCGCCCACCAGGCCCCAAAGCAGGCGGAACAGCAGCAGGGCCAGCATGGCATGGCCCAGCAGCAGATGCCAGTTCATGGCATTGCCGCCCAGCTTGGCCGTCACGACCAAGCCGACCACCGTTACGGCCAGCAGCCAGTGAAACAGCCGGGTGGGCAGGTCCCAGATGCGGACCTTGTGCTTGGCGGCGCCTTGTGCGGTCGATTCTTGTGCCATGGCATGAAAGCTGGGATGGGGATGGGGCATTGTGCCGCCCCGCATTCCTGCGAGCACCAGGAATGCACCCTGGCCGTGGTCAATCAAAGCGGCGCCGGCAAGATGCCGCTGCCATACTGGTCCGGCAGATTTCCCCACACTCCCAAAGGAAAACCACGATGAAGAAAGTTTCTGCATGGGCGCTGGCCGCCCTGGTGGCCGCCACGGCGCTGCCCGCGTCCGCACAGTTCGCCAAGTCTGAAGACGCCATCAAGTACCGCCAGGGCGCGCTCGCCGTGCTGGGCCAGCATTTCGGGCGCCTGGGCGCCATGGCGAACGGAAAGATCCCCTTCGATGCCAAGGCGGCCCAGGAAAACGCCGAGGTGGTGGCCTTCATGGCCAAGCTGCCTTGGGCCGCGTTCGGCGCGGGCACGGAAGGTGGAAAGGCCAAGCCTGAAATCTGGAAGGAGCAGGCCAAGTTCCAGGACCTGTCGGAGAAGATGCAGGCCGAGACGGTCAAGCTCGCGGCTGCGGCCAAGTCCGGCAACCTGGACCAGCTCAAGGCCGCCTTCGGCCCGGCCGCCGCCAGCTGCAAGGCCTGCCACGACAGCTTCCGCAGCCGTTGAGCGGCGGGCGGAGGATGCACCAATGAAAAACCGGCCTGGTGCCGGTTTTTTTGTGCCCTGGTCTGCGCTGTATCAGGCCTCTGCCAGCAGCTTCTCGATCAGCCGATGCAACTCAGCGAAGTCAGGTGCGCCCACATAGCGCTT
This sequence comes from Delftia sp. SD018, assembly GCF_017355445.1. NCBI lineage: Bacteria > Pseudomonadati > Pseudomonadota > Betaproteobacteria > Burkholderiales > Comamonadaceae > Delftia > Delftia sp. SD018. Next base: position 8,181 of record NZ_JADDRN010000048.1, read on the forward strand.
CACGATTTCGCCGCGCTTGTTGACGATGTAGGTGGTGGGAGTCAGTTGCACATCACCCCAGGCCCGGGCCACGGCGCCGGTGTTGTCCAGCGCGACCTTGAAAGGCAGCTTGCGCGAATCGGCGAAGTTCACCACATAGCTGGGCGGGTCGTAGCTCATGGCCACGGCCAGGGTCTCGAACCCCTGGCTCTGGAATTTCTGGTGGGTGGCAACGATCTCGGGCATCTCGGCCACGCAGGTGGTGCAGCTGGTGGCCCAGAAGTTCACCAAGGTCACCTTGCCCTTGAGGTCGGCCGTGGTCTGCTTGCTGCCGTCCAGCAGCACGAAGGTGGACTGCGGCGCCGCCGTCTGGCCGGCACCCGAATACACCCATGCGCCCATGCCGGCGGCTGCGGCGATCACCACGCCTGCGATCCAATGTTTGCTTGCCATAGCGACGATTGTGCCCAAAGTTGCGCCCGAAGGCCTGCACGCATGCCGTGCACCGCCTTTCGATGCGCGGCAAGGGCAAAAGTTCGGGGCTCGGACAGGTCGGGCCATGCCGATAATGCCGGCATGACATTGATGGAAAGCTTTTCGAAAGCAAAGGGCCGCGCTCTGGCCCTGCGGCTCGGCGCCGCGATGCTGGTGTTGGCGCCCCTGGCCGCCTGCAGTCCCCGGCTGGATTGGCGGCAGGTCGCGGTCGAAGGCACGCCGCTGCGCGTGCTCTTGCCCTGCGATCCGCAATCCGCAACACGGCCGGTGGAGCTGGGCCAGGGCATGGGCACGGTGCAGATGTCCATGATGGGATGCGACGCCGATGCGTCGACCTACGCGGTGTCCCACTTCCTGGTCAGCGAGCCGTCCAGAGCCGCCGAGATGCTGTCGTACTGGCAGGCAGCCGTGCTCGGCCAGATGAACCCGGGTGCTCCGGGGCAGGCACCGGCAGGCGCCAAGCAACTGCGCTCCAAGGAAGATGGCCCTTTCCTGCCTGCAGGCGCACTGAATCTGCCGCAGTCGCTGCGCACCACGTTTGAAGGCGTGGGGCCCCAGGGCTGGAAGCTCACCGCCCATGGCGTGTGGTTTGCACGAATTGAGCCGGCAGGCGCGCGCCTCTACCATGCCGTGATCTACAGCGACAAGCCGCGCACAGACGAGGCCAACAACTTCTTCGCCAGCCTGCAACTGCAATAGCAACGGCAACAGGTTTCGGAGCCACGGATGCGGGAGGCAGCTGTGGCATGGAACGCAGTGCAGGCGCGCCGGTTGCCCTGCATGCGCCTGCGCACGCCATAATCGACTCCGAACCCTGTGACTTCATGACCACGCGCATCCTTTTGTTCACCCACGCACCTTTGGCCCATGCACTGCGCGAATGCGCCTTGCATGTGTTCGCCGACAGTGCCGAGGACGTCCTTGCCCTGGATGTGCCCGCTCAGGAGCCGCCCGAGGCCACCCTGATGCGTGCCGAGCAGTTGCTTGAGGACCATGGCGGCCTGGTGGCGCTGCCCACGCTGGTGCTGACCGACCTCTTTGGCGCGACGCCCTGCAACGTGGCGCAGCGCCTTGTGGCGCAGCTGCCTGCGGGGCGACTGGTGGCCGGAGTGAACTTGCCCATGCTGCTGCGCTCCATAGGCTATCGCCACGAGGCGCTGGAAGCCGTGGCCGAGCGTGCCTTGGCGGGAGGCAGCCATGGGGTGATGCAGGTGGGCGTGAACACGCCTCAGAACCAGAGTCCGCGACCATCCAATGATCAAGACCCCTATAACCATCAGCAATAAACTGGGCCTGCATGCCCGCGCCTCCGCCAAGCTCACCAAGCTTGCAGGCAGCTTTCCCTGCGAAGTCTGGATGAGCAAGGGCGAGCGGCGCATCAATGCCAAGAGCATCATGGGCGTGATGATGCTGGCTGCCGGCATGGGCTCCGAGGTGCTGCTGGAAACCGAAGGACCGCAGGAGCAGGAAGCCATGGATGCGCTGACGGCCCTGATCAACGACAAATTTGGCGAAGGCCAGTGATGGGCCTCCGCTGCGCTGGCAGACGGTGAGCGCAAAAGAGCAACACGCGCCGGGCCCGGACGATGCCGCATTGCGACGGCCCGGGGCCTGCGCAGCAGCAGGCAAAGGACAGGCGCAATGACGTTTGCAATCCACGGACTGGCCGTTTCACGGGGCATTGCGATAGGACGCGCGGTGGTGGTGGCCTCCAGCCGCATGGAGGTGGTGCACTACTTCATCCGGCCCGACCAGGTGGACGCGGAAATCGACCGCGCCCGCAGCGCACGCAACGCCGTCATCGACGAGCTGCGCCGTCTGCAGGATGAAATGCCCCAGGATGCGCCGGGCGAGCTCGATGCCCTGCTCGACGTCCACCTGCTGCTGTTGCAGGACGAGGCCCTGGCCGCCGCCATCAAGCACTGGATTTCCGATCGTCTCTACAACGCCGAATGGGCGCTGACCACGCAGCTCGAGGTCGTCTCGCGCCAGTTCGACGAGATGGAGGACGAGTATCTGCGCGAGCGCAAGGCCGACCTGGAGCAGGTGGTCGAGCGCATCCTGCGCTACATGAAGGGCATGGCCAGCCCCGTGCCCGCGCCTGCCGCGCTGCCGCGAGCCGATGCAACGGGGGAGGGCGCGCCGCAGCAGCCGCTGCTGCTCGACGAAGTCACCGATGTGCCCCTGGTCCTGGTGGCGCAGGACCTGTCGCCGGTGGACATGCTGCAGTTCAAGAGCCGGCTGTTTGCCGGCTTCATCACGGCCGTGGGCGGGCGGACCTCGCACACGGCCATCGTGGCGCGCAGCATGGACATCCCGGCCGTGGTCGGCGCGCGCGCGGCCAGCCAGCTGATCCGCCAAGACGACTGGATCATCATCGATGGCAACGCAGGCGTCGTCATCGTCGATCCTTCTCCCATCATCCTGGCCGAATATGGCTTTCGCCAGCGCCAGAACGAGCTGGAGCGCGAGCGCCTCTCACGCCTGCGCCACACGCCCGCGCTGACGCTGGACGGAGAGCGCATCGAGTTGCTGGCCAATATCGAGCAGCCCGGCGACGGGCCTGCGGCCGTGCATGCAGGCGCCGTGGGCGTGGGGCTGTTCCGCACGGAATTCCTGTTCATGGGGCGCGGCGGCAACCTGCCCGGTGAGGAGGAGCAGTACCGCGCCTACCGCGAGGCCGTGGACGGCATGCAGGGCATGCCCGTGACCATTCGCACGCTGGACGTGGGCGCCGACAAGCCGCTGGACAAGGCACAGCCCAAGGATTACTACCTGAACCCCGCGCTGGGTCTGCGCGCCATCCGCTGGAGCCTGGCTGACCCGGCCATGTTCCGCACGCAGTTGCGCGCCATCCTGCGTGCGGCGGCGCATGGGCAGATCCATCTGCTGTTTCCCATGCTGGCCCACCAAAGCGAGATCGAGCAGACCCTGGCCCAGGTGCGGCTGGCGCAAAGCGAACTCGACGCGCGAGGCGTGGCCCATGGCCCGGTCAAGCTGGGCGCCATGATCGAAGTGCCTGCGGCCGCGCTGATCGTGCGCACTTTTTTGCGTTACTTCGACTTCCTGTCGATCGGCACCAACGACCTCATCCAGTACACGCTGGCCATCGACCGCGCCGACGAGACCGTAGCCCATCTCTATGACCCCTTGCATCCCGCCGTGCTCAAGCTGGTGGCGGACGTGATCGCCGAAGGAAGGGCGCAGGGCAAGAGCGTCTGTGTCTGCGGGGAGACCGCCGGGGATGTGGGCATGACGCGCCTGCTGCTCGGCCTGGGTCTGCGCAGCTTTTCCATGCATCCGGCGCAGATCCTGGTCGTAAAGCAGGAAATTTTGCGCGCCGACACACGCAAGCTGACTGCCTGGGCGCAGGAAGTCCTCCGCTCGGACAGTCCCGCAGCGCTGCTGGGACCATGAATTCATGCAGGCGAGGATGCGCAGAAAAAAAGATTTGCAGCTTTAGTTGCGATTGATTCTCATTCGATGCTATGATCTGCCCCAATGCAGTAAGAAACTCTCTGGTGGGGAATTCGAGCTGCAAGCCTTTTTCAGTTTCATCGTGGGGCGACTCGCCAGGCCTGTTCAGCCTGCAGCAAGTCGGTTTGCCAGCCAGCGGTCTGCCGGTTAGCCAGGCTTTTTTTCTACGATGCCAGAAGAGGCAACATCGCCTCCAATTCAAGCAGAGCATGCGTCAGCGGCTCTGCTTTTTTGTTGCCTGCGCGTCTTGATGTGTCGTCATGCGGCCATGAAAAAGCCCTCGGCAGCAGGGCTGGCGAGGGCTGGGCATTGAGGGCCGCCTGGGTGCGGCGAGCTCAAACGCCTGCGGCGTGTGCCTGCTGATCCGCGTGGTAGCTCGAGCGCACCATGGCGCCCACGGCGGCGTGCGTGAAACCCATCTTGTAGGCTTCTTCCTCGAACATCTTGAAGGTGTTGGGGTGCACGTATCGGCGCACTGGCAGGTGGCTGTTGCTGGGCGCCAGGTACTGGCCGATGGTCAGCATGTCGATGTCATGGGCGCGCATGTCGCGCATCACCTGCAGGATTTCCTCGTCGGTCTCGCCCAGGCCCACCATGATGCCGCTCTTGGTCGGAACCTTGGGGTGCAAGGCCTTGAACTTCTTGAGCAGGTTCAGCGAGAACTGGTAGTCCGAGCCGGGACGCGCTTCCTTGTACAGGCGCGGTGCGGTCTCCAGGTTGTGGTTCATCACATCGGGAGGTGCGGCCTTGAGGATTTCCAGCGCACGGTCGTCGCGGCCACGGAAGTCGGGCACCAGGATCTCGATCTGGGTCAGCGGCGAGAGCTCGCGGATGTTCTTGATGCACTCCACGAAATGGCCCGAGCCGCCGTCGCGCAGGTCGTCGCGGTCCACGCTGGTGATCACCACGTACTTCAGGCGCAACTCGGCAATCGTCTTGGCAAGATTGAGCGGCTCGTTGGTGTCCAGCGGGTCGGGGCGGCCGTGGCCCACGTCGCAGAACGGGCAGCGGCGCGTGCACTTGTCGCCCATGATCATGAAGGTGGCCGTGCCCTTGCCGAAACATTCGCCGATGTTGGGGCAGGAGGCTTCCTCGCAGACCGTGTGCAGCTTGTTGGCGCGCAGGATGTCCTTGATCTCGTAGAAGCGCGTGGTGGGGCTGCCCGCCTTGACGCGGATCCACTCGGGCTTCTTGAGGGCCTCGCCATGCTCGACCTTGATCGGGATGCGCGAAAGCTTCGCTGCCGCCTTCTGCTTGGCCAGCGGGTTGTACTCGGCTTGGGACTGCGCTTCGCGCACGACGGTGTTGGTGGTCATGGTTCTGGATTCAGGGGGCTAGGCGGCGCTGCAACTGTCGTCCCAGCACGCGCGCGGCTTCGTCCCAGGTTGTCTGAACGCCGATTGTAGAAAGGTCCACCGTTTGCAGTCCTGCATAGCCGCAAGGGTTGATCCGTTCGTAGGGTTCCAGGTCCATGGCGGCATTCAGGGCAACGCCGTGATAGGTGCAATGCCGGCTGACCTTGATGCCCAGGGCTGCAATCTTGCCCAGCCCCGAAAAATCGGGCTGGGGCGCGGGTGAGCCGGGTGCGCGCAGTTGCGGGCGCTGGGGCAGCATGGCATGGCTGCGAGGGTCGTCGAGGCGCACGTAGATGCCGGGGGCACCTTCCACGCGGTGGCCGGTGATGCCGAAATGCTCCAGCGTGCGGATGACCGCATCTTCGATGCGGAACACGTATTCCTTGACGAAGTAGCCCAGGCGCTGCAGATCCAGCAACGGATAGGCGACCACCTGGCCCGGGCCGTGGTAGGTGACCTGCCCGCCGCGGTTGGTTGCGACCACGGGAATGTTGCCGGGGCTCAGCAAGTGGTCACTTTTCCCGGCAAGGCCTTGCGTGAAATGCGGGGCGTGCTCGCAGATCCAGAGCTCGTCGCGCGTGCCGGCATCGCGGCCGCTCGTGAATGCCTGCATGGCCTGCACCGTGGCTTCGTAGTCGGTGCGGCCCAGCAGGCGCAAGTCCAGAGTCTGCGCAAGCTCGGCGGCTGGGGCGCTCAAAGCACCACTTTCACAAGCGGGTGCGAGGTGAACGCCCGGTACAGGTCGTCGAGCTGCTCGCGGCTGGTGGCCGTCACCGTGACGGTGACACCCAGGTATTTGCCGCTGCTGCTGGGGCGCAACTCGATGGTGCCGGGGTCAAAGGCGGGGTCGAAGCGCTCGGCGATCTGGGTGATTTCATGCACCAGATGCTCGGCCTTGATGCCCATGACTTTGATGGGAAACTGCGACGGATACTCGATCAACGAGTCCTTGCGCGGGTCCGCGCCCGGCGCGGCTGCTGGTGCGGAGGAGGGGGTGGGGGCGTCGGTCATAGGTGAATCAAGGTTAATCGCTTGGCGTTGGAGGCGATTGTGCGCTATCGTTCGCGGCCATGTCGCAGCCTGGGGCTGCCGCGCCGCCGGTCACGAAAACTCCACACACAACAAACAAGCTGCCTGCGGTGCGAGGCTGGCGTTGTTGGCCTGCTGCCACACAGCCAGGCTGCCGCCGCCGTTTTGGGCATGCCCGTAACAACCCCTATCGTTCGGCAGGGGTTTTTACTTATAATCAGAGGCTTTGTGAAAAAGTCTTGTCTGGTCTGCGGCCTTCGAGAACTCAATGAAAAACTACGCCGCTGACACAGACGCTGACAGGGAACTTGAGGGCGAGGATTCCGACTTCAAGCCCCTGACCTCCGAGGAGGCTCAGGAGTGGCGCACGCGAAACCCGCAGATGTCTGTGTGGCGCTTCGTGGTGGTCCAGGCGGTGGTTGGCGTGCTGGTAGCACTGGTCGCGTGGCTGGTGACGGGGCGCGCCGAGGTCGGATGGTCGGCTGCCTATGGCGCCTTGTCGGTGGTGCTGCCGGCTGCGCTGTTTGCGCGCGCCGTCGTGCGCAAGAGGCCTGGCGGCGCTGCAGCCGCCATGGTGGGAATTTTTGGCTGGGAACTGGTGAAGCTGGTGCTGTGCATTGCCATGCTGGCGGCTGCACCCAAGCTGGTCCCGGGGCTGAGTTGGCTGGCGCTGCTGGCGGGCTTGGTGATCGTCATGAAAACGTATTGGGTCGCGCTGATAGTGCGGGCCAATGTCCGAAAAACCGATTGATATTTGAAGAGAAGTTGACCGATGGCCGCAGACGCGCACGCACCTACTGCAAGTGAATACATCGTTCACCACCTGCAGCACCTCCAGAACATCAAGCAAAAGTCGATCATCGACTTTTCGGTCATCAACCTGGACTCGATCGTCGTCAGCGCCACGCTGGGCGTGCTGAGCCTGTTCGTGCTGTGGCTTGCCGCGCGCAAGGCCACATCGGGCGTTCCGGGTCGCTTCCAGGCGGCTGTAGAGCTGCTGGTCGAGATGGTGGACAACCAGGCCAAGGCCAACATCCACAACGCGCAAAGCCGCAAGTTCATCGCCCCGCTGGCACTGACCGTGTTCGTCTGGATCTTCATGATGAACGCCATGGACATGCTGCCCGTGGACCTGCTGCCGGTACTGTGGCAGGGCGTCCAGGGTGACTCGCACGCCTACCTGCGTGTCGTTCCCACGGCTGACCTCTCGACCACGCTGGGCCTGTCCTCGGCCGTGCTGATCCTGTGCTTCTTCTACAGCATCAAGATCAAGGGCATGGGCGGCTGGGCCCACGAACTGGTGACCGCTCCGTTCGGCACCAGCAAGAATCCCGTGTTTGCACTGATCCTGGGTGTTATCAACCTGGCCATGCAGATCATTGAATATGTCGCCAAGACGGTTTCGCATGGCATGCGACTGTTCGGCAACATGTACGCTGGTGAGTTGGTGTTCTGTCTGATCGCTCTGATGGGCGGTGCGGCTGCCATGTCGCTTTCCGGTGTGTTGCTCCCCTTGGGGCACATCATTGCAGGCTCTATCTGGGCGATCTTCCACATTCTGATCATCACCCTGCAGGCCTTCATTTTCATGATGCTGACGCTGATCTATCTCGGCCAGGCACATGAAGCCCACTGACCATTTCCTTTCCCTCTCAACCTTTCTCTTTCTTTAATCTCAGGAGTCATCATGGAAAACATTCTCGGTCTCGTCGCTCTGGCTTGTGGTCTGATCGTTGGTCTGGGCGCTATCGGCGCTTCGATCGGTATCGCCCTGATGGGTGGCAAGTTCCTGGAATCGTCGGCACGTCAGCCTGAGCTGATCAACGAACTGCAAACCAAGATGTTCATCTTGGCCGGTCTGATCGACGCTGCCTTCCTGATCGGTGTTGCTATCGCTCTGCTGTTCGCTTTCGCCAACCCCTTCGTCCTGGCCTAAGCTCCGATCAACGCCCTAGATAGAAAGGTGTTGCCGTGAGTATCAACGCGACCCTGTTCGTCCAGGCCATCGTTTTCCTGATCCTGGTGCTGTTCACGATGAAGTTCGTGTGGCCCCCGATCGCGAAGGCGCTGGATGAACGAGCTCTGAAAATCGCCGATGGCCTCGCTGCTGCCGACAAGGCCAAGACTGACCTGGCCGCCGCCAACAAGCGCGTCGAGCAGGAACTGGCCCAGACGCGCAACGAAACGGCATCGCGGCTTGCGGACGCCGAACGCCGTGCCCAGGCCATCATCGAAGAAGCCAAGGCCCGTGCCTCCGAAGAAGGCAACAAGATTGTTGCTGCTGCCCGCGCCGAGGCCGAGCAGCAGACAGTCCAGGCCCGTGAAGCCCTGCGCGAGCAAGTGGCTGCGCTGGCCGTCAAGGGCGCCGAGCAGATCCTGCGCAAGGAAGTGGATGCCGGCGTCCATGCCGACCTGCTGAACCGCCTGAAGACCGAGCTGTAAGGAAGAGCAAACATGGCAGAACTCGCCACCATTGCCCGTCCTTACGCAGATGCCCTGTTCAAGGCCAGCACCCAGCAGGGTGCTGACCTGTCCGGCACTGTTGCCTGGGCGGAGGAATTGGCGGCGATTGCCGCCAATCCGCAATTGCGCCAGCTGGCCGACGACCCCAAGGTGACCGACGAACAACTGTTCGACGTCATCAGCGGCGTGGCCGGCTCGGCATTGCCTGATGCCGCTCGCAACTTTCTGCGCGTCATCATTGAAAACGGCCGACTGCAAGCCCTGCCAGAAGTGGCGGCCCAGTTTCGCAGCCTCGTGAACCGCGCCGGTGGCTCGTCCGACGCCGTGGTTCAAAGCGCTTTTCCCATAGATGCTGCCGCTCTGGCTGCCCTCGGGACTTCGCTGGAGAAGCGTTTCGGCCGAAAGCTGAACCTGTCGGTGCAGCAAGATCAGTCCCTGATCGGTGGCATCCGCGTCGTGGTGGGTGATGAAGTTCTTGACACGTCCGTCAAGGCCCGCCTGGAACAAATGAAAGCGGCCCTCATTGCGTAACAACGCGACTGAGGTCTCGGCTAACCAAAGCTAAAGAAGGAAAGAGTCATGCAACTCAATCCCGCAGAAATTTCTGAACTGATCAAGAGCCGCATCGAGGGTCTGGCTGGCAGCAGCGACATCCGTAACGAAGGCACCGTGGTTTCGGTGACCGACGGTATCGTGCGCGTGCACGGCCTGTCGGACGTGATGCAAGGCGAAATGCTGGAATTCCCCGCAGGCAAGGATGGCCAGCCCTCCTTCGGCCTGGCGCTGAACCTCGAGCGCGACTCCGTCGGCGCCGTGATTCTGGGCGAGTACGAGCACATCTCCGAAGGCGACACCGTCAAGTGCACGGGCCGCATTCTGGAAGTGCCCGTCGGCCCCGAACTCATCGGCCGCGTGGTCAACGCCCTGGGTCAGCCGATTGACGGCAAGGGCCCGATCAACGCCAAGATGACGGACGTGATCGAGAAGGTCGCTCCCGGCGTGATCGCACGCCAGTCCGTGGACCAGCCCCTGCAGACCGGCATCAAGTCCATCGACTCGATGGTGCCCGTCGGCCGTGGCCAGCGCGAACTGATCATCGGCGACCGCCAGACCGGCAAGACCGCCGTGGCCATCGACGCCATCATCAACCAGAAGGGTCAGGGCGTTACCTGCATCTACGTTGCGATCGGCCAGAAGGCTTCCTCGATCAAGAACGTGGTGCGTGCCCTGGAGCAGGCCGGCGCGATGGAATACACCATCGTCGTGGCTGCCACCGCTTCCGAATCCGCTGCCATGCAGTACGTGTCGGCCTACTCCGGCTGCACGATGGGCGAGTACTTCCGCGACCGCGGCGAAGACGCCCTGATCGTCTATGACGACCTGTCCAAGCAAGCCGTGGCCTACCGCCAGGTTTCGCTGCTGCTGCGCCGCCCCCCGGGCCGCGAAGCCTTCCCCGGCGACGTGTTCTATCTCCACAGCCGCCTGCTCGAACGTGCAGCCCGCGTGAATGCCGACTACGTCGAAGCCTTCACCAAGGGTGAAGTCAAGGGCAAGACGGGTTCGCTGACGGCACTGCCCATCATCGAAACCCAGGCCGGTGACGTGTCGGCCTTCGTGCCCACGAACGTGATCTCGATCACGGACGGCCAGATCTTCCTGGAAACCAGCCTGTTCAACGCCGGTATCCGCCCCGCCATCAACGCCGGTATCTCGGTGTCGCGCGTCGGTGGTGCTGCACAGACCAAGCTGGTCAAGGGCCAGTCCGGCGGTATCCGTACCGACCTGGCGCAATACCGTGAGCTGGCTGCCTTCGCGCAGTTCGCCTCCGACCTGGACGAAGCCACCCGCAAGCAGCTGGACCGCGGTGCCCGCGTGACCGAACTGCTCAAGCAGGCCCAGTACAGCCCCCTGTCCACCGCTTTGATGGGCGCTTCGCTGTTCGCAGTGAACAAGGGCTACATGGACGACATCCAGGTCAAGCAAGTGCTGGCTTTCGAGTCTGGTCTGCACCAGTTCCTGAAGACCAGCCACGGCGCCCTGATCGACAAGCTGAACGCTTCCAAGGCCATGGACAAGGATTCCGAAGCCGAATTGAACGCCGCCATCGCTGCGTTCAAGAAGTCGTTCGCTTAAACCGGACGAGGAGCCATCATGGCAGCAGGTAAGGAAATTCGCGGCAAGATCAAATCGGTGGAAAACACCAAGAAGATCACCAAAGCCATGGAAATGGTGGCCGCATCCAAGATGCGCAAGGCGCAGGAACGGATGCTGGCTGCACGCCCGTACAGCGAAAAGATCCGCAACATTGCAGTCCATCTTGGCCAAGCCAACCCCGAGTACGTGCACCCGTTCATGCAAGTGAACGGTGATGCAAAGACAGCCGGCGTCATCGTGGTGACGACGGACAAGGGGTTGTGCGGCGGCATGAACACCAACGTGTTGCGTGCTGTCACGGCCAAGCTGCGGGAGCTGCAGGATCAAGGCGTGTCGGCAGAAGCAGTGGCCATTGGCAACAAGGGTCTGGGCTTTCTGAACCGTGTCGGCGCCAAGGTGGTTTCGCACGCGACGGGTCTGGGCGATACGCCCCATCTGGAAAAGCTGATCGGCCCTGTGAAGGTGCTGCTCGATGCATATGCAGCGGGCAAGCTGAGCGCGGTGTACCTGAGCTACACCAAGTTCATCAACACCATGAAGCAGGAATCGGTGGTGGAGCAGTTGCTGCCCCTGTCGTCCGAGAGCATGCAGGCCGAGAAGACGTCTGGCCATAGCTGGGACTACATCTACGAACCCGACGCGCAGTCCGTGATCGACGAGCTGCTCGTGCGCTACGCAGAGTCCCTGGTCTACCAAGCTGTCGCGGAAAACATGGCGTCCGAGCAATCGGCGCGCATGGTGGCCATGAAGGCCGCTACCGACAACGCAGGCAGCGTCATTGGCGAGTTGAAGCTGGTCTACAACAAGACGCGCCAGGCAGCGATCACGACCGAGCTGTCGGAAATCGTGGCCGGCGCCGCTGCTGTGTAAAGCAGCTCAACAGACAAACTAATTGGAGCAAAAAATGGCTCAAGTGCAAGGCAAGATTGTTCAATGTATTGGCGCTGTGGTGGACGTCGAGTTCCCCCGCAACGCAATGCCCAAGGTGTTCGATGCCCTGAAGCTCGACGGCTCGGCCCTGACGCTGGAAGTGCAGCAACTGCTGGGTGACGGCGTTGTGCGTACCATCGCCCTGGGTTCGTCCGACGGTCTGCGTCGCGGCCTGATGGTGTCCAACACCGGCAACCCCATCACCGTGCCCGTGGGCAAGGCGACGCTGGGTCGCATCATGGACGTGCTGGGCAACCCCATCGACGAACGCGGTCCCGTGGATCAGGCGCTGACGGCTCCCATCCACCGCAAGGCACCGGCTTATGACGAGCTGTCGCCTTCGCAGGAACTGCTGGAAACCGGCATCAAGGTGATCGACCTGATCTCGCCCTTCGCCAAGGGCGGCAAGGTGGGTCTGTTCGGTGGCGCCGGTGTGGGCAAGACCGTGAACATGATGGAACTCATCAACAACATCGCCAAGGGCCACGGTGGTCTGTCGGTGTTCGCCGGTGTGGGTGAACGTACCCGCGAAGGCAATGACTTCTATCACGAAATGTCGGACGCCGGCGTGGTCAACCAGGAGTCGCTGAACGACTCCAAGGTGGCCATGGTCTACGGCCAGATGAACGAACCCCCGGGCAACCGTCTGCGCGTGGCGCTGACCGGCCTGACCATGGCCGAAGCCTTCCGTGACGAAGGCAAGGACGTGCTGTTCTTCGTGGACAACATCTACCGCTACACGCTGGCCGGTACCGAAGTGTCCGCTCTGCTGGGGCGCATGCCTTCCGCCGTGGGCTACCAGCCCACGCTGGCCGAGGAAATGGGCCGCCTGCAAGAGCGCATCACCTCGACCAAGGTCGGTTCGATCACTTCCATCCAGGCCGTTTACGTGCCTGCCGATGACTTGACCGACCCCTCGCCTGCCACGACGTTCGCCCACTTGGACTCGACCGTGGTGCTGTCGCGTGACATCGCTTCGCTGGGTATCTACCCCGCCGTCGATCCGCTGGACTCCACCAGCCGCCAGCTGGACCCCCAAGTCGTGGGTGAAGAGCACTACAAGGTGGCCCGTGAAGTGCAGGGCACGCTGCAGCGCTACAAGGAACTGCGCGACATCATCGCCATTCTGGGCATGGACGAGCTGGCTCCTGAAGACAAGCTGACCGTGGCCCGCGCCCGCAAGATCCAGCGTTTCCTGTCGCAGCCTTTCCACGTGGCCGAAGTGTTCACTGGCGCTCCCGGCAAGTACGTGTCGCTGGCTGAAACCATCCGTGGTTTCAAGATGATCTGCGCTGGCGAGTGCGATCACCTGCCCGAGCAGGCCTTCTACATGGTTGGCACCATCGACGAAGCCTTCGAGAAGGCCAAGAAACTGGCGGCTTGAGCCTGCGGCACCCCCTGAGCGACTGCGTCGCTTCCCCCTCTCTACCCGCTTCGCGGGGGAGGGGGACGACACCCTCGCTGCGGGGTGGCCCTTGCTCGGTGTCCCCGATCTGGGCCCTGCCGGTTCCAAGTTCCAGTCCCACCTTTTCTGAGGAGCAAAGATGAACACCATCCACGTTGATGTGGTCAGTGCCGAAGAGTCCATCTTCTCCGGTGAAGCGCGCTTTGTCGCCCTGCCCGGTGAATCCGGCGAACTGGGCATTTTTCCCCGCCACACTCCGCTGATCACGCGCATCAAGCCCGGCTCGGTGCGTATCGAGATGGCGGACGGCAGCGAAGAGTTCGTCTTCGTGGCCGGCGGCATCCTGGAAGTGCAGCCCAACTGTGTGACCGTGCTGTCCGACACCGCCATCCGCGGTGCTGACCTGGACGCCGAGAAGGCCGAGAAGGCCAAGCTCGAAGCCGAGGAAGCACTGAAGAACGCCAAGAGCGAAGTCGATCTGGCGCGTGCCCAGTCCGAGCTGGCCGTCATGGCCGCTCAGATCGCGGCCTTGCGCAAGTTCCGCCAAAAGCGCTGAGCCCTCCCGGGACCAGCCGCAAAAAAGCCGCCCTCGGGCGGCTTTTTTCATGGTGCGCAGGCGTCTCAGTCGCCGCAGCGGGCCTGGTACACGTAGGTCACGGCATTGTCCTTGGGGTCCACCGTGCGTGACTTGTGCGTCACGGCCTTGGCGGGCACGGGGCACAGGGCACGGATCTGTTGCTCGCAGCGCTTGGGGTCGTCTTCGCGCAGCTTGCAGCTGAGCACATAGTCATATTCCTGCGAGTCGTCGAGGATGGGGCTTGCGCAGGCGCTCAGGGTCAGCACGGTGGCCAGCAGGCCCAGGCGGGCCAGGGTGTTCTTCATGGTGTGGATGCTCCTTGATGAAATGGCGTGACGCTATCACAGCCTCCGTGCCCGCGATAGCTTGATGAAGGGGGTGGCTCGGCCCGGCCTGCGCAGCCTGCCTGCCTTTCAGTGGTGCTGTATCACGACAGCATCGGGAAGATTGTCGCTGCCATCGTGCACAGGCTGGAGCGGGTCACGCGGAAAGTTGGTTTCAAGCAGCAGGCTCACGCGCTCCAGGGCTGCTGTCATGCCCATGGCGTAATGGCCGCCCTGAAAGGCGGCACCCATGTCGCTGATCAGCGTTTGCCATTGTTCCGCCGGCAGGGTGCGCGCCAGGGCGCGGTCGGCGACGATTTCGATGGCGTGGTCGGCCAGCAGCAGATAGATCAGGGCACCGTTGTTGTGTTCGGTATCCCAGACGCGCAGCTTGCCGAACAGCGTGATGGCGCGCTCGCGCGGCGTGGCGTCGCGCCACAGGTAGCTGGGCGGCAGTCCGGGTTCGACGCAGATGCGAATCTGGCCTGTATGGCGCTGCTCGCTCATGGTGATCAGGCGCTCCAGCTCCGCCAGGCTTTCAGGTGGGAGTGCACGGCGCAACTGCCCTTCGGCCCAATGGTGGCGCAGCAGCCGGAGCAGACGCTGAACAAAGCCTGTGATTGCAGCCGCCATCTCACCAACTCCCCGAGGCGCCGCCGCCCCCGAAACTGCCGCCTCTGC
>NZ_JADDRN010000049.1:0-22383 GCF_017355445.1 Delftia sp. SD018
CGGGCCGTAGCCTTCATCGCCGTAGCCGCCGCCTTGCTGGCCACCGCCGCCGCCCTGGCGGCTGCCCAGCATCTGCATGCTGTCGGCGCGGATTTCGGTGGCGTAGCGTTCCTGGCCGCTGGCCTGGTCGGTCCACTTGCGCGTGCGCAGGCTGCCTTCGACATAGACCTGGCTGCCCTTGCGCAGGTACTGACCCACGATTTCAGCCAGGCGGCCGTTGAAGACCACGCGGTGCCACTCGGTGGCTTCCTTGTTCTCGCCCGTGTTCTTGTCGCGCCAGCGGTCGGTGGTGGCGATGGTCACGTTGGCCACCTGATCGCCACTCGGGAAGGTGCGCATTTCGGGGTCGCGTCCGAGGTTGCCGACGATGATGACTTTGTTGACGGATGCCATGAGTGAAATACCTTTACATAGGGAAGTGGCCCGGGCATAGAGGGATGGATCCCGGGCCAGACGCGCCATTGTGCCGCAAGCCGTCCGCCGATGACAGGGGGCGGATATCCCGTGGCAACCGCCTGTGGCGGAGGCTTGTAACCGTCTGAAAATCCGCCGTTCAGCCGTGGCGGCCCACGGGGCGCAGCGGCCAGGTGACGACCAGCCACAGCACGGCCAGGACGCTCGTCAGGGTGAACAGGCCCGGCATGCCGGCCCATTTGGCGACGGCGCCGCCCAGCGCGCCGCCTGCGAACAGGCCCAGCGATTGCAGCGTGTTGTAGGCGCCCAGCGCCGCGCCGCGCAGCGGGGCCGGGGCCATGCGAGAGACCAGGCTGGGCTGGGTGGCCTCCAGCGCGTTGAAGCCGCAGAAGAACACGAACATCAGCACGGCCATGGCCCACAGCGGCGGCTGCGCGCCGCCGGCCGCCAGCAGGCCCAGGCCGATCTGCACGAGGGTGATCAGGGCGATGGCGCCCAGCAGGGCCGCGCGCAGGCGCCCGCGCCGCTCCATGGCGAACAGGCCGCCCATGGCGGCGAAGGACAGCACCACGGCCGGCAGGTAGACATGCCAGTGCGCCTGCTTGTCCAGGCCTGCCTGCACCAGCATGGCGGGCACGGCCACCCACATGGACATCTGCACGGTGTGCAGCACGAACACGCCCAGGTTCAGCCGCACCAGGTCGCCGTGGCGCCACAGCTCGGCCATGCGGCCGCGCGGCTGGTCGGCGTGGCGCGCGGGCTCGGGCGGGACGACCCAGAGCACGACGGCAATGCCCGCCAGCGCCAGGGCGCAGGTCAGGCCGAAGATGCCAGGCAGCCCGCCCCAGGCCGCCAGCAAGGGGCTGAGCACCAGGGCCAGCGCGAACATGAGTCCGATGCTGCCGCCCACCATGGCCATGGCCTTGGTGCGCACGCTGTCGCGCGTGAGGTCGGCCAGCAGCGCGGTCACGGCGGCCGAGACGGCGCCCGCGCCCTGCAGGCCCCGGCCCCACATCAGGCCCAGCAGCGAGTCGGCCGTGGCCGCCAGCAGGCTGCCCGCCGCAAAGACCAGCAGCCCGGCGACGATGACGCGCTTGCGCCCGAAGCGGTCCGAAGCCAGGCCCAGGGGCAGCTGGAACACGGCCTGGGTGAGCCCGTACAGGCCCATGGCCAGGCCGATCATGGCCGGATCATCCCCGCCCGGGTATTTGCGCGCCTCCAGCGCGAACACCGGCAGCACCAGGAACAGGCCCAGCATGCGCAGCGCAAAGATCAGCGCCAGGCTGGCGCTGGATCGGCGTTCCTGCGGGGTCATGCGGCCCGATGCGGCCGAGGAGGGGGCTGGCGCCTGGGCGCCGTGGACGGGTGTGGGGGAATCGAGCACGGGGTGCACTGTTGTGGGGGCAAGCAATCCGCCATTCTCGCCCATAGGCCGGCGCTGCGGGGTGGCTGGGTTATGCAAGGCAGTGCAAGACAGTTTTGTGAAGGGGCGCCGCAGTAGGCCCTGCCGCCCCGCAGACCGAGCCGCCATGCGGTGGCACGGGTTCTGACCTATCATGGCGGGTTCGCCTTCGCAGGGGTTTTCCCGATGCCTGGTTCCCACACGATTTCCGAAGACGGCGGCCTGGACCGGGCCGCCGACTCCCGCTCCCAGCCCGACGGCCGCTACCTTGGCCTGGCGCTGGCGCAGTCACGCATCGCCATCCGCGGTGCGCGCACGCACAACCTCAAGAACATCGACCTGGACATTCCGCGCAACCGGCTGGTGGTGATCACCGGGCTGTCGGGCTCGGGCAAGTCCAGCCTGGCTTTCGACACGCTGTATGCCGAGGGCCAGCGCCGCTATGTGGAGAGCCTGTCGGCCTATGCGCGCCAGTTCCTGGGGCGGCTGGACAAGCCCGATGTGGACCTGATCGAGGGCCTGTCGCCCGCCATCAGCATCGAGCAGAAGGCCACCAGCCACAACCCGCGCTCCACCGTGGGCACGGTGACCGAGATCAACGACTACCTGCGCCTGCTGTTCGCACGCGCCGGCACGCCCTACTGCCCCGACCACAACCTGCCGCTGCAGTCCCAGACCATCAGCCAGATGGTGGATGCGGCCCTGGCCCTGCCCGAGGACACGCGCCTCATGGTGCTGGGGCCGCTGGCGCGCAACAAGAAGGGCGAGTTCGCCGAGCTGTTCGCGCAGATGCAGGCCCAGGGCTATGTGCGCTTTCGCATCGACGGCAAGATCCACGAGTCCCATTCCCTGCCCGCGCTGGAGAAGAACGAGCGCCACGACATCGACGTGGTGATCGACCGCCTCAAGGTGCGCGCCGACGCCCAGCAGCGCCTGGCCGAAAGCTTCGAGGCCGCCCTGCGCGCGGGTGGCGCCGACGCCGGCGGCCGCGTGATCGCACTGGAGATGGACAGCGGCAAGGAACACCTCTTCAGCGCCAAGTTCGCCTGCCCGCTGTGCAGCTATTCGCTGCCCGAGCTGGAGCCGCGCCTGTTCTCGTTCAACTCGCCCATGGGCGCCTGTCCGGGCTGCGATGGCCTGGGCTGCACGGAGTCCTTCGACCCCGAGCGCGTGGTCGCCTTCCCCACGCTGAGTCTGGCCAGCGGCGCCGTCAAGGGCTGGGACCGGCGCAACGGCTACTACTTCTCCATGCTCGAGAGCGTGGCGCGCCACTACGGCACCGATGTGGAGCTGCCCTTCGAGGAGCTGCCCGAGAAGGTGCGCCATGTGGTGCTCTGGGGCTCGGGCGAGGAGGAAATGCCCTTCAGCTACGTCTTCGACAGCGGCGCGCGCAAGGGCGAGTCCATGGTCAAGAGCCATCCCTTCGAGGGCATCATTCCCAACATCACGCGGCGCTGGCGCGAGACCGAGTCCAGCGTGGTGCGCGATGATCTGGCGCGGCTGCGCAGCGTCGCCGTCTGCCCCGACTGCGGCGGCACGCGGCTGCGCCGCGAGGCGCGCTTCGTGCGCATCGGCGAGGGCGAGCAGGCCCGCGCCATCTACGAGGTGGGCCACGCCACGCTGGCCGAGGCCCATGCCTGGTGCGCGTCCCTGCAGCTGTCGGGCGCCAAGGCCGAGATCGCGGGCAAGGTGGTGCGCGAGATCGCCTCGCGCCTGCTGTTCCTCAACGACGTGGGCCTGAGCTACCTGAGCCTGGAGCGCGGCGCGGACACCCTGTCCGGCGGCGAGGCCCAGCGCATCCGCCTGGCCAGCCAGATCGGCAGCGGCCTGACGGGCGTGATGTATGTGCTGGACGAGCCCAGCATCGGATTGCACCAGCGCGACAACGACAAGCTCATCGGCACGCTGCAGCACCTGCGCGACATCGGCAACAGCGTCATCGTGGTCGAGCACGACGAGGACATGATGCGCGCGGCCGACCAGATCATCGACCTGGGGCCCGGCGCGGGCGTGCATGGCGGCCGCGTCATGGCCCAGGGCAGCTACGAAGAGGTGCGCGCCAACCCCGATTCACCCACGGGCCGCTACCTGGCGGGCACCCAGCGCATCGAAGTGCCTGCGCGGCGCACGCCCTGGCAACCTGTGCTGGAGGCAACGGCCGAGGGCGAGGCCCGGCCAGCGGCCAAGGGCTTCCCTGCCCGCGCCCAGCAGCCCCCCGCCAATCCCGACAACGCAACCGCCCCCGGCGCGCCGCAACTGCAGGCCCTGCGCGTGGTGGGCGCACGTGGCCACAACCTCAAGGGCGTGACGGCGGACTTTCCCGTGGGCCTGCTGACCTGCGTGACCGGCGTCTCGGGCTCGGGCAAGAGCACCCTGGTCAACGACACGCTCTATACCGAGGCCGCGCGCCAGATCCACCGTGCCGGCGGCGAGGCTGCTCCGCACGACGACATCATCGGCATGGGCCATTTCGACAAGGTCATCAATGTGGACCAGTCGCCCATAGGCCGCACGCCGCGCAGCAACCCGGCCACCTACACGGGACTGTTCACGCCCATCCGCGACCTGATGGCCGAGACCAACACCGCCAAGGAGCGCGGCTACGGCCCCGGGCGCTTCTCGTTCAACGTGGCCGGCGGCCGCTGCGAGGCCTGCCAGGGCGATGGCGTGGTCAAGGTGGAGATGCACTTCCTGCCCGATGTCTACGTGCCCTGCGACATCTGCAACGGCCAGCGCTACAACCGCGAGACGCTGGAGGTGCAGTGGAAGGGCCGCAACATCTCCCAGATCCTGGAGATGACGGTGGAGGACGCCCATGCCTTCTTCAAGGACGTGCCCACCATCGCCCGCAAGCTGCAGACCCTGCTGGACGTGGGCCTGTCCTATATCCGCCTGGGCCAGAGCGCGACCACGCTGTCGGGCGGCGAGGCGCAGCGCGTCAAGCTGGCCCAGGAACTGTCCAAGCGCGACACGGGGCGCACGCTCTACATCCTGGACGAGCCCACGACGGGCCTGCACTTCGCCGACATCGCCCTGCTGCTCAAGGTGCTGCAGCAGCTGCGCGATGCGGGCAACACCATCGTGGTCATCGAGCACAACCTGGACGTGATCAAGACGGCCGACTGGATCATCGACATGGGCCCCGAAGGCGGCTCGGGCGGCGGCCAGGTGGTGGCCACGGGCACGCCCGAGGACGTGGCCGCCAACCCGGCCAGCCACACGGGGCGCTATCTGCGGCCCTATCTGGAGGCAGCGGCGGCTCCCGCGCAGGCCAAGCCAGGCCGCAAGAACGCAAAGTGAGGCCGGCCATGGACAGCAGCATCCGTGATTTCGTGGTGGTGGGCGCGGGCATGGCCGGTGCCTCGGTGGCCTGGCAGCTGGCGCGCGATGGCGGCGCCTCGGTGCTGGTGCTGGAGCGCGAATCCCAGCCCGGCTACCACAGCACGGGCCGCTCGGCCGCGCTGTATGAGGAGCACTATGGCCCGCTGCAGGTCCAGGCGCTGACGCGCGCCAGCCGCGCCTTCTACGAGCAGCCGCCGCAAGGCTTTGTGCAGGCGCCCATCCTGGCGCCGCGCGGCGTGCTCTATGTGGGCACGGCCGCGCAGAAGGACCTGCTCGATGCCGCCCATGCCGAGGCGCTCCTGCACTCGCCCCAGGCGCGGCGCCTGGGCCCCGATGAACTCAAGGCCCTGGTGCCCTGCCTGAATACCGCGCTGCTGGTCGATGGCTTTGCGGACGACGGCGCGCGCGACATCGACGTGCATGGCCTGCACCAGGGATTCCTGCGCGGCCTGCGCCAGTGCGGCGGCGAGCTGCGCTGCAGCGCCGAGGTCCGTGCGCTGGCGCATGCCGCAGGTGTCTGGACCGTGGACCTGGCCGACGGCAGCCAGGTGCGTACGCGCTGCGTGGTCAACGCGGCCGGCGCCTGGGCCGATGCGCTGGGCGCGCTGGCGGGCGCAGCGCCCATCGGCCTGGTGCCCAAGCGGCGCAGTGCCTTCACCTTTGCCGTGCCCGAAGGCATGGACGCCGCGCACTGGCCCGCCGTGATCAGCGCCGACGAGGGCTTTTACTTCAAGCCCGATGCAGGCCAGCTGCTGGGCTCGCCCGCCAACGCCGACCCCGTGGCGCCGCAGGACGTGGCGCCCGAGGAACTGGACGTGGCCACGGGCATCTGGCGCATCGAGGAAGTGACCACGCTGCAGATCCGCCGCCCCTCTCACACCTGGGCCGGGCTGCGCAGCTTCGTGACCGACGGGGAGATGGCCGTGGGCTGGGATGCCTCGCCTGCGCCGCTGCCGGGCTTTTTCTGGGTGGCCGCCCAGGGCGGCTACGGCATACAGAGCGCCTTCGGCTACAGCCTGCTGGCGCGCAACCTGCTGCGCGGCGAGCCGCTGGATGCGCGCCTGGCCGCGCAGGGCGTGCAGCCTGAACGGCTGTCGCCCGCGCGCTGTCAGCGCGGCTGAGGTTCGGTTGAAGCGTGCCGCTCAGAGCGGCGAGCGCCGCGCAAAGCGCACCACGGTCACGCCCGCACGCGCCTGGCGCACCGAGGGCATGACCAGCACGCAGTCGCCATAGGGCGTGATCACCGGCTCGCCATCGTTGTCGCCGATCACCGTGCCGGCCTTCTCGAAGCGCTCCAGCCCCGTGAACGGCGCCGTGAAGCGAAAGCCGCTGCTCTTGGCCACCACGGGCGCCGTGACTTCCAGCGCCCACTGGGCCGGTGCGTCGGCCTGCTTCCAGCCGGGCAGGGCGGCGTGCAGCGCGCCGTTGTCGAAGATGGCGGCCACTTCGAGGAAACGCAGGCACTGGTCGTGCGCCACGTCGCGGCTGGCCAGATCGCCGTGGAAGCCGCATTCGATCAGCAGCGAGCGCGAGTCGCCGGCCTCGGCGTCGGGCAGGCCGAAGCGCCCGTAGTCGCGCAGCCGCGTGCCGTCCTTGTGGCCGGCATCCACGACGATGTTCGCCGGCGCGCCCATCTGGCGTGCCAGATCGCGGTTGCGCGGCTGCATGCCGGTCAGCAGCAGCGGGGCCGAGGGCTCGTGCATGGAATGCAGGTCCAGCAGCCAGTCGGCCTGCTGCACGAAGGGGCGCAGCGCGGCGGCGCGGCGGCGTTCGCGGGTGCTGCCCTCGTCGATGCGTGCGTCTATCCACTGGCGGTTCATGTCCTCGTCCACGAAGCGCGAGGCATCGTGGCTGGCCGCGTCGAAGCGGTCGAAGGCATCGAGGTTGGCCAGCACCAGGGTCAGGCGGCCGTTGTCCAGCGCCAGGCCGTTGTGCAGGGCCTGAAGCAGCCCGGACACGGCCCAGGCGCCGCAGATCTCGTTGCCGTGCACCAGCGCGGAAATCATCACGTGGCGGCCCGGGCGTCCCGAGTCGAATTGCCACACGCCCTCGGTACCGGTATTGCCCGCGCGCCAGGCGCTCAGGTCGGGCAGGGGAAGGTCAAATCGCAAAGTTTCCATCACTCACTCCGTGGTCTACAACCCTGATGCA
This sequence comes from Delftia sp. SD018, assembly GCF_017355445.1. NCBI lineage: Bacteria > Pseudomonadati > Pseudomonadota > Betaproteobacteria > Burkholderiales > Comamonadaceae > Delftia > Delftia sp. SD018. Next base: position 7,310 of record NZ_JADDRN010000049.1, read on the forward strand.
ATGCGCACTGCCTTTGGAACTGGCGTGACCCAGGCGAGGGACAGCGAGCAAGGGCCGCCCCGCAGCGAGGCTGTCGTCCCCCTTCAAGGGGGAAGGCGCGAAGCGACTCAGGGGGTTATTTAGTTCTCAATATGGGCAAACTGGACGATTTTTGTGTACTTGGCGATCTCGGCGTTGATGTACTTGCCGGCATCCGTCTTGGGATCGGCCACCACCGAGCCTGCCTCTTCCATCTTCTTGCGGAACTCTGGCGAGGCCATGGTCTCGTCCAGCGCCTTCTTGACCTTGGCGGCCACGGGTGCGGGCAGGCCCTTGGGCGCCATCAGCGCGAACCAGACGTTGATGTCCACGTTCTTGTACTGGGGCAGCTCGGACAGGGCCGGGATGTCGGGCGTGATGGACGAGCGCTTGGCCTCCGTCGTGCCCAGGGCGATGACCTTGCCCGCGCGGATCTGGGGCAGGCCCGAGGACAGCACGAACATGCCGAACTCGATGTTGTTGCCCACCAGGTCCGTGGTCAGGGGCGCCACGCCGCGGTAGGGGATGTGGGTCATGTGCAGCTTGCCCTGCTCCTTGATCATTTCACCGGCCAGGTGCAGTGCCGTGCCCACGCCCGAGCTGCCGTAGCTGAACTTGCCCGGGTTCTTGGCCACCAGGGCGCTGAACTCGGCGGCTGTCTTGACGCCGGCCTTCTGCGAGGCCACCAGCACCATGGGCTGGGAGCCGATCATGCCGATGGGCGTGAAGTCGCCGATGGAGTACTTGATGCTCTTGTTGATCAGCCGTGCGATGGCCAGCTCGTTGTTGGCGCCCACGAACAGCGTGTAGCCATCGGGCGTGGCCTTGACGGCCTTTTGCGCGCCGATGGCGCCGCCGGCGCCGCCCAGGTTCTCCACCACCACGGGCTGGCCCAGGCGCGAGGCCAGGCCATCGGCCACGAAGCGGCCCACCAGGTCGGTGCTGCCGCCGGCGGGGTAGCCCACGATCATGGTGATGGCACGGTTGGGGTAGCTGGCGGCGTCGTCGGCGAAGGCGCTGCCGGTAGCGGCGATCAGCAGGCCGCAGGCCAGGGCGGTGCGGCGCAGGAGGGATTTGCTGGGCATGGGGTTATTCCTGAAATGTATGAGATTGATTGTGCGAAGGACTACCCAGGCATTTGGTGCTGATTCGGCACGAGGCGGAGCCATTGCAGCACCAAAACGCTCTTGTTCCACAGCACGGTGCGGGTTTGCACCAGGAGGGCGCATGCATGCACCCGTCAGGCGCCCGTGATGTCGCTCCAGAACTGCTCGGCCGCGGGGCCAAGGTGGCGCTTGGGACGGTACAGGCGCACGTCGAAGTGCACTTCCAGGCCCGGGTCGCCGGCCACGGCCAGGCGGCCGGCCTGGCAGTCGCCGCGCACCATGGACCACGGCATCCAGGCCAGGCCCAGGCCGCGCAGCACGTATTCGTAGTGGGCGTCGGCCGAGTCGCAGTCCACGCAGCGGCGCAGGCGCGGCGCCAGCGGATGCCGGGCCAGGTGGTCTTCCACCAGCCGGCCCAGGGCCATGCTGTGCGAGAAGGCCAGGTAGGGCACGGGAGCGAGGGGCTGGTGGCTGGCCGACAGCTCGTACAGCGGACGGCCCTGGGCATCGGCGCGGGCCACGGGGACCAGCCTGTCCTGCATCACCGTCAGGTAGCTGAACTGGCGGCCGTCCAGGCGCACGCCAATGGCGGCGTGGTGGTAGACCAGCGTGAAGCTGACTTCGCCGCGCTGCAGCATGGCCACGGTCTCGTCCAGCGTGCGTGTGACCACGCGCAGCTCGGCCGTCTGCAGCACGCTGCCGTGGCGCGTCAGCCAGTCGGCCACGATGGTGCGCGCCAGCGTGCGTCCCGTGGCCAGGGTGATCACGCGGGCCTGGCGCCCGGCCACGGCCTGCAGTTCATCGTGCGACTGGGCCAGCGTGCGCACCAGTTGCTCGGCCGTGTCGCGGAAGGCTTCACCGGCCGGCGTCAGCCGCACGGGGCCGCCGCCGGGCTCGACCAGGGGCGTGCCGGCCCAGGCCTCCAGCGCGCGGATGCGACGCCCGAAGGCCGGATGGGTGACATGGCGCAGCTCGGCCGCGCGCGTGAAGCTGCGCTCCTGGGCCAGCAGCAGGAAGTCTTCCAGCCATTTGCCTTGCATGGCCGGGCTTCCCTGCCGTCTCAGGCAGCGGCTGCGTCTTGCAGCGTCTGGCGCGTGGCCTGGGCGGCGGTGCGCGCGGCGGCAGCGAAGTCGTCGCCCTGCGATGCATAGAGCACCGCACGCGAGGAATTGATGATGATGGGGCCGCCGCCGATGCGCGCCGCCTTGACCGTGGCCACGGCATCGCCCCCCTGGGCGCCCACGCCGGGAATCAGCAGCGGCAGCGAGGGCGCGAATTCACGCACGCGCTCGATCTCCTGCGGGCGCGTGGCGCCCACCACCAGGCCGAGCTGGCCGTTGGTGTTCCAGGGGCCTTGCGCCAGGCGCGCCACATGCTCGAACAGGTGGGGCTGGCCCGGCAGGTCGGCCAGGCGCTGGGCCTGCAGGTCGTCACCGCCGGGGTTGGAGGTGCGGCACAGCAGGAAGGCGCCCTTGCCCTCGTACTGCAGGTAGGGCGTGATGGAGTCGAAGCCCATGAAGGGCGACAGGGTCACGGCGTCGGCGCCGTAGCGCTCGAAGGCTTCCTTGGCGTATTGCTCGGCCGTGGAGCCGATGTCGCCGCGCTTGGCGTCCAGGATGATGGGCACATGGGGAGCGACGGCGCGCATGTGGGCCATGAGCTTTTCCAGCTGGTCTTCGGCGCGGTGGGCCGCGAAGTAGGCGATCTGGGGCTTGAAGGAGTTCACCAGGTCGGCCGTGGCGTCGACGATGGCGGCGCAGAAGTCGTAGATTTTGCTTGCATCGCCGCGCATGGCCGCAGGAAAGCGGCTGGGTTCGGGGTCCAGGCCCACGCACAGCATGGATTGGTTCTGGGCGGTGGCATTGCGCAGCATGTCGAGAAAGGTCATGGGGCGCGATTTTAGCGATCGGCCCTTCCCGGGGCCTGTCGTCGGGCATCCAGCGGGCCTGGCGGCCCGCGGGCACAATCGGCGGCCTATGCCTGCCTTCACCGCCCGACAAATCCTTTTGCTGATCGCGCTGACCCTGATCTGGGGCATCAACTGGCCGGTGATGAAGCTGGGCGTGCAGCATTTCCCGCCGCTGAGTTTCCGTATGGCCTCGATGTGGGTGGGACTGCCCATCCTGGCGGCCTTCGTGGTCTGGCGCCGCCTGCCGCTGGCCGTGCCGCGTGCCTACTGGCCCCGGCTGGCGCAGCTGACGCTGTTCAATATGGTGCTGTGGAACAGCCTGATCATCATTGCCATCCCCATGCTCTCCAGCGGGCGGGCGGCCATCCTGGGCTACACCATGCCCATCTTCTCGGCCGTGCTGGGCAGCCTGTTCTTCCATGACCGGCTGGCGCCGCGTGCCTGGGCGGGTGTTGCGGCGGCCTTGGCGGGCGTGCTCCTGCTGCTGTGGCACGAGGTCGGCGCCCTGGGCAGCCGCCCCATCGGCGTGGGCCTGATGCTGGCCGCCGCGCTGAGCTGGGCCTTCGGCACGCAGAAGCTGCGCCGCGCCGAGGTGCCCGTGCCCCTGCTGACGATGACGCTGTGGATGGTGGCGCTGACCGCGCTGACGCTCACGGTGCTGGCCTTCGTCTTCGAGCGCCACCTGTGGCACTGGCCCGACGCCCAGGCCACGGGCGCCATCGTCTTCAACGGCGTGCTGGTGCTGGGCTTTGGCCAGACGGTCTGGTTCTTCCTGGCGCGCAGCCTGCCGCCCGTGGCGTCCACGCTGAGCGTGATGATGATCCCCGTGCTGGGCGTGTTCAGCGGCGCCTGGTGGCTGGGCGAGGTGCTGCACTGGCAGGACTGGACGGCCGTGGCGCTGATGGTGGTGGCCATCGCCTCGGTGCTGTGGCCGGCGCGCGTCCGCTGAGGGCAAGCAGGGGAAGGTCGGGAGAAGAAGACGCAGCCTGACTGCGCACACGGGCGCAGTCAGGCTGCAGGGCCTCAGCGCTGCGCCGTGGCCGGGGCGCCCAGCAGGCGCTGGATGTCGATGTTGTTGGGCAGCGCGTAGTCGTGGCTGCGTACGATGCGGCTGTCGTCGGTGCGAACCAGCTTCAGGCTCACATAGGTGTACTTGGCAGCCGCCGAGTACGTGCCCACCAGGACCAGGGCCGCATTGTGGTTGCGGGCGATGTCCTTGATCTCGCGCGACAGCAGCAGCTCGCCCGTGCCTTCCTTGACGTACACATCGCCGCGCAGCTTCAGCTCCTTGACGTTGTAGCCCTTGGCGGACAGCTGGGAAGCGTACAGCTCGCTGAGCGTGCGGCCCAGGGGGGCCGAGCGCGTCAGGTCGTTGACGTTGACCACGGTGGCCACGAGCACGGGCGCCTCGCCCAGTTCCTCGGTGTTCAGGCCCTTGACCAGCTCGTCCACGGCAGCGCGGCTGCTGGCGATGAAGGGGTTGGCTGCGGCCGACTGGTAGGTGGGCTCGCCGCGGCGCGCGGCCGACGATTCGGGCGTGGTCGCGGGAGCGGGCACGGCGCAGGCGGACAGCAGGGCCGCGGCAGCCAGCGCGGCCGGCAGGAGGGGCGTGCGCAGCGTCATTGGCCCACCACCTTCAGGGTCTTGGCGGGGAATTCGGGGCGCTCGTCCTCGGCCGTGAACAGCACGGCGTCGCTCTTTTCGAGGTAGTAGACGTCGGTCTTGCGCGCCAGGTACTGGTTGTTGCGCACCACCGTCGTCGTCAGCACGAGTTCGGGGTTGGGCAGGCGCTTGCCGTGGCGCACGACCTGGGCGCCGTAGCTCACCTGCAGCTGGGCCTGGGCCGGCTGCTGCATGACGGTCACGCCGCTTTGCACGAGCTTGGTGATGATCAGCTCACGAAAGCCTTTGTCGAACTGGCTGGGCTCGGCCGGCAGGGCCACATGGACCGGCGTGGTGCGCTCGATGCCGGTCTTTTGCAGTGTTTCCAGCGTCTTGGCGACGACATCGTTGGCCACGGAGTCCCAGTGGCCGGCAGCGCCGATCTTGGGCTGGGCCGTGGCTTCGAAGTAGCTGGTCATCGGTGCATTGACGCAGCCCGCCAGGGCCAGGCAGAGGCCCGCCAGGGCCAGGCCGCCAGCGGATTTGAACGATCGCATGGATTTCTCCTCGGTGCGGGGCGCGCTGCGGCGGATTGCTGCAGCTGCGCAAAGTGTCGATTGTGGCTTCGCCGCGAGGCACTGACAAGAAAGTGCCCCGTATCCGGATGTTGCCGTGCTCAGCCGTTGGCGCGCTTTTGCAGGATCTCGAAGGCGGGCAGGGTCTTGCCTTCCAGCACCTCCAGGAAGGCGCCGCCGCCCGTGGAGATGTAGCCGACCTTGTCCTCGATGCCGTACTTGGCGATGGCGGCCAGGGTGTCGCCGCCACCGGCGATGCTGAAGGCGTCGGACTCGGCAATCGCCTGGGCCACGACCTTGGTGCCGTTGGCGAACTGGTCGAACTCGAACACGCCCATGGGGCCGTTCCAGACGATGGTGCCAGCCTTGCGCAGTTGCTCGGCCAGGCGGGCGGCGGTCTCGGGGCCGATGTCCAGGATCATGTCGTCGTCAGCCACTTCGGTGGCCTTCTTGACGGTGGCGGGCGCGTCAGCCGCAAAGGTCTTGGAGACCACCACGTCGGTGGGAATCGGCACCTCGGCGCCGCGTGCGGCCATGGCGTCGATCACGGCGCGGGCCTCGCCGACCAGGTCGGCCTCGACCAGGCTCTTGCCGATGTTCAGGCCCGCCGCCAGCATGAAGGTGTTGGCAATGCCGCCGCCCACGATGAGCTGGTCCACGTTCTTGGCCAGCGACTGCAGGATGGTCAGCTTGGTCGACACCTTGGAGCCGGCCACGATGGCGGCCAGCGGGCGGCGCGGGTTGGCCAGGGCCTTGGTGATGGCGTCGATCTCGGCCGACAGCAGGGGGCCCGCGCAGGCAATGGGCGCGAACTGGGCGATGCCGTAGGTCGTGCCTTCGGCACGGTGGGCAGTGCCGAAGGCGTCGTGCACGAAGATGTCGCACAGCGCGGCCAGCTTGCGGGCCAGTTCTTCCTTGTTCTTCTTCTCGCCCACGTTCACGCGGCAGTTCTCCAGCAGCACGACCTGGCCGGGCGCCACCTGCACGCCGTCCACCCAGTCGGCGACCAGGGGCACTTCGCGGCCCAGCAGCTCGCCCAGGCGGCGGGCCACGGGCGCCAGCGAATCGGCCGGCTTGAACTCGCCTTCGGTGGGGCGGCCCAGATGGCTGGTCACCATCACGGCGGCGCCGGCCTTCAGTGCCATCTCGATGGCGGGCACGGAGGCGCGCACGCGCGTGTCCTCGGTGATCTCGCCGGCATCGTTCAGGGGCACGTTGAGGTCGGCGCGGATGAAGACGCGCTGGCCCTGGGCCTTGCCCTGGGCGCACAGATCGGAGAAACGGAGAATGTTCATGACGGCGGCGTTGCGATCGGTGGCGATCGCCATGGAATTGAAACGAAAAAGAGGTAAAGCGCGGCCATTGTAGGCGGCGTGCCCGTCCTGGCAGCTGGCGGGCGCACCGGCGATCCGGGGCATCGGGAGCGCCTGTAATCCGGTTTCAGCCGGGGAGCCGGGCGCTCTCGGCCGCTCTGGGCCGCGCTGCGCCTACCAGCCCAGGCCGATATGCAGTGGCAGATAGACCGCCATGCCAAGCGCGATCGTTCCCATGATGCTGCGCTTGTAAAAAAAATACATGACCGCGCAAGCCAGGGCCGGCAGGCGCGCATCGACCACGGTGGAGATCAGCCGGCCGTTGGTCATCACGATCTCGGGCGCAATCACGGCCGCCAGGGCCGCCAGCGGCGCGTACTTGAGGCCGCGCTTGAGCCATTGCGGCAAGGGCACTTCGCGCTCGGGAATCAGGAAGAAGGCGCGTGTGAACAGCGTGATGGCCGCCAGGCCCACGCAGGCCAGCCAGGGCCACAGCCAGGACAGATCCATCAGAGCGTTTCCTTTTCCTTGGTTTCCACGGGCCGGGCGTCTTCGTCCAGCGGCAGCCGGGCATGGCGCTCGCCATGGGCTATATCGGGCGGGAGAATCACCGGGCTCGACTCCCCTTTTTCAGGCGCCTGCAGTGCGCGCAGGCGCTGCTGCAGCGTTTCTGCCAGCAGGCCTGCGGCCACGGCTGCAGCGATGGCCACGAGGATATTGAGCTTGAGCGGCAGCGCAAAGGCCGCCACGGCCGCGCTGGCCGCAACCACGCCTGCCACCCAGGTGGCACGGTCGTTGAGCATGGACAGCAGCACGCCCATCAGGGCCAGCACGCCCGCAAAGCCCAGGCCCCAGGACAGGGGCACCTGGTCGGCCAGCAGGATGCCCAGCGTGGACGGGATCTGCCAGGCCAGCCAGTTGGTCGAGGCGGCACCCCAGAAATAGGGCAGCTGCTCGGGCTGGGGCCGGGCATCGGGGTAGCGTTTCATGAAGCCCACGAAGATCACGTCGCCGCTGAAATAGGCGATGGCCAGGCGGTGGCGCAGGCGCAGGTGGGCAAAGTAGCTGCGCCACATGCTGCTGAGGATGACGAAGCGCAGGTTCACGCAGATGGCCGTGAACCAGACCACCCACATGGGCGCGCCCACGGCCATCAGCGGCAGCACGGCCAGCTGGGCACTGCCGGCATAGACCAGCAGGCCCATGAACAGCGCCAGCGGCAGGGACATGCCGCTCTTGATCATGGCCACGCCCGTGACTAGGCCCCAGGCGCCTATGCCCAGCGCCGTGCCCGACATGTCGCGCACGCCGGTCATGAAGGCGGGATCGCGCGCAATGCCGCGTGCGCGTTTCACCAGGGGCTGCAGGTTCATGGCGTGCCGCCGCTGGCAGCGCCGTCCAGAACGGCTCCTTCAGGCAGATCGAAACCGCGCAGAAAATCGCCCGCCGCCAGCCGCTTGCCGCCCGCGCGCTGCAGCAGCGTCATGCACAGCACGCCATGGCCGCAGGCCACGCGCACGCCGTCGGCGCCTGCGGACAGCACGGTGCCCGGGGCTGCCGTCGCCACGGCGATGGCGGGGTCGGCGTGAGCCTCCCAGACCTTGATGGCTTCATCGCCGTACTGCGTGGCGCCGCCCGGGAAGGGGTTGAAGGCGCGCAGGCGCCGGGCAATGGCCTCGGCATCCTGGCGCCAGTCGATCTGGCTTTCGGCCTTTTCGATCTTGTGCGCGTAGTTCACGCCCTCGGCGGGCTGGGGCGTGCGCGGCAGGCCTCCGCAGGCGCTCATCTCCAGCGCCTCGACGATGAGGCGCCCGCCCAGGTCGGCCAGCTTGTCGTGCAGGCTGGCCGTGGTGTCGTCGGCGGTGATGGGCAGGCGCTCGACCAGGCACATGTCGCCCGTGTCCAGGCCCGCGTCCATCTGCATGATGGTGACGCCGGTCTCGGCATCGCCGGCCTCGATGGCGCGGTGGATGGGGGCGGCGCCGCGCCAGCGCGGCAGCAGGCTGGCGTGGATGTTCAGGCAGCCGCGCGGGGGCGTATCGAGCACCCACTGCGGCAGGATCAGCCCGTAGGCGGCCACGACCATGACATCGGCCTGGGCCGCTTCGATGGCGGCGCGGGCGGCGGCGGCCTCTTCGGGGTATTTGCCGTCCAGGCGCAGGCTGCGCGGCTGGGCCACGGCAATGCCATGCTCCAGCGCGCACTGCTTGACGGGCGAGGCCTGCAGCTTCATGCCGCGCCCGGCGGGACGGTCGGGCTGGGTCAGCACCAGGGGGACGGTAAAGCCCGCGGCGAGCAGGCGTTCAAGGGCAACGCGCGCGAACTCGGGCGTGCCGGCAAAAATGACTCTCATGCAATCCAGTAGGGACAGTGGGACGGTGTGCAGGCTCAGCGACGGTCGTCGTCGTTGAACACTTCGTCGGTGAACATCACGCGGCGCACCACGCCGGCGGGGTCGATATGCACATGGGCCTGGCGGCGAATGCCATTTTCCAGAATACGGTAGGTCCAGATGTCGCCGTTGAAACTGTAGACCCTCTCGATCAGCGCAGGCGGGCCGAAGAGCTGACGCACGCTTTCGCGGGTGTCCTCGCCATTGCGCAGGGCGTGGAAGCGTTCGATGGTGAGCGCCTGCTCCACGCGCACCAGGCGCTGGCTGGCGTCGAAATCCATGTGGTAGACCTGCTGGCCCGCAGGTTGCCGGCTGTAGACCAGGCGCGTGCCGCCACCGTCCAGCGGCAGGCTCAGGGTCGGGCGGCCCATGGAGCGCTCGATCTCGGAGCGCGGCGTGCCGGGCTTTTGCCACTCGGGCACGGCGCAGCCGGCAAGCAGCAGGGACAAGGCAAGGGCAAGCAGCGCCCAGGCAACGAGGCCCGCGCCGTCCATCTTCCAGCGCGGCATGAAGCGAAGCGCTGGCAGGTGGGTCATGCGCGTTCTGCCTGTTTCTGCTGCTTGAGCAGCTTGGTCTTGATGCGGTTGCGCTTGAGCGGCGACAGGTACTCGACGAAGACCTTGCCCATCAGGTGGTCCATCTCATGCTGGATGCAGATGGCCTTGAAGCCTTCGGCCTCGATGATGCGTTCGTTGCCGTTCTCGTCCAGCGCCTTGACCTTGATGGCGGTGGAGCGCTCGACGCCGTCGTAGATGCCGGGCACCGACAGGCAGCCTTCTTCGCCCAGCTGCGTTTCCTCGCTGGCCCAGAGCAGTTCCGGGTTGATCAGCGCAAAGGGCTCGTCACGGCCTTCGGAGACATCGACCACGACCACGCGCTCGTGCACGTTCACCTGGGTGGCTGCCAGGCCCACGCCCTGGGCGTCATACATGGTGGCGTACATATCCTGGACCAGCTGGCGAATGCGGTCATCGACCTTGGCAACCGGCTTGGCGACGGTGTGCAGGCGGGGGTCGGGATAGCAAAGAATGGGCAGAATGGACATGGCGTGGTCGGTGAATGTCGTTATTTTCGCCACTTTTCTGCCTGGGCGCAGCGGGACGACGCAATAAGCGTTGCCCTCTCATGGCCTTGCACGCAGAATCTTTGCTGATTTGTAAGACCTGTATGGCCGTTCATGACAAGATCGGCCGTGCCGCAGTGCCTAGGAGGGACGCTGCGTCAGCCACAAGAAGAGGAATTCCATGACTGCATTCGCCACAGCTCGTACCTGGACTGTCGCAACGGCCCTGATCGCTGCGTTCGCGGCGGCCCACGCGCAGCAGCTTCCGGTGACGGCATCGCAGCGCTCGGCTGCCCAGCAGGTGGCCCAGCAGGGCGTTCCCGTGGGCGAGCTGGCGCCCGATGCGCCCGACAGCTACACCGTCAAGCGCGGCGACACGCTGTGGGGCATCTCCGGCATGTACCTGCGCCGTCCCTGGCGCTGGCCCGAGCTGTGGGGCATGAACATGCAGGCCATCGCCAATCCCCACCTCATCTATCCGGGCCAGGTGCTGTACCTGGACAAGCGTGATGGCTATGCCCGCCTGAGCACGGCGCGTCCCATGGGCGACGGCGGCGAGCCCGGTGTGGTGCGCGTGTCTCCGAGCACGCGCAGCGAGTCGCTGGCCCAGGCGGCCCTGCCCACGCTGCAGCCCCATCTGATCGAGCCCTTCCTGGCCGAGCCGCTGGTGGTGGATGCCGAAACGCTGCTGCGCGCACCCCGCCTCATCGCCACCACGGACGAGCGCGTGCTCATGGCCAGCGGTGACCGCGCCTATGCACGCGGCACCGCCGAGGCGCCGCTGCGCAAGGGCGACGGCCTGCCGCGCCAGTACCGTGTCTTCCGCGATGCGGTGGCGCTCAAGGATCCCATCTCCGGTGAGGTGCTGGGCTACGAGGCCAAGTACCTGGGCCTGGCCGATCTCATCGAGGGCGAGACCTCGCTGGAGATCGTGGACAGCAAGGGCGAAAAGCACGAGCAGGCCTCTCCCGCCACGGTGGACCTGTCGCGCGCCAAGACCGAGATGCGTGCTGGCGACCGCCTGCTGCCCGCACCGGAACGAACCTACATGAACTATGCGCCGCATGCGCCGCAGGCTGCCGTGAAGGCCCATGTGGTGTCCCTGTACGGCGACCAGGCCGTGCGCTGGGCGGCCAACAACCAGGTCATTGCCATCAACAAGGGCACGCAGGACGGCATGGACGTGGGCACGGTGCTGGAGCTGATCCGCCGTGGCGCGCGCATCGTGGACAAGACGGGCGACAAGAAGGAAGAAGTGCAGCTGCCTGACGAACGCAATGGTTACGCCATGGTGTTCCGCACCTTCGATCGCGTCTCCTACGCGCTGATCCTGGAGGCACGGCGCGGCGTCGAGGTGGGCGACAGCCTGACCTCGCCGGCTCCCTGAGCCCCAGCGGCCTGCCGGCAACGCCATGGCGGCCGCCTTGCAGTCCAACGACCGGCTCGCTGCCGAGGAGCTGTCCGCCTGGCTTCGGCTGCTGCTGACGCCCGGTGTGGGCCGCACCACGGCGCGGCGCCTGCTGGCGGCCTGCGGTGGCGCGCAGAACATCTGGAGCGGCCCTCCAGCCGCCTGGCAAGGCCTGGTGACGGCGGCACAGGCCCATTCGCTGCAGACCGTGCCCCAGCGCCTGGAGCAGCTTGTGGCGGCCACAGCGCAATGGCTGGACCAGCCCGCTTCCGGGCAGTCGCATGCCGTGCTTGCGCTGGGCCATCCCCAGTATCCGCAGGCGCTGCTGCAGACCGAAGATCCGCCGCTGCTGCTGCATGTGCAGGGCAGCGAGCGCTGCATGGCAGGTTCTGGTCCCTGGTTCCCCTATCCACAGTCCCTGGCCATGGTCGGCAGCCGCGGGCCGACGGTCCAGGGCGCGGCCAATGCGCGCGCCATGGCGCAGGCGCTGGCCGAGGCCGGCCTGTGCATCGTCTCCGGACTGGCGCAGGGCGTGGATGGCGCTGCCCATGAGGGCGCACTGCGAGCGGTGCTGCGCACGGGCGCCCAGGCGGCGCCCGTCACCATTGCCGTCGTGGGCACGGGCCTGGACCAGGTCTATCCACGGCGCCACATCGGCCTGGCCCGCGAAGTGGCCAGCCATGGGCTGATCGTCAGCGAATATCCGCTGGGCACCGGCCCCATGGCCGCGCACTTTCCGCAGCGCAACCGCATCATTGCGGGCCTGTCCCAGGGCACGCTGGTGGTCGAGGCGGCCCTGCAATCGGGCTCGCTGATCACGGCCAGGCTGGCCAGCGAACAGGGCCGCGAGGTCTTTGCCATCCCCGGCTCCATCCACGCGCCCCAGTCGCGCGGCTGCCATGCGCTGCTGCGCCAGGGCGCCAAGCTCGTGGAAACGGCGCAGGACGTGCTCGATGAGCTGCAGGGCACGGCCGTGCGCCTGCCGCTTGCCAAGCCCGTACCGGCAGCAGCGGCGGCAGCGGCAGCTGTTCATTCCGCCCAGGACCATGAGAACGACGCCACCCTGCGTGCCCTGGCCCACGACCCGTTGTCGTTGGACGAACTCATGGACCGCACAGGCATGGATGCCGCAGCCCTGCAGGCCCACCTGCTGGAGCTTGAACTGGAAGGCCGCGTGGAGCGCCTGCCCGGCGGCCTGTTCCAGCGCCTGGCCCAGGCCTGATCTCAAAAACTGGCGCGTCCCCAAGCGGGAGATGCCGAGCAAGAGCCGCCTCGCGGTGGGGGCGCCTAGCCGATGGCATCGTCCCCCTCCCCCGCGAAGCGGGTAGAGAGGGGGAAGGCGCGTAGCGCCTCAGGGGGAGCTTAGCCTTTCAGGGTTCGCCTGAATCTTCTCCAGCGCATCGCGCGTCGCGCGCACCGTGAGCGCCTCTTCGTCATGCACGGACAGCAGGCCGGACTGCAGGTAGGAGGCCATGCGCCGCAGCTGCAGCAGGTGGCAGGTGCCATCGAGCGCGGCGAACAGGTGCAGCTGCTTGCGGCGGCTGCGCCAGGTGTATTGCACCTGGATGCGCGCGCCGTTGTGGTCCAGCGTGAACCAGCGGCCCGGCTCCAGCGAGGTGGCCCACTCCAGCATCACCGGGTCCACGGGGGTGTTGGTGCTCGGGATGACGTTGAGCCCGGCCGTGTCCACGCCCAGGATCATCTCGATGTTCTCGGGCGACAGCGGCATGTCCTCGTCGAGCATGCCGTCTTCGCTGATGTACTGCTCCAGATGGGACAACCGCTGGGCCATGGCCTCGATGCGGGCCGGTGCGATGGTCGCTGTCTTGGAGACGAAGGCTTCGGCCAGCGTGTCGGTGACCAGCTTGATGCGTGCGGACTGCCCCTCGCCCGTGACGCCGATCAGGGCCAGCCCTTCGCGCAGTGTCTGCAGCAGCGTCGGCAGCGTCTGGATCACGCGCGAGCGTTCCTGGCGCGTGGGCTTGGCGCTGGCGGCCCAGACCAGTTCGCTGGCGGCCTGCTTGAAGCGCATGGTGCGCGCGTCCTTGGCGCCGTGGCGAACGGCGGCCAGGGCCAGCACCTCGGTCCAGGTCTTGAACAGGAACTCGCGGATCTCCTCGCGCACCGGCATGTCGGTGAGCAGGTGGCGCAGCTCTATCGTGTACTGGATGGCCAGGGTTTCCTTTTGCTCCACCTGCTGGGCCACGCTGACGATCTTGGCCTTGTCCTGCGACTGGGTCAGGTAGCGTGCCAGGAAGTCCTCGAACTCGCGCAGCACCAGCACGAAGACCTTCTGGCCGGTCTCCGGGTACTGCTCGATGACCTGGACGATGCGCCGGATCTCCGACTCCAGCGCGCTGCCGCTGATGCTGGAGGCGTCGAACCCCATCACGCACGAACCCAGGCGGTCGATCAGCAGCCGGGCCGGGTGGCGCAGGTTGCTGAAGAATTCCGGCTCGGCCAGGGCCACGCGCAGCACGGGCACCTGCAGCCGGGCAAACCAGACGCGCACCGAGGGCGGGATGCGATCCTCGGTCAGGATGGCCTGGAACATCAGGGCCACGATCTCGATGGTGGCCTTTTCACCCGAGGTGGTGGCCTTGCGCTTGAGCTCGGCCGAGCGCTCGCGCACCTGGCCCACCAATTGGCCGATGGCGGCCGGGCTGGCATCGATTTGCAGCGTGGTCAGTCCCCGGGCCAGCATCTGCTGGTACTGCGTCTGGGCCACGACGCGCTGCTCCAGCAGGGCCTGGGTCAGCGCGGCCGATGCGGGGGCCTGCTGCAGGCCACCGCCCACGCCGCCCACGCCGGGCACCAGGCCCGGCACGCCCACGCCAGGCTGCATGAGCAGGCGGCGCAGTTGGCCCACGACTTCATGGGCGCGGTGGCGTGCGCGCGAAAGTGTTGTCAGGCCCACGGGCATCTGGCCCTGGGGCAGTGCTCCGTTGGGCGGATAGGAGGCGGCAGCGCCCGGCACGCCGCCCATCTGCGTGGGCGCATAGGCCGAGGAAGGCTGCGAGGTCGAGACAGGCGCCGTGGCCGGGCCCAGGCCCATGGCGCGCGTGGAGTGGCCGCCCTCGGTGCGCCGCACCCGCATGGCCACGTCCTGCGAACGGGTGACGCCCTGGCCGTCCAGCAGCTGGTGGGCCGCCTGGTATCCGGCCACCAGCAGCGGTGCCAGGGCTGTCTGCAGCAGATCGTTCACGCGCTGCAGATCGCCGCGCTGCAGGCCGCTGGCGAGCCATTGCTCGACCAGATGGCGGCACACGGACTCGCTGCGCAGAATGTCGTCGGATGGCAGTTCCTGGTTTTCGATGGCCTGCATGCGCAGGCGCAGCGTATCGAAGACGGGTGCCGTGGTTTCCCCCATGGCCAGCGCCATGCGGGAGGCCAGGATCTTGTTCTCCACCACATCGTCGCTGAGCAGCTCGAACTGCAGCGCCCCGCGCTGTGGCACGGAGGCCGGTGTGGCCCTGCCCGGCTGCAGTGCGCCCTGCAGCGCCTGCATGCAGGCATTCAGCCAGGCCGCCTGGTGCTGGCGGTAGCTGGACCAGGCCTCGCGACGCTCCTGCATTTCACGTGCGGTGCCCACGGCCTGGGCCTGTTGTTCCATCTGGCCCAGCAGCTGCTGGGCCACGCCGGGCAGGCCCTTGCACAGTCCACGCACCCAATGCAAACGCGCCTGCTG